>JBQGDI010000038.1:0-1846 GCA_052038965.1 Candidatus Limnocylindrales bacterium | reverse complement strand
GAGGTGCGCCCATGATCAAACGGATCGTCGCGTGCTCGGCGATCGCCGCGGCGAGCTGGGCCGGCTCCGTGGCCGTCCGGCGCTGGTACGCGAGCTGGGGTCGCGACCCGCTCGAGGCCCGCCGAACCCTGCCGGGCGATGAGCTCGTGCCGGGGGCCGACCACGTCGACACGCGCGGGATCACGATCGAGGCGCCGATTTCCGGCGTCTGGCCGTGGCTCGTCCAGATGGGCTATGGCCGAGGGGGCTGGTACAGCTGGGACGCGATCGACATGAAGGGCTCGAGCGCGGACGCCATCCGGCCCGACCTTCAGCACGTCGCCGTGGGGGACGTCTTCCCGACGGACCCGGGCGGCGGCTTCGCGGTCAAGGTGGTCGAACCGGAGCGTGCGCTCGTCCTGTATGTCGACCCGGAGATCCTCGCCGCCCGGCGGCCGACGAAGCCGGCCGTCGAGGACGAGCTGGGCCTGGCCGCGTCCGGCAGGTTCCTGGAGACGGCGACTCCGCCGCGATTCACGGCCGCCTGGGCGTTCGTGCTCGAGCCTCTCGAGGGGGAGCGAACGCGGCTCATCGAGCGGTTCAGCGTCAAGGTCGAGGGCGAGCGGACCGGTCCGGCGTCCCTGCGGTCCCTGCTCGGCTTCGGCATCTTCGTGATGACGCAGAAGCAGATGCTCGGCATCAAGCTTCGCGCGGAGCGGCTGGCCCGGGATCGTGCCGCCCTCCACCGCGACGTGGACGACGTCGTCGGCCGGGTCCTGTCGGGCGAGCCGCTGGCCGGCGCCGAGCCGTCGCCGGCAAGCTGACCGTCGAAGCGCAGGAGGTCCCCATGACCGGTTCGTCGGCGGCTCCGCGCCGCGGCCTCCTGGCACGGGCCCTGGGCCTGCCCCGGTCGCTGTGGCGGGAAGTGGCTGGCCTCGCCGAGCTGTTCTCCGACGTCGGCCATGGCCCGCGGCGATGGCGCGAGGGCGGCCCGATCGAGAGCCCCTACGCCGGGTCGGGGCCTGACGCGCCCGCGGGCACCGCCGTCGAGGGCGACGAGCCCGCGGACCGGGCCGACGACCGGCGCTGACGCCGCCGCGGCCGCGGGACATCGATGTCGTAGGCTTCGCGCCATGAGCACGAGCATGGCGCCGGCCGAGCGCGCGCCACTGGCCGAGCGAGCCCTCTCGCAGCGCGTTCGGGCCGTGCCACCGTCCGGGATCCGGAAGTTCTTCGACATCGTGGCGACGATGACCGACGTCATCAGCCTCGGCGTCGGCGAGCCGGACTTCGACACCCCCCGCCAGATCGTGGAGGCCGGCGTCGAGTCGCTCCGCGAGGGCCGGACCCACTACACCTCGAACTACGGGACCCTGGAGCTCCGCCTCGCCCTCCACCGCCACCTCGAGCGGCGCTACGGGCTCAGCTACGACCCCGCGAAGGAGCTGCTCATTACGGTCGGCGCATCGGAGGCCGTGGACCTCGCGCTCCGGGCGACCTGCGATCCGGGCGACGAGGTCGTCCTCCACGAGCCGTCGTACGTCGCGTACGTGCCGGCGATCGTCTTTGCCGGCGGGGTCGCGGTCCACGTGCCCACCCGGTTCGAGGACGACTTCGCCCTCGATCCCGACGCGGTCGAGGCGGCGATCACGCCGCGGACGAAGGCCCTGTTCCTCGGCTACCCCTGCAACCCGACCGGGGCCGTCCTCACGCCCGAGATCCAGGACGCGCTCGCCGGGATCGCGGTCCGCCACGACCTCCTCGTCTACAGCGACGAGATCTACGACCGGCTGGCCTACGGGACGTATACCCACCGGCCGATGTCGTCGCTGCCCGGGATGCGTGACCGGACGATCCTCATGGGTGG
>JBQGDI010000037.1:0-5620 GCA_052038965.1 Candidatus Limnocylindrales bacterium | reverse complement strand
GGGCGCGAGGCGAGCCTTCACCACACCGCAGGCAGCCCCGCGCTGCGCGGGTCGGTCGCGGCGGCGAGCGAACCCCCCGGAGCCCGCGGCCCACCGTCGACCAGCTCGATGGCGTGCTCGTGGCCGAGCGACTCGTCGAATGCCGGGGTCCGGGCGACGGGGTGGCCGAGCGCCTCGAGCGCCTCGAGCACGCCGGGCTCGAAGCGTGATTCGGCACGGACCGTGAGCGGCGGCTCGAATCGTCGCTCGGGTGCCACGTACCACCGCGGCGCCGCGACGGCGGTGCCCACGTCCACCCGACCGTCCACCAGCGCGCTGACGAGCTGGGCGTGGATCTGCGGCTGCGCATCGGCACCCATCGAGCCCGCGACCACCCACGGATCCCCGCCCGCAGCCCGGAACAGCATTCCGGGCAGCAGCGTGTGGAGGGTCCGCCTCCCGGGACCGAGGACGTTCGGGTGGTCCGGGTCGAGGGAGAAGTACGCGCCGCGGTTCTGGTAGACGACACCGGTCGCTGGGTCGACCACCCCGGACCCGAAGTCCTGGTAGTTCGACTGGATGAGGCTGACGGCGTTGCCGTCGTCGTCGACGACGCCGAGGTAGACCGTCCCGCCGCCGGGAGGGTTCGTGGCCCGTGCCGGGCGGGCGGCCCGACCCGGATCGATCCGCCGGGCGAGGTCCTCGATGCGACCGGGGTCCAGCAGCTCGCCGACCGTCGCGGTCATCGCGTCGGGATCCGTCAGGTGCGCGTCCCGGTCGGCCATCGCGAGCTTCGCGGCCTCGACTCCCAGATGGATCCAGCCCGGGTCGGTGACGCCGTGCGGCCCGAACGCGGCCGCCGGCGGCGGCTCGAAGCGCTCGAGGATCGAAATGAGCTCGAGGGCCACGACGCCCGACGAGTTCGGCGCGTGGCTCGTGACTGTCACGCCGCGGTACGACGTCGAGATCGGCTCGGTCCAGGTCGAGCGGTGGTCCCGCAGGTCGTCGAGCCGGCACGGGACGCCCGCGGCCAGGAGCCCACCGGCCTGCGCTTCGCCGAGGGGCCCGTCGTAGAACGCGTCGAAACCGTCACGGGCGAGCGTCTCGAGCGTCCGGGCGAGCGCCGGGAGGCGAACGAGCTCTCCGAGCCGCCACGGCCGCTGAAGGGGCCGGAAGGCCTCGAACCACGGGGCCGTGGCACCGACCGCCGACCCGACCAACGGCGCCGTGGCCTCGACCGCGGACATGAAGCCGGGCCAGGCTGGGAACCCGGCAGCGGCGAGATCGATCGCGGCGGCCAGGATCGTCGCCGCGTCGAGACGGCCGAACCGGCGGTGGGCATCGGCCCACGAGCGAACCGCGCCGGGGATCGTGATCGCGGCAGCCCCCCGCTCCGGCATCGCGGCGAGGCCCCCGCCGCGCAACCGTGCCGGGTCCACCCCGCTCGGGGCGCGTCCCGAGCCGTTGAGGCCGAGCTGGCGCCGTTCGCTCGCGTCCCAGATCAGCCAGAAGGCATCGCCGCCCGGTCCGCAGTCGTTCGGCTGGACGACGCCGAGGACGGCGTTCGTCGCGATCGCCGCATCGACCGCGTGGCCGCCGGCACGGAGGATCGCGAGCCCCGCCGCCGTCGCGAGGTGATGCGGTCCGACGACGGCGCCGCGCCGCCCGCGGGCCACCGGTTGCGGGACGAGGACCGGCTCGAGAGCCACCTGCCCGACCTCGTCCGCGTCCGGCGCCGTGGCCTAGTCGACCGTCGCCGGCTTGGCCGGCCCGGCGAGGTAGTGCTCGTGGCGCCGGAGCGAGACGAGCGGCACGACGGCCACGACCAAGAGCACGAGCGAGGCGACGAAGATCCCGTCGAGTCCGAGCCACTCGGCCGCGAACCCCGCCACGAATGACCCGCCGATCTGGCCGAAGCCCAGGAACACGCTGTACAGGCCCATGATCGCCCCGCGGTCGTCGGGGTAGGCCTCGGTCACGTCCGCCAGGAGGCCGATGGCGGCGGGCGTCGCCCCGGCCAGGACGAACAGGCCGAAGACGGCCGGGATCGCCAGCAGCGGGACCGCGAACCACGGCAGGCTGCCACTGTGGTTGATGCCGACGGCCGCGAGGACCAGGAGGGCGCCGCCACCGACGCCGTACAGGATGATCGTCGTCCGGCGGATGGTCTTGAAGCGGTTGCCCCAGTAGAGCAGGCCGGCGAAGAACAGGGCACCGCCGACGGCCAGGCCGAGGCTGATCTGGAGCGGCTCGAAGCCGCCCATCAGGAGCTGGTCTCCGAACCGCGGATCCGGCGTCCGGACGAGCTGGAAGATCGTCTGGGTCGTGAACAGCCCGAGGACGGCGTTGATCGCGATCCAGGTCGGGGCGAGCAGCCAGACATGGGTCCGGCCGAGGATGGCCCGGTAGCGCGACAGGTCGAACCGTCTTCCGTCCTTGGCGTGTGGCGCCTCGAGGGACGCCTCGAGGTTGCGGTCGACGCCCCAGCGGTAGATCGCCAGCGACCAGCCGTACATCAGGCCGTTCAGCAGGAACGCCTCTGGCCCGAAGGCGGTGAACAGCGGGCCGGCGGCCGCGAACCCGGCGAGCAGCCCGGCCAGCGTGGCCGCCTCGAAGCGCGCGACGGCCCTGCCCCGGAGGCCCTCGTCCATGGCGGTCGCCACGGCGATGAAGCCCAGGATGGAGGGGATGCTGGAGGCCGTCGCGGCGCCTTCGAGCAACCGCGTCCCGACGATCAGGGGGACGTTGGTCGTGGCCCACGTCACGACGACCGCAACGATCCCGAAGAACGGGCCGTACTGCATGACCTGCCAGTGGCCCCGGCGATCCGAGAGCACGCCGAAGACCGGCGACAGCACGAGCTCCGAGACGTAGAACGCGGCATGGATCATCGCGAAGGCCAGGCTGCCGACGGCGATTCCGGCGCCGAGCCCCAACAACTGGTCGAGGATGCCGTGGTGCTCGTGGAGGTCGGCCAGGTAGAAGGTCAGCATCGCGCCGGTCAGGCCGGTGCTGAAGCGGAGCGTGAACGTCCCGGCCAGCACGGCCCACAGCGAGCGGTCCATCGCCCGAGAGGGTAGCGGCGGCCCGTATCATCGCGGCGGGAGCGCCGCGCCCGGCGACAAGACGGGCACCACGCGGCGCCGGGAGACCAGAGGGAGGGCACCCGTGTCCCGCGTTGCCGTCGTCACCGACTCCGCGTCCGACATGGCCCCCGAGCGCGCCGGGGCGCTCGGCATCACGATCGTGCCGTTGCTGGTGAACTTCGGCAGCGAGACGTTCTCGGCAGGCGTCAACCTGTCGACCGAGCAGTTCTGGCAGCGGATGACCGCCCCGGATGCACCGTTCCCCACGACCGCGGCCTGCAGCCCCGGCGACTTCCAGACGACCTACCAGCGGCTGTTCGACGAGGGCGCCGAGGCGATCGTCTCGGTCCACGTCGCGGGGACCCTGTCCGGGACGATCAAGAGCGCCGAGATCGCCCAGGCGATGTTCAAGGACCGCGAGATCCACGTCATCGATTCGATGTCCGCCTCGATGGGCGAGGGCATCCTCGCAGAGCTGGCGGTCGAATTGGCCGGGGCCGGTGTCGCCGCCTCGGAGATCGCCTCGACCCTGACCCGCCGGCGCGACGACATCGGCGTCTACCTGGCCCTCGACACGCTCGAGTACCTCAAGCGCGGCGGGCGGGTCAGCGGTGCGCGGGCGGCCATCGGCACGCTCCTGTCGGTCAAGCCGATCATCACCGTCCAGCACGGTCTCGTCGAGCGGGCCGACCAGGTCCGGACGCGGAGCAAGGCCCGCGAGCGAGTCGTGGAGCTGCTCTGCCAGCGTCCCATGGACCGCCTCTCGGTCCTCCACACCACGAACGCCGGGGTGGAGGAGTTCGCCGAGACGCTCATCGCGGCCGTCCCCGGCGGCATCGACCGCTCCAGGGTGTCGATCGACCTCGTCGGCGCCTCGGTCGGACCCCACGTGGGCCCGGGCTCCGTCGGCGCCGTCGCGCTCTACACGGAAGCCTCGCGGCCGGCCTGATCGAGGCAGCGCCCTCGAACGCCAGGCCGTACCGGCTGCCCTCGCCACGCTCCGCCGTCCCGGCGTGCACTCCCGCTCGCTTCGCCGGCCCGGCCCGCTCGCCCCCGGCCGGATAGCCCCGGATACAAATGCGGGTGGTGGTAGACGCGAGGCGCGGCGTGATCCAGCCCTGCCGCCCGCCCGCTCACGCTCGGTTGAAGCCGCAGCTGCCATCCAACGGCTCGAAACTGCCGCCTAACACCATGGCCATTTGTATCTGGCACGAACGGCCAACCCTGGCCCCGGCCACGTGACGACCCGGCCCGCTCGCCCCGAGGCGCCGGGGTCACGCCATCGGCGGGACCTGCGGCCCGGCGGGACGGGACGTTCGGCTCCGGGGCGTTGCGACACGGTTGCGGTAGGGTTGCGACATGGTGGCGACCAGGGCCTTCACCTGCCCGTCCGCGGGTATACTCGGGCGCCTGGATACCGCCACAGTCACCCCCTCCCCGGCTTGGTCGAAGGCGACCACCGGGCTCCACGGGTTCGCCCAAGCACGAGGTGCCGTCGCGCCATGACGACCGAGAATGTCGCCAAGATCAACGCCTGGCAGGTCGCCCAACAGCAATTCGACCTCGCCGCCGAGATGCTCCAGCTCGACGAGGGCATGCGCCGCGTCCTCCGCGAGCCGCGCCGCGAGCTGACCGTCCACTTCCCCGTGAAGATGGACGACGGCTCGGTGCAGGTCTTCACCGGCTACCGCGTCCAGCACAACCTCGGCCGGGGCCCGGCCAAGGGCGGTATCCGCTACCACCAGGACGTCACGCTCGACGAGGTCAAGGCCCTCGCGATGTGGATGACCTGGAAGTGCGCGGTCGTCGGCATCCCCTACGGCGGTGGCAAGGGCGGCGTCATCGTCGACCCGAAGAAGCTGTCGAAGAAGGAGCTCGAGGCCCTCAGCCGCCGGTTCTTCACCGAGATCGAGGTCCTCGTCGGGCCCGAGAAGGACATCCCGGCGCCGGATGTCAACACCAACGCCCAGGTCATGGCCTGGATCCTGGACACGTACTCGATGCACCAGGGCTACACGATCCCGGGCGTCGTCACCGGCAAGCCGATCAGCCTCGGCGGGTCGGAGGGACGCAACGAGGCCACGGCCCGCGGCTGCGTCTACACGATCGTCGAAGCGGCCCGCCACCTCGGCATGGACCTGCACACTGCGCGGGTCGCCGTCCAGGGCTTCGGCAACGCCGGGGCGATCGCGGCGCGGCTCATCGCCGACGAGGGCGCGACGGTCGTCGCCGTGTCGGACTCGACGGGCGGGATCGCCAATCCGGCCGGGCTCGACATTTCGCGCGTCACCGCATGGAAGCAGGAGCACGGCACGGTCGTCGGCTTCCCGGGTTCAACCGGACTGACCAACGAGGAGCTCCTCGAGGTCGACTGCGACATCCTGATCCCGGCCGCGCTCGAGAACCAGATCACGGCCCGCAACGCGGCGAATGTCAAGGCGAAGATCGTGGCCGAAGCCGCCAACGGCCCGACCACGCCCGAGGCCGACGACATCCTGCATGCGAACGGCGTGTTCATGATCCCCGACATCCTGTGCAATGCCGGCGGCGTGACC
>JBQGDI010000036.1:0-12050 GCA_052038965.1 Candidatus Limnocylindrales bacterium | reverse complement strand
CGAGGATGGCCGCGAAGGGCAGCGCGGTCCGGGTGATCAGCGAGCCGAAGACCGAGACCGTCGAGGCGGACCAGAGGCGCAGGAAGTCGCCATCGCGCCAGAGCCGCGGCGCGGTGACGCGGGGCGCCGGGTCGGGGGACGACGGGTCGGTGGTCGGATCCGGGCTCGGCTGGGCCACCGCGGGAGGGTAGCCGGTGCCCGGTCGACGTCGCGCAGTCGCCGGTGCGCGGACGCGACGGCGACGTGCCTGCCGAGCCCGGTTGCCAGCGTCGAGCGCCGGGAACGCCGTTCGTGGGCTGGTGTGCGGGTGGCATGATGGGCCCATGCCCGCGCGATACGTGAGCGAGGAGTTCGTCGGCCGGGAGCGGGAGCTGTCGCACCTCGCGGTCGCCCTGGAGGCGGCCCTCGACGGACGGAGCCCCAGGGTCCTCCTGTCGGGCCATGGCGGGATCGGCGTCAGCCGGCTCGTGGGCGAGACCGTCCGCCGCGTGGGCCGCCTCGGCGAGCCGTTCCGGGTCGTCCGGTGCACGGCCCGCCCGGCGCGCTCGATGGATCCGTTCGCCCCGATCGCCGAGGGCCTCACGCCGTGGTTGGCGGCCGTCGACGACGCCGAGCTGGCGCGGATCGTCGGCCCCGGCGCCGAGCCGCTGGCGCGACTGCTGCCGGCCCTGGCGCCGCGGCTCGGGAGCGCGAATCGACGCTCCCGGCGGGCGGCGATCGCGCCGGAACGGCGGGCCGCCTGGCTCAGCGAGGCGATCCACGGCCTCCTCGAGCGGGCAGGGGAGCGCGAGCCCGTGCTGCTCGTCCTCGAGGACCTCCACCACGCCGATGCGGGCACCCGCAACCTCGCGGCCTTCCTGGCCCGGGTCACCCGGCCGTCGCGGGTGTGCCTCGTCGTCACGTACGGCAGCGATCGCCTCGCCCGGGGCCACCCGCTCCTGCCGCAGCTGGGCGCGATGTCCGCCTCCGCCGATCCACCCCAGGCGATCGAGGTCGGCCCGCTCGACCGCTTCGACCTCGCCCGGCTCGTGGCGGCCATCGAGGGCGAGCGCCCGACGGCCGCCGCACTGCTGCTCGTCGCCGAGCGATCGGGCGGCGACCCGCTCGTCGCCGAGGAGGTTCTCGCCGCGCGGCGGGAGCTGCCCGGCGTTTCGCTCGGCACGACGCTCGACGAGCTCGTCCTGGCGCGGCTGGGGCAACGCGGACCCGAGTCCCGGCGCGTTCTCCGGTTCCTGGCCACGGCGGGGCTGCCGCTCGACCGCGATGCCCTGGCGGCCGTCGCGACGGCCTTCGCGAGGCTCTCCGATGGCGTTCCACCACGCTCCACGACCCGCCCTCGGCGCGGCGATGGCGTCCTCGACGCCGATCTCCGGGCCGGCCTCGCGGAGGCGATCGAGCACGGCTTTGCCGTGGAGGACGCCGGCCGCCTGTCGATCCGCCACGAGCTCGTCGCGCGGGCGATCGAGGATGACCTCCTGCCCGTCCAACGGCGCCGGCACCACCTGGCGCTCGCCGCGGCGATGAGCGGCCACGCGCCGGCGGCGCTGTGCCACTGGCTGGCCGCGCACGAGCCGGGTCATGCCCGTGCCGCGGCCCTGACGGCGGCCGAGGTCGCCGAGGCGCTCGATTCGGCCGGCGACGCCCTCGCCGCGCGGGAGCTGGCGCTCGAGCTCGGCCCGATCACGCCCGCCGCCCCGGCGGCGGCGGGCATGCTCCTCATCGAAACGGCGGAGATCGCCCTCGCGGCCGGCCGCCCGGACCGCGCCCTCGCCTACCTCGAGACGGCGGCCGGCCGCTTCGGCGAGCGCGAGGACGCCGAGGTGATGGCATCCCTGCACGAGACCCTCGGGCGGGCCGCGAGGACCCTCGGCGACCACGACCGGGCGCTCGCCGAGCACCGACGCGCGGCCTCGATCGCGCCGGGCGGAACGTCGCTCCTCCGGGCCCGCGTGCTGGCATCGCTGTCGCAGACCCTGATGCTCCTCGGCCGATTCGCCGAGGCGGCGCGAGTCGGACGCCAGGCGATCACCGTGGCGCAGGCCGTCGGCGAGGCGGGTCGCTCGCTCGAGGCCCACGCCATGGTCACGGTCGGCGTCGCCGAAGCCTGGAGCGCCGAGGGCAGCGCCGGCGTGCATCGTCTCGAGGCCGCGCGGGAGCTGGCCCGGGAGCTCGACGACCCGGACGTCGGCTTCCGGGCGACGCTCAACCTCACGACCGCCCTCGCGCTCCTCGGCCGCCGCGATGACGCGATCGCGATCACCAGCGATGCGATCGAGCAGGCCCGCCGCGACGGCCTCGAGGTGGCCTACGGCAACCCGCTTCGCGGCAACATCGCAGAAGCCCTGTTCACCGCCGGACGCTGGACGGAGGCCCGCGAGACGATCCGCCGGGCGCTCGAGTGGAGCCCCGACGCCGTCGCCTTCGCGGACGCCTCACTGACCGCGGCGATGCTCGAGGTCGAGACGAGCGTCGACGAGCGGGCCGCAAGCCTCCTCGGCTGGCGACCGCTCGAGACGGACCACGCACCCGACCCCCAGCTCGAGGTGCCGGCGACCCGGGCGGCGGCCTCGTTCGCACTGTGGCGAGGCGATGTCGTCGACGCGCGCCGGGCCGTCGAGCGAGGCTGGAACCTGGTTCGCCGGTCCGAGGACTGGGCGATCACGGCCCGGATGGCCGCCACCTATCTCGAGGTCCAGGCCGCCGTGGCCACCGACGCCCGCGAGCGGCGAGCCCTGCCGGAGATCACGGGCGCCCGCCAGCGCGGCCGCCGCGTGCTCGGCGAGGCCGAGGCCGCCCTGCGCGCCTCCGGGCTGCCCTCGGGCGTGTCGAGTCGGCTGGAGGCCGACGCGAACCTCGCCACGGCCCGGGCGTTCATGGCACGCCTGGAGGGGGCCGACGACCCGGTGCTGTGGGATGCCGCAGCCCGGGCCTGGGAGCGAGCCGGAGAGCCCTACCAGGTCGCCCGTTCGCGCTGGCGGCAGACCGAGGCGGCGCTGCCCGCGCACGACGCTCGGGTCGGCCGGGCGGCGGCGCGAGGCCCGCTCCTGGAGGCGGTCCGGATCGCTCGCGAGCTCGGCGCCCGACCCCTCCTGCGCGAGTTGGCGACCCTCGCGAACCGCGCCCTGATCAATGTCCCACCGGACGCCGCCGAGGCCCCGGGACCGATCGCCGTCGGGCCCGGACTGCCGACTGCAGCGGCGGGCGATGGCGCACGGCGTGCGGCCGAGCCGGCCGGCACGCGCCGGGTCGGGCGGCGGGCGACTGATCGCGGGGTCGACAGAGGCCTGGACGTGCAGGGCGAGCCCCTGTCGGCACGGGCAGGCCCCCAGGACCGGCGCATCGCCGCGCCGCCGGCGCTCGCGAACCCCGCGCTGGCCGCTGCCTTCGCGCCGTCAGAGCCCGGTGGCCGACCCGGCGAGGCGTTCGGCCTGTCCCGCCGCGAGCGCGAGGTCCTGACGCTGATCGCGGAGGGCCGCACGAACCGGGAGATCGGCGAGCGGCTGTTCATCAGCCAGAAGACCGTGGGAGTCCACGTCGGGAACATCCTCGCCAAGCTCGGGGCGTCAGGGCGGGTGGAGGCGGCGATGGTCGCCATCCGGCTGGAGCTCGTGCCCAGCCCGAAAGCCCCGCCGCTCGCCGTCGGCGCGCTCGGGGCGTCCTAGGTCAGGGAATCGTCACGGAAACGAGAACAAGACCCGGATGGACACCGGGTCCTGTTCGTTGGTGCCCGACCGGGAGGAAGGAACGGTCGGACCGGCGTGCTTCTGGTGTTACCAGCGGCGCATGGCCGCCTCGACCAGGACGATCGCCACGATCGGCGCGACCGTCATGATCAGGCTCCATGCCCGGCGGACCCGAAGGGCCATGATTGCAGTACTCCTCACAGATGATGCCCCTGCGACCTGGGGGCTACCAACGTACGAACGTCCCATGGCCCGGTCGATACACCAGAAGTCAGGGGTCGGACCAGGACCATTGGCTGCCCAAACCGTCCAGGACCCCACCGTTCGACCCTCGACTGCCCCGTCGTCGCCCGTCGCCTGGGGCGCCAACGGTACTGGTCGGTGCTTATCTGCCGCTTATCTCGGTGCCGGCACGCACCGCCTCGGGCTAGGCTGATCGCCGTGGCCCGAGGCCTGCAGCTCTGTTACACGGACGCGTATGCCCGCACGATCGACGGCCGCGTGCTGGTGGTTGCGCCGGAGCCCGCCGCTGGCTCGACCGTGGTCCTCGACCGGACGGTCTTCTACCCGGGCGGCGGTGGCCAGCCGGCCGACCTCGGCTGGCTCGTCCGGCCAAGCGACGGCCGCGCCTGGGCGGTCCTGGGCGCGCGGAAGGACGATGGCGAGATCGGCCACCAGCTCCCGCCGGGCGACCCACCCGAGCTCGGCGACGAGCTCGCGGTCGAGATCGACTGGGCCCGGCGCTACCGCCTGATGCGGACCCACACCGCGCTCCATGTCCTGTGTGGCGTCGTGTGGCGCGACTACGGCGCCCAGGTCACGGGCGGCAACATGGAGCCCGGCGCCGGACGGATGGACTTCGAGTTCGAGCACATGTCGGCCGACCTCGTCGACGAGATCGAGGTCAGGGTCAACGCCGAGATCACCGCCGCCCGCGAGATCCGCGTTCGCGTCCTGCCGCGCCTCGAGGCGTTCGCGATCCCGGACCTGATCCGGACGAAGGTCAACCTCCTGCCGCCGGGGATCGACGAGATCCGGACGATCGAGATCGTCGGCCTCGACCTCCAGGCCGACGGCGGGACGCATGTCGCGAACACCCGCGAGGTCGGTCGAGTTCGTGTCACCGGCTACGAATCGAAGGGCCGCATCAACAAGCGGATCCGGATCGCCCTCGAGTAGCCGGTGCTCCGACGCGACGGTTGGGACCAACGGCCCTAGCCCCGGCCGTGGGCCGGCCATACCGTCGGGCTGCCACGTGCCCGACAGGCTGCCGCCGACCCTGCTGCGGCCCGCCCCGCGTCCCGCACGCGCCAATCGGAGGAGTGCCCGCCGGACGGTGGGCCACGGCGCAGCGGAGGAAGCGCAACGATGCGAATGCACCGGTATGGTCGGATCGCCGTGCTTACGACGGTCTTCTGCCTCGTGGGCGCGCTGACCGCGCCAGTCGCCGGGGCGGCAACGCCCCGTGGTGACGGCCCAGCGGCCGGATCTGCCGCGGTCAAGGTCGACAACAAGTCCGACCCGATCACCGCCAAGCAGGTCGAGCTCAAGAAGCTGGCCATCGAGGCGAAGCTGGCGGGCAAGGCTCCCGGCAAGGTCAAGGAGGTCGCCAAGGGCCAGTACGTCCAGCTGACGCGCGAGGGCGAGGGCCAGATCTGGACGGTCCTAGGCGAGTTCGCCGACGTGGCCCACAACCAGATCCCGGAACCGGACCGCACGGTCGACAACACCTCGATCTGGGTCCCGGACTTCGACCGCAGCTACTACATGGACCTGCTCTTCGACGAGACGAAGGGCGCCAACTCGATGCTCAACTTCTACCTCGAGCAGTCGTCCGGCCGGTTCGCCGTCACGGGCGACGTCACCGACTGGGTCGAGGTCCCCGGGGACCTCGCCGACTACGACGACAGCCCCGACTCGAACGTCTGGTTCTTCCTCGAGGACTCGCTCAACGGCTGGTACGAATCGCAGGTCGCGGCCGGCAAGACGCCCGCCGAGATCAACGAGTATCTCGCCCAGTTCGACGTCTGGGATCGCTACGACTACAACGGCAACGGCAACTTCGACGAGCCGGACGGTTACATCGACACGTTCCAGTCGGTCCACGCCGGCCTCGGTGAGGAGGAGGGCGGCGCGCCCGAGACGATCTGGAGCCACAGCTGGTATGCCCGCTATCAGGGCATCGGCACCTTTGGCCCGGCGTTCAACCTGTTCGGCGGCATCCAGATCGGCGAGAGCGACTACTGGGTCGGCAAGTACACGATCCAGCCCGAGGACGGCGGCGTGGGCGTGTTCGCCCACGAGTTCGGCCACGACCTCGGCCTGCCCGACCTGTACGACTACTACGGCGAGAACGGCACCGGCTTCTGGACGCTGATGTCGTCCGGGTCGTGGATCGACACCGGCCAGGACACGATCGGCAACAAGCCGGCCCACATGGGCGCGTGGGAGAAGTTCCAGCTCGGCTGGCTGAAGTACGACGTGGCCCGCGCGGGCCGGTACTCGGCCCACAAGCTCGGGCCGATGGAGTTAAACACCAAGCAGGCCCAGGGCCTGTTCGTGATCCTTCCCCAGAAGCCCGTCACCCAGGTCATCGCCGAGCCCTTCGCGGGCGATCACTTCTACTTCAGTGGCTCGGCCAACAACCTCAACAACAAGATGACCAAGGCCTTCACCCTCGGCGCCGGGGCGACCCTCGCCGCGAAGGTCAACTACGGCATCGAGGTCGACTACGACTACGCCAACGTCATCGTCTCGACCGACGGTGGCGCAACGTGGCAGACCGTCCCGACCAACCTCTCGAACTCGTCCGTCGAAGCCAACGGCATCGACGGCGATTCCGGCGGTTGGGTCGACCTGACTGCCAACCTGCCCGCGGGCAACGTCATGGTCGGCTTCAGCTACCGCAGCGACGGTGGCGTGAACCTCGACGGCTTCATGGTCGACGAGATCAACATCACCGGCTACCCGACCGACGGCGCCGAGGCCGACGCGGGCTGGACCTTCGCCGGCTTCCGCGTGACCACCGGCACCGAGGACAAGCTGTACAGCCAGTACTACGTCGCCGAGTACCGGACGTACAAGGGCTACGACGCCGGCCTCAAGACCGGCCCGTACTACTTCGGCTACCTCAACGACCCGGCCCTGGGCAACTGGGTTGACCACTTCCCATACCAGGACGGGATGCTCGTCCACTACTGGGATACGTCCCAGGCCGACAACAACACCGGGCTCCATCCGGGCAAGGGGCTGCTGCTCCCGATCGACGCCCACTACACCGCCCTGCAGCGGTGCGGCGGCCCGGCGATCTGGCGGAACCGGATCCAGACCTATGACTCGACGTTCACCCTGTCGAGGACGGACGGGATCCCCAACATCCACCACAACAGCGTCCTGTGCCCGGTCCCGAGCCTGCCTGGCGTCGCAGTGTTCGACGACCGGACCCTGCACTACGACCCGGTCAATCCCCTCGGGAGCGCGATCCACCCGAACACCGGCACGCAGATCCGGGTCATCGGGTTCAGCGCCCTCAGCAGCTTCATGCAGATCGAGGTCCGGCCGGCCAAGTAAGCCGCCGCACCAGCCCGTACCAGACGGCCCGCCGGCAACGCCGGCGGGCCGTCTCGTTGGTCCCGGCGGCGTCTCGTCCGCGCAGCCGTGATCGGCCCAGATGTCCGCGCGGCCCTCATCGGCCCAGATACCAATGGGGGTGGTGTCAGGCGCCGCCGGGGTCCGCCAGGACGCACGTCGACCCGGATTCCGTGCTCGTGGACGGCCGCCGGGAGCCTGCCCAGAGGGCGCCGCGGCACCTCGTACCACCCGGGTTTGTATTCGGCATGAACCGGAATGGCCGGAATGGCCGACAGGGCGGGCGCGAGCGACCCTAGGCCGGACCCTCGGGCGGCGGTTCCCGCGCCGGGACCGTGGCGTACGTGTGGTCCAGGCGGCGACGGATCAGGACGAGCGCGGCGACGTTCACCAGGATCAGCGCGAGGACGACAACCATCGCGCCGCGCCGGAAGAGGCTGGCCGCGAGCTTCTCGTCGGCCAGGGCGCGTGCCGCGGCGGCCTTGGCCTCGGCGTCGTCGGCCAGTCCGGCGACGTCCGTCAGCTTGGTCGTGTGGACCGCGGCGCGGGCACGGATGAGGTCCGTCTTGGCGCCCGCGAGCTCGACCTCGGCATCGGAGACGATCATCCCGACGCCGGCTGCCTCGCCGATTCGCGCCTCCGCCTCGTCGAACGCCGTCGCTGCCCGGTCGAGCGCCCCGTGGATCCCCTGGGCCTGTGCGTACAGCAGCGAGCCCGAGTGATGGCAGGTGTCGCAGCGGCGGTCGTCGTCGTTGGTGAACCGGTCGGCCTGCAGGACGAGGCTCCGGTCGACGGGGTCATGGCAGGTCGTGCAGTCGATCGTCGGTGGCTTCGGGTGGAAGAAGCGCGATTCATCCGGCAGCGCGACGTCGTGGGTGCCGTGGCAGGTCCAGCACTTCGGCCCGATCTCCAGCTGGGCGTGCCGGCTCTGCTCGTACAGCGCCTGGGTCGCGGTGTGGCACTTGCCACAGACGCCGACGACCTCGGCACTCGACGGCGGCTTCGCGTCGTGCGACCCGTGGCAGGAGGCACACGTGGGCGCGCGGAGGTCGGATTCCTCCAGCAAGGCCCGGCCGTGGACGCTCTTCGAGTACACGTCCAGCTGGTTCGTCGGGATGTCGTACGGCTCCATCACCGCCGCGTCGCCATGGCACGACGCGCACAGTGCCGGGACGTTGAGCGGGTAGACCTTGGCCGTCGGATCGGAGGCCTTCTTGACGTCGTGGCTGCCGTGGCAGTCGGTGCAGATCGCGACTCGCGCATCGCCGGCCAGCAGGCGCTCGCCGTGGACGCTCGCCTTGTACTTCGCGTACTGATCGGTCGGGATCTGGTACTGGCGCATCCGGGTCACGTCGGCGTGGCAGTTCCCGCAGGTCGCGGCCGATTCCGTCCGGCCGGGTGCGCCCACGAAGCCGCGCTCGGGCGACATCGCGATCGTCACCTGGTCGGATCTCGGGTCGCCGCCGTGGCAGTCCGCGCACGCGATTCCGTTCTGGCCGTGGACGCTGGCGGCCCAGATCTCGGTGATCTCGTGCTGGACGTTGTCGATCGCGGCGTGGCAGGTCAGGCAGGTATTGGTGTCCGCCGCGCCCGACGGGGCGGGCTGGGGCGTCGCCGGCGCGCGCGTGGGTTCGGTCGTGGCGGCGACCGTCGGGGACGGCTCGCCTGAGGCGGGCGGGCTCTGGGCCAGGGCACCCTCGACCGTCAGCAGCCCAAGGAGCGCGAGGCCGCCGCCGAGCACGGCCGTCCGCAGCAGCCGCATCGCCGGGGCGAGGGGGGCCCGCCGGGGCGTCATCAACTCACCGCCCCCCAGACCGTGAGGACCACCACGACCACGACCCCGGCCGCGCCCAGGACGAGGGCGATCGGACGGCGACGCTTGGCCACTGCGGGATTTCGATCGAGCAGCGGCAGGAAGAGCAGCAGGCCGACGGCCAGGACCGGCGCGAGGATCCCGATCGTCCGCGGCACGACCTTGAGCAGCTGGTACGCCGACAGGAAGTACCACTCCGGCTTGATGTGCTGCGGGGTCACAAGCGGGTCGGCCTCCTCCTCGAGGCCCGCCGGCAGCACCGAGGCCAGCACGACCAGGGCCGCCAGCACGGCGAACCAGGCGATGACCTCATCGAGGATGTAGTGCGGGAAGAAGGGCTTGAGCGGCTCGTCGACCGGCTCGGCGCGGCCTCCCCGGACGGTCGGCCGGGGCTCGGGATGCCGCGGGCTCGCGAGGCCGAGCTGGTGGACGATCGTCAGGTGGACCACGACCAGCCCGGCGAGCAGCAGGGGCAGCACGAGGACGTGCATCCCGAAGAAGCGGTTGAGCGTCGCGTCACTGACGTCGGCGCCACCCCGCAGCAGGTACAGCAGCGCGTCGCCGACGACCGGCACGCCGCCCGCGATCTCCGTCCCGACGGTCGTCGCCCAGTAGGCCTTCTGGTCCCACGGCAGCAGGTAGCCGGTGAAGCCGAAGCCGATCGTGACCGCGAGCAGCAGGATCCCGAACATCCAGGTCAGCTCGCGCGGGTACTTGTAGGCCGCCTGGACGAAGATCCGGCCCATGTGCAGGGCGACGGTGGCGATCATCAGCGTCGCACCCCAGTGGTGGATGCTCCGGATCAGCCAGCCGAACTCGACGATGCTGGTGATGTACTTCACGCTCTCGTAGGCAGCGTCGGCGGTCGGCTTGTAGTACAGCGACAGGAGCGTCCCGGAAACGACCTGGACCCCGAACAGGAAGAGCGAGATGCCGCCCAGGTAGTAGGTTTGGGCCGATGCCGGAATCCGGACGTGGAGGAGCGCGGCCAGGAGGCCCGAGATCCGGAGCCGCTCCTCGAACCAGCCGGCGAGTCCGCCCCTGACCGTCTCGGCCGGCGCGCTCATCGCTCAGCCCCCGCTCGGGACGAGGACGATCTCCTCGCCCTCGATGGCGACCGAGACAGGCGGCAGGGGTGCAGGCGGCGGGCCCGACAGGACCGCGCCGGAGGCCGGGTTGAAGTGGCCGTCGTGGCACGGGCAGACGATGTGTCGGACCGTCTCGTCGAAGCCGACAATGCAGCCAAGATGGGTGCACACCGCCGAGAAGGCCTTCACGCCGGCCTCGGTGTTGGTGACGATGACCGGGGCGCTGCCCATCGCCACGACCTTGCCGGTGTTGGCCGGGATGTCCTGGAGCGTCCCGGCCACGACCCGTCCACCACTGCTGCCCTGGGTCCGCGGCGGGACCAGGAAGCCGACCACCGGGGCCACGATCATGCCGATCGTCGAAACGGCCGAGAAGCCGAGGAGGAAGCGCAGGAACCGCCGCCGCGTCGTCAGCACAGGGGTTCCCCCGCCGGCCGATCCACTCGGACCGTTCCGGCGCCGTCGCGCCTCGTTCCCGATCGTCGCAGGCTCCAACCCGATGCTCCCTCGGTTGCGCCGGATCGCGATGCGGTTTCAGGCTCGGGACGCAGGACCTTTCTGGACAGGGTGCCGGGCCGCCGGATGGCCAACCATCCATCGGGCGGTATGTTTTGGGCATAGGCCTCAGTCGCGCGGGATAGACCCCGGCCGCGGCAGCACCTCGTCGCTGTGGCACTGCGCGCAATAGGTCGGCTGGTGGCAGAAGGCGCAGGCCTGGGCGCCGACTCGGCGGGTCACGTCGGCGTGGTTGAAGACCATGTCGGCGTGGGGCACCTGGACCGCGTTGGTCTGGTGGCAGTTCTCGCAGTACGTCCGGGTGTGGCACGCGCCGCAGGAGGTGCCGCCGGGGTCGACCGTCGAGATGTCCTTGGTGTGATCGAAGACCCACAGGGCCTCGAGGTGGTTGGCCGGCCGCTCGCCGATCAGGATCGACGACGTGTTCTGCCCGATCTGCGGGAACGTGTGGCAGGTCGAGCAGGCCGACGGGATCGCGCGGTCGGTCAGCGCCCCGCCGACGACCTCGTAGTGCCCGCCGTCGTGGCACCGGAAGCAGCCCGGCGAGTTGACGTGGCCGAGGTTGTCGGGGTAGGTCGTCCCGGTTACGCCCAGCTCGGGCGTTGCCACGAGGGTGTTGATCCGCTGCATCTCGCTGATCGCGCCGTTGATGTCCGCGGCGCGGGACCGGGCGACGAGCGGGTACTCGGTGGCATAGAACTCGCGCAGGCCCTCGATGCCCGCGTCCGCGGCGGCCTGCGATTCGTAGACGGTCGAGAGCCGGATGACGGCCTCGCGCTTGATGAACGGCAGGTCCGACGCGATCGACCCAACCTCGAGCGCGTCGTCGACGGCCTCGTCGATCGGCGGAAGGCGGTGGCCGACGCGGTTATGGCAATCGATGCAGTCCATCCGACGAGTCGGCTCGCCGCCGAGCAGGCGATCGATGTCCGGCTGGACGTTCGTGGGGTTCGCGACCTCGCCCATCGCGATGAACGTCCGCTGGCCGCCATCCTCCCGGACGATTCGGACCAGATCGATCTCCTGGGCCCTCGCGTCCGTGCTCGTGTACTCGAGGTCGTACTGGATGTGCCAGTGGATGCCCCGGGTCGCGGTGCCGGTCCCGAGGCCGGAGGGCCGCATGACGGTCGCGACCTGCTGGCGGGTGTTCGTCTCGTCGAGCGCGAAGCGCGTCCGCAGGACGAGCTTGACCGGCCCGCCGTTGGCGATCAGCGGCTTGATGTCGTGACAGCGCATGCAGGTGACCGTCGGCGACGGCAGGTCGTCGTGATCGGGTGGCGGGATCGGCGTCGGGAAGGTGTTCGTGAGCAGCTGGACGAGCTGCCGGGTCCCGTTCAGCTTGGCCTTGACCCAGCCCTCGAT
>JBQGDI010000035.1:0-17932 GCA_052038965.1 Candidatus Limnocylindrales bacterium | reverse complement strand
CTCTCCCGCTTCGCCATGGTCTGGGCGACGTTCATGATGTCCGGGTACCTCATGGCCCACGACCAGCACATCGCCATCAAGGTCGTCGACTACGTGCTGCCGGTCCGCGCCCTCGGGGCGGTCAAGCTCGTCGGTCACGCGCTGATCGTGGGCACCTGCGCCGTGATGCTGTACGGAACGTACGACTTCATGACCCACGACCGCGGCCTGGAGGGCCGCCTGCTGCTCCGCGCTCAGCGTGGCCCACTTGTCGTCGTTCATGACGACGAGGTTCGAGCTGAGCTGGTGGCTCGAGAGGCTGAGGTAATCCTGGACCTCGAAGAGGTTGATGGCCTTGATGTTGACGAGCGGGTTCTCCTGCCCGTCGGCAATCCCCTGCTGCAACGCCAGGTACAGCTCGCTATAGGCGATCTCGACCGGGCTCGCACCCATTGCGGCGGCGTTCATCAGGAACTGCGCCGACGGTGGGAACCGCATCTTGAGGCCCTGGAGGTCCGCGGGGGTCCGGATCGCCTTGTTGGCGGTGAACTGCCGCGCGCCGGTGTTCCAGGCACCGAGGATGCGCACGCCGGTCTTCTCGAGGAAGCCGTCCGTGAGCGCGTCAGAGGCGTCGCTCGTGAAGTAGGCGTACATGTGCTCGCTGTCGTCGAACACGAAGGCTCCGTCGACAGCGCCCATGGGGGCGTAGAGGTTGCTCAGGGCGGACGCTCCCTGGATGTCCATGTCGATGTCGCCCGACACGACCGACTGGATCCGCGCAGCGTCGTCGCCCAACTGGTTGTTGCCGAAGATGTTGATCGTCAACCCGACGTCCGCCGCTTCGGCCTCGTCGGCGATCACCTTGGCGCCGCAGGCGACCTGCGGCTGGGTGTCGACATAGCTATGCGCCAGCGTGATCTCGACCGGCGTCTGGGAGGCAGCAGCGGTCGGCTGCTGCGTCGCGGGCGGTTGGGTCCCGGCACCCGGGGTCGCCGTGGGGGTGCTGCCGGTGCACCCGCTGACCAGGAGCAGCGCGACCAGCGCTGCCGCGGGCCGCATGACTCGTGTGCTCACCATTGCTCGACCTCCAGTTGAGCGCCGTCGGGGGGACGTGCGCCATCGTCACCGGTGCCGCATTGGGGACGGTCCGGGTCTCGATCCCTGCCGTCCTCCCGCGGGTCCGTGGCTCGCTTGGCCGTGGTCGAAAGGCTCCTCCTCCGGGCCGCGAGGCGTCGGCCCACGGCGAGTCCCACTGGGCCGCTTGCCGTCCAACCGTTCCGCAGGGCTGGACACCGGCTTATATTACGGGACCACACACCGCGGTCAAGGGCCGATCGCGTGCTGAGCCTGGTGGCGCTCTCGCCTGGGCGAGCGAGGCACGAACGTGGCCAGGGAGCGGGCGCGCGGACCCTCCGGGTCCCATAGTTAGCGTCCATGGAGATCGTCCTGATCGGAGCGCCGGGCTCCGGCGCGCGAGGCGTCGGCCGAGCTCTCGCCGAGCGGCGGGGAGCCCGCTTCGTCGACCTGACGGGTGATCCCAGGCGCCGGCCCGACGCCATCTCCGGCGCTCGCGTGGCGGATGCACCGGTTCAGGGCCCCGAGCTCCGGCGGGTCATCGCCGCCGACCGGATCATCGCCGACACGGCGATCAGGGCGCGGCTCTTCCGGGGCCGGCACGTCGTGTGGCTCGACGTCCCCGAGGGCCAGCTGGTCGAGCGGCTGCGCGCGGCTCGCCGGGCCGACGTCGAGATCGATGGCGACTACCGGGCGTTCACCGCTCGCCACCTGGCCGCCTACGAGCCGTACTACGCGGCGGGCGTCCGCCTCGACGCGTCCGGGCCGATCTCGGCGACGATCGAGGAGATCGACGCCGTCCTCGCCGAGGGGCCGGCGAGCGGCACGCTCCTCCTGCGGGCCGGTGTGCACGATGGGCTCATCGAGCTGGGGGAGGGGATCCTGGGGGCCAGCCTGGCCCACGTCCTTCGGCGCGTGGACGCCCGGCGCTGCGTGGTGATCACCTCGAACCGGACCCGTGGCCGCGCCGATGCCGCGGCGGCCGTCGTCGCCGGATCGGGCGTCGGGGTCGAGGTCGAGACGTTGCCCGATGGCGAGCAGGCAAGGATCCTCGCCCAGCAGGAAGCCCTGTTCCGACGGCTGGCCGCGCACCGCCTCGACCGCCGCGACCCCGTGGTCGCCCTCGGCGACGACGTGCTCCTCGAGGCGGCGACGTTCACCGCGGCCGTGTGGCTGCGTGGCGTCCCGCTGGTGGCCATCCCCGTGACGACCCAGGGCCTCATCGACACCGCGATCGGTGGCAAGGGTGGCGTCGACCTGCCCGGGATCGGCCGGAACCTGCTCGGAGCCTTCCACCAGGCGACCGCCACGATTCTCGACGTCGAGCTGGTCGCCGACGAACCGCCGGCCGATCGACGGGCTGCCCTTGCGGAGGCCGTGAAGTACGGCCTCATCGGCGAGAAGGGGCTGCTGTCACTGTTGGAGGTCGGGGGCCCGCCGGATCACGGCACGGCATGGCCGCGCGGGACAGAGCTGCTGGAGCTCGTGGAGCGCTGCGCCCTCGCCAAGCGGCGCGCGGTCATCCAGGACGAACGGGACACCACCGGCGTCCGAATCGCCTTGAATCTCGGGCACACCCTCGGCCACGCGCTGGAGCTGGCGACGGCCTACCGGCTCCGGCACGGCGAAGCGCTCGCCTACGGCCTCCGGGCCGCGCTCGACATCGGTGCGGCGATGGGCGTGACGCCGGAGGCGACCGTCGCACGCGGGAAACGCATCCTCGAGCGCCTTGGGCTGGGCACCGAGCCGCTCGACCTGTCGATCGGCGAGGTCCTCGACCTGGTCGAGTCCGACAAGAAGCGGCGCGACGGCAGGCTCCGCTGGGTGCTCGTCGAACGCGAGGGTGTCGTGGTGCGGGATGACGTCCCGCCCGACCTCGTCCGTAGCGCGGTGGCCACAGCCCTGGCGGCGTCCAGGGCGCCTTGACCCAGCCGGCGTCGTCCAATATTCTGGACCCATGTCCAGCGTCGTGGGACGCTCCCCCGGTGAGGCCCACGGGCCTCTGGCGGACCTCCGCGTCCTCGAGCTCGGGACGCTGATCGCGGGACCCTTCGCCGGCCGTTGGTTCGCCGACTTCGGGGCGGAGGTCATCAAGATCGAGCAGCCCGGCCAGGGTGATCCGCTTCGCCGCTGGGGCAAGTCGGTCGATGGCTCGGTATCCCTGTGGCACCTCGTGCAGTCTCGCGGCAAGCTGTCGGTTGCGGCGGACCTGCACGTGCCGAGCGACCAGGCGCTGGTTAGGCGGCTGGCGCTCGAGAGCGACGTGCTCATCGAGAACTTCCGTCCCGGCCGCCTCGAGGCGTGGAATCTCGACCCGAGCGATCTCATGGCCGCGAACCCGCGGCTGGTCGTGGTCCGCATCTCCGGCTACGGACAGACGGGGCCGTTACGCGACCAGCCGGCCTTCGGCACGATCGCCGAGGCGGCCGGGGGCCTGCGCTACATCACCGGCGAGCCCGACAGGCCGCCGGCTCGCGTCGGGCTCAGCCTCGGCGACTCGATCGCGTCGATGCAGGCCGTCGTGGGGACGCTCATCGCCCTCCACGAGCGCGAGCGATCGGGTCGCGGGCAGTTGGTCGACGTTTCGCTCACCGAATCGCTGTTCACGATGCTCGAAGCCATCCTCCCCGAGTACGGCTGGGATGGTGAGGTCCGCGAGCGGACCGGGAACATTGCCCATAACTCGGCGCCCACCAACTGCTACGCGTGCCGAGACGGGACCCTGGTCTGCATCGCGGCGAACACGTCAGCGCTATTCCGGCGGCTGTTCCGCGAGATCGGTCGTGGTGATCTCGCCGACGACGAGGCGCTCGCCCACAACGAGGGCCGCGTGGCGCGGGCCGCGGAGCTGGACGACGTCATCGCGGCATGGACCCGGGATCGCCTCGCGGACGACGTCGTCCGGGTCCTGCGCGAGCGGCAGATCCCCGTCAGCCGCATCAACAGCATCGCCGACATTGCCGCGGACCCGCAGTTCCTGGCGCGCGAGATGATCGTCACCGTCGAGGACCCGCGCCTGGGCCGACCGCTGCTCGTGCCCGGCATCAGCCCCAAGCTCTCGCGAACGCCAGGCCGCGTCCCGCCGCTCGCGCGGTCCCTGGGCGCGGATTCGCAGGCCGTTCGCGCCCGCATCGACGCGGTTCCAGCGGGCCCGCCCGACTCGCCGCCGGCCGTCCCCCGATCGGCGCAGCCCCGCCGCGAAGCCGAGACCTCGGCTCGGCCGCGCGGTTAGCTACGATCGGGTGCTGGGAGGGCAACCAGGGAGGAGCATGGGCGCCGTCCAGACATACCGCGGACCGATCGATCCGGCGGATCTCGGGCGCACGCTCATCCACGAGCACCTGTTCGTCCGGAACTTCGAGCTCGAGCACAACTACCCGGATCCAGCGTGGTCGCGGACCGCAGCCATCGATCGGGCGACACGCGGGCTGGCCCGCCTCTACGACCTGGGCTACCGGACGATCGTCGACCTCACGGTGCCCGGGCTGGGGCGGGATGTCGAGCTCGTCGCCGAGGTCGCTCGCCGCGTCCCGGTCAACCTCGTTGCCTCGACGGGCTACTACACGCCCGACGTCCTCCCGCTGTACTTCCAGTTCCACGGGCCGGGCAAGGTCGTCGATGGGCCGGACCCGCTCGTCGACTACTTCCTGCGCGACATCGAGCAGGGCATCGCTGGAACCGAGGTCCGGGCCGGGATGCTCAAGGTGATGACCGACCGTGCCGGCGTGACCGAGGACGTCGCCCGGGTGATGACCGCGGCTGCCACCGCCCACGAGCGCACCGGCGTGACGATCACGACCCATTCCAACCCCGGCTCGCGCAACGGCCTCGAGCAGCTGGCGTTCCTGGAAGCGCGAGGCGTGCCCGCGGAACGCATCGTCATCGGCCACTCGGGCGACACCGATGACCTCGACTACCTGATGGCGCTGATGGATGCCGGTTCGACCATCGGGATGGACCGCTTCGGGATGGAGCACCTGCTGCCGGACGAGGTCCGTGTCCGGACGGTCGTCGAGCTGCTTCGCCGCGGCTACGGCGACAGGATGGTCCTGTCCCACGACGCCGCGTTCTTCAGCCACGTCACGCCGCCGGCCTGGCGGGAGCGCGAGGCGCCGAACTGGCACATGGAGAACCTGCCCAGGCGGGTGATCCCGATGCTGCGCGAGCGAGGGGCTTCGGACGACGACCTCGACCAGATGCTCGTCCGAAACCCGCAGCGGCTGCTCGAGCCCGCGCCGCGACGCGTGACCGAGCCCGCTGCGGCGGTGCGGGCGGACCGCGAGGAGGAACCCACGTGAAGGCAGCCTTGCTCACCGAGCCTGGCCGGATCGAGATCAGTGACGTTCCCGACCCGGACGTCGGACCCGACGACGTGCGCATCCTCGTCGGGGGCGTCGGCCTGTGCGGCTCGGACATCAGCGTGTTCAGCGGCAAGTGGACGGCGCCGCGGTATCCGTGGATCCAGGGCCACGAGGCCTTCGGTGTCGTGGAGTCCGTCGGCGATTGGGTGCCGGCGGCGCGAGTCGGCGAGACCGTCGTCGTCGAGCCCAACGTCCCGTGCGGTGATTGTCCGCAGTGCCGGCGCGGCCTGACGTCTGCCTGTCCGAATCGCAGGTCGGTCGGCATGAACCGGCCCGGCGCGATCGCCGAGATGCTCGTCGTGCCGAGCGAGAACGCCTGGCGAGTGCGGCCCGCTCCGGCCGAGGACCTCGTGTGCCTCGAGCCGATGACCGTCGCCGAGGCGGCCCTGCGACGCCATCCGACGCCATTGCCGGAGGCAGCGCTGGTCATCGGCGCCGGCGTGCAGGGCCTGGGCATGTGCCTCGCGCTGCTCCGCCGCGGGGTCGCGGTCCTCGTCTCCGACGTGAATCCCGACCGGGTGACGTTCGCGACCGAGCTCGGCGCCATGGCGCTTGGCGAGGCCGACCCGGAGCGCCGCTTCGATCTCGTCGTCGAGACGGCCGGCGCGCCCGAGGCGATCGCGCTCGCGGTCGATCGCGTCGAGTTCGGCGGGACGATCATCGAGATCGGCCTCGAGAGCCGGCCGTTCGAGCTATCGGCCCAGGCGATCGTCCGGCGCCAGCTCCGGCTCCATGGGTCGTTGACGTACGACCACCCGCGCGACTTTGCCGCCAGCGTCGCGCTGCTCGACCAGGGGGCGGTCGCGCCGGGACGGATCGTCACCGACGAGTACCCGTTCGCTGAGAGCCAGGCGGCCTTCGAGGGGTTCGCGACGGCACGGGGCAAGACCTGGATCCGGGTGGCCCGGCCGGCCCTCGACGGGACCTAGCCGGTCGAAGCGGCCGCCACGGCTGCGCGCAGCCCCAGTCGGTAGCTGTCGACACCGAGCCCGGCGATCTGGCCCCGGACGACATCGGCAAACACGGATCGATGTCGGAAGGCCTCGCGCGCGTGGACGTTCGACATGTGGACTTCGATGATCGGGACCGCAAGGTCGGCCAGCGCATCGCGAATGGCGTAGCTGTAGTGGGTCCAGGCGCCGGCGTTGATGACGACGGCCGCCGTCCCGTCCTCGTGGGCCCGATGGAGCCGCTCGCACACCTCGCCTTCGACGTTCGTCTGGAAGGTCTCGACCTCCGCGCCCAGCTCCCGGCCGAGGGCGACGAGCTCCGCGTTGATCTCGGCGATCGTTACCCGCCCATAAACACTGGGGTCGCGCTTGCCGAACATGTTCAGGTTCACGCCGTGGATGACGAGGACCTTCATCGTTCGCGCCGGGCCTGGAGGGTATCGAGGGCAACCCCCAGCTCGACGATCGCCGCTTCGATCCGGCGAACCGTCGCGGCGTGATCGGCGGCGACGACGACGTGATCCCCGAACTCCGCCAGTCGCGCCTGCAGCAGGTCGACGTCGGCGGTCACGTGGTTCAAGAGATTGACCACGTCGGCTTCGTGGATGAACCGGACCCCGGCCTCGTCGATGCGCGCATAGCCGGCCGCATCGAGCCAGCGGTGGACGTACTCGATCGCCGACTCGCCTGGCAGGGCCGGGAATGGGTAGTCCTCGTCCCCCGGCTCCCAATCGATGCCCGGACGCCGCGGAGCCACCGAATCGCCTGGTGCGCTGTGCGTGACGGGATCGTCGACCATCGCGCCGAGTCTAGCAACGGCGAATTTCTCGGCGGCTCGGGTTCGGGCGAGCCGGGTAGCGTGGCCGACGGAGCCTGAGCCCGGGTCCATGGAAGGCTCGCGTCCCCCGAACGGCGGGGGCGCCAGCGATCTCCGATCCACCGACCGGATGCGATGGGATCCGACGAGGACGGGGGCGCGATTCACCCTTCTGCCCGACGACACGCGCGCCGGCCGCGCCCACCCTCGACTCGCGGGATCGCATGGGCGGTCCGGCGGATCACCTGATCCGGAAGCAGCAACGAGGGAGATCGCACATGCCTCCTGACACCCGTCCGGCTGTCGCCCTCTCGAACCTCACCAAGAGGTTCGGGGCGGTGACCGCCCTCGACGACGTCACGTTCGAAGTCCCCGCGGGTTCGATCTTCGGGTTCCTCGGTCCCAATGGGGCCGGCAAGACGACCGCGATCAAGATCCTCGCCGGCCTCACCCATGCCTCGAGCGGCACGGCAACCGTCGCCGGCGTGCCCGTGTCGGCCGAGGGCGCCCATCGTCGGGCCATCGGGTATCTCGCCCAGGACCCGCGCTTCTACGACTGGATGACCGGACGCGAGACGCTCCGGTACGTCGCGAGCTTCTACCCGGACGTCGCGCATTCCCGCGGCTGGGTCCACGACCTCCTCCGACGCGTCGGGATCGACGATGTCGCCGACCGGGCCGTCAGGACCTACTCCGGCGGGATGCGCCAGCGCCTCGGCATCGCCCAGGCGCTCGTCGGCCGCCCAGCCGTCATCCTCCTCGACGAGCCCGCGGCGTCGCTCGACCCCCTCGGGCGCAGGGATGTCCTCGAGCTCCTGCGGGACCTCCGGAGCGAGGTGACCGTCGTCTACTCGACCCACATCCTCGACGACGTCCAGCGCGTCAGCGACCACGTCGCGATCGTGGACCGGGGCCGCGTCGTGCGCGCGGCGCCGACGGCGGAGCTGCTCGAGTCGTTCGCCCAGGACGTCCTGATCGTCGTGCTCAGCGGCGCCACGGCGCGGACCGCCGTCGAGCTCGCCCGGCTGCCGGGAGTGTCGAGCGTCAAGCCGAAGGGCCCGATCGACGCGGCATCCGCGTTCGAGGTCGCGACGAAGCCGGGCGAGGCGCTCGTGGCCCAGCTGGCGATCACCCGTCATGCCGGCGAGAACGGCCTCGCCCTCATCAGCAACCAGCGGGAAGCGTTGGACCTGGAATCGGTCTTCCTGCGCCTCATCGAATCAAGGAAGGTGGCGGCATGAGCGCGTTCGTTTCGGCCGGGACGCTTACCCGGCTGACGTCCCCCCGGGCGCCCTCGCTGGAAGGCGTGGGGCCGTTCTTCGCCAAGGAGCTCCGCGACTGGCTGCGATCTCGTCGCAGCCTGTGGCTGGCCCTGGCGGCGACCCCGATGATGGTCCTCAACGCGCTCGGTCCCAAGATCGGCGAGATCGCGGCGCGGGCCGAGGGCGAGCCCATTCCGGCCGACCTGATTCTCGATCCCACGATCAACGTGCTGGTCCGGTGGCCGCAGTGGATCGTGCTGTTCGCGATCATCGCCAGCTGCAACCTGCTCATCGCCGAACGTGACCGCGGAACGCTGGCGTGGAGCCTCTCGAAGCCACTCTCGAGAGCCGGTCTGCTCCTTGGCAAGTGGGCTGCCGCGATGGTCATGTTCACGGTCTTCGGGATCGTGATCCCGATGGCCGCGGCGGTCGCGGCGGCCACGATCGCCTACGGGATGCCGGACCTTGGCGCCGTCGCCCTCGGCACGGTCCTGCTCGTTGCGACACCGGCGTTCTTCGTTGCCCTGACGCTCGCGCTCTCGACGCGGCTGCCGAGTCCGGCGGGGGTCATGGCCGCCGCCATCACCGTGGCCCTGGCGCCGGTCTTCCTGGCGTCACTGGTGCCATGGACGGCCGACCTGTTCCCGTCCTCGATCGCCCAGTGGGCGGTCGGTACGGCCCTGGCCCAGCCGACCTCGGTCACCACGCCGATCGCGTGGCTGGTCGGCATGGTGGCGGTCGCCGGGTTCGGCGCGGCTCGCATGCGGGCCACGGATCTGTAGTCGAACCGGCGTGGCTCGTACGCCGCTGCGACCTTGCGCGACCGCTGCGTCGCCCTCGACGAGGGTGCGCGGCGGTCGCTCCGATTCCAGCGATGTTGGACCGGCATCCGCCGGCATCCTCCGAACGTATGAGGTGGGCGTCCATCCCCCGGCGCAGTCGAATCCCTCTTGGGACGGATGTGCGGGGCCTGGGGGCCAACGTACCGTCGAAGGCGCACACAACCGCCCAGGAGAGACCTGATGGACGACATGCAGCTCAAGCTCGCCGGACTCTGGTTCGGGGTCGCACTGACCTTCCTCGCCGCGAGCGTGGTCGCCTTGAGCGGCGCCCTCCAGGGCGACCGGTCGAGCGTCGTCCAGGATGGCAAGGCCGCCTGGCTCGACCGGCCGGTGCTCCTCGCCGTGCCCCTGGTCATGGTCGCCGTCTCGCTCGCGGTCCCGCCGTCGATCACTGGCCCGGCGAGCATCCTCTCGTCGGTCTCGCTGTTCGCGACTCGCCTGGCGACGGTCCCCGACGGCATGACCCGCGGATTGGGGCTGTTCCGGGTCCTCGCGCTCGTCCTGCTCGCCCTGACGTTCGAGTCGGCACGGGCGTGGGTCGCGTAGCTCGCCTCGGTCGCGGCGCAGGCCGTCGACGCGACGGCGCCCCGGTCGGCCCCGCGATGGACGATGATCGTGCCCAGCGGCGCCGGGTGCTGCCGGCACCGTCGGGAAGGTGCCATCGCCGGGATCCTTTCGGGAGGAGTGGCCTGACGTGATCGGGCGGAGCGGCACCCGGGACCTCCTCGTCGACGTCGGGATCGTCGTCGGGCTCCTGGTTCTGAGCATCGCCGGTGCGGTCCTGCCGGGGACGACCCAGGGGCCCGACCCGGTGTCCCTTGCGACCATGGCTGCGGTCGTCGTCCCGCTGCTCTGGCGACGACGGCTCCCGACGGCCGTGATGGCCGTCAGCGGGGCCGCGTACTTCGCTCGGGTGTTCCTGGACCTTCCCGCCGGGAGCGGCCTCGACTTCGCCCAGCTGATCGCGATCTACACCGTCAGCACGCACGAGCGCCGGCCGCTTGCCGACCGCGCGCGACCGATCGCCGGCGTCGCGGTCGCTCTCGCGTTTCTGGCCGCAGCCTCGCTCGGCCACATGACCGTCACGGCGGCCGTCAGCTCGCTGGCGACATGGGTGGCCGTGGCGTTCTTCGGCGAGGCGGTCTACGTCCGCGGTCGCTACCAGGAGGCGCTCGAGGAGCGGGCCCGGCGGGCCGGGGAGGAGCAGGCCGAGCGCGACCGGCGAGCGGTCCAGGACGAGCGGGCGCGGATCGCGCGAGAGTTCCACGATATCTGGGCCCACACGTTGAGCGTGGTGGTGGTGCAGGCTGAAGCCGCCGAGGAGGTCTTCGACGAGTCGCCCGCGCTCGCCCGCGAGGCCCTCGGCCGCATCCGTCGCGCCGGGCGGGAGGCGCTGACCGAGGTTCGGCGGCTCATCGCGAGCGACCTGACCACCTCCGGCTCCGAGCGTTTGAGCTCGGTGCCGACTCTCGACGACCTCGGCGATCTGGTCGAGGAGCTCCGGGCCTCGGGTCTGCCGGTCACGCTGTCGATCGATGGGCCGACCGATCGCCTCCCCGCGGACGTCCACCTCTCCGCCTACCGTATCGTGCAGCAGGCGCTGACGAACGCCCTGACCCACGGCGGACCGGGCGTGGCGGCGCGGGTCGACGTGCGGGTGTCGAAGGACGAGGTCAGGATCGGTGTCGTCGATGACGGACGCGGCGTGAACCCGCGCGACGTCCCGCTGCGAGGGGGACGCGGCCTCGTCGGGATGCGCGAGCGCGCCGCGCTCTTCGGCGGCTCGGTCGAAGCCGGCCCGGAGCCCGGCGGCGGGTTCGGCGTCCGCGCCCGGATCCCGCTTCCCGCCGACCGATGACGTCCCGCGTTCTCGTCGTCGACGACCAGGAGCTCGTCCGCTCGGGGATCGTCATGATCGTCGACCACCAGGAGGATCTCCAGGTGGTCGGGGAGGCGGTCGACGGAGCCGAGGCGGTCGCGAAGGCCAGGAGCGCCCATCCCGACGTGGTGCTGATGGACCTTCGGATGCCGAAGATGGACGGCGTCGAGGCGACTCGCCGGATCGTGGCCCTCGACCCCGTCAACCCGATCCGTGTCCTCATCCTCACCACCTTCGACGACGATGAGCTCGTCTACGCCTCGCTCCGAGCGGGTGCGAGTGGCTTCCTCCTCAAGGACGCGCCGCCGCGGGAGCTCATCGACGGCATCCGGGTGGTCGCGGCGGGGCAGTCTCTGCTCGCGCCGCGGGTGACGCGCCGGATCATCGAGCGATTCGTGGCCCAGCAACCGAGCGACCCGGCTCTCCGGCGGCGAGCGGACGGTCTTTCGGAGCGGGAGCAGGAGGTCCTCCGCCTGATCGCCCAGGGCCTGAGCAACGCCGAGATCGGTGGGGCGCTGTTCGTGGGCGAGGCGACCATCAAGTCCCACGTCTCCCACATCCTCGACAAGCTCGGGGCGCGAGACCGGGCGCAGGCCGTGGCGCTCGGCTACGAGGCTGGCCTGATCACGCACGGCTCGGCGTCGAGCTAGGCCGCGCCATCCGCCCCGGGGCGAGTTCCTGGCACGCGCTCGGCCGAACCTCGCCCAACCTGCGGGCCGAACACCTCGACGGTCGCCAGGAACAGCTCCTGACCGAAGCCGGGACTGACCCCGACGTACGGGACATTGAGGATCGCGGTGTCGGCGAGGTCCTCCCAGGCGGCGAGGCGGTGTCGCGCCTCGTCGGGACGCCCGGCGATCGCGATCGCATCGAGCAGCTCGTCGTCGATTGGGCGGATCATCGCCTCGATATCGCCCCGGACGAACGCGCGCCGGACCTCACCGAGGACGGCCTTGCGGCCGTGGAGGCGCAGGATCCCGGCGTAGTTCGGCGTGGTCGCGTAGAAGGCGATCTGGAGCTTGGCGGCGCGACGTACCGCGTCGACGTCGTCGCCGATGGCGACGAGTGGCGAGGCGGTGATCGGACAGGCATCCGTCGTGCGCCCGGCCTCGGCCAGCCCGGCGGCCACCGCCGGCCCGGTCACCTCGCCCAGCCATGAAGGAGACGCGAACGGGTGGCCGATCAACCCGTCGGCCACTCGGCCGGCGGCCCGGCTCATCAGGGGTCCAACGGCCGCGAGCAGGATGGGCGGATCGGGCAGCGGTCTGGCAGCGTCCGTGGCGGTGGTTGTCTCGGTATCGACCCGCCGCGCCTGGAATGTCGGCATCGTGATCCGGTAGAAGCGCCCCTCGTGGGCCGATACCTCGCCGCGCCGAGCGGCCCACACGGCGCGGACCGCGGTGATGTACTCCTCCATCCGGGCAGCCGGCCGGTCGAACGGGACCCCGAAGCGAGCCTCGACGATCCGCCGGACCTGGGAGCCCAGGCCGAGCGCGAACCGACCACCCGAGAGCGCGGCGAGATCCGCCGCTTCCATGGCCGTGATCGTCGGTGACCGTGGGAAGGCCAGGGCGACGGCGGTCCCGACGCGAAGGCGGCTGGTCGCCATGACGGCGGCGGCCACCTGCACGAAGGCCGAGTGCTCGGTCTCCGCCACCCAGCCACTCTCGAAGCCCGCCGCCTCCGCGCGCCGCGCCGCCGTGGCGATGTCGGTGGGTTCGCCCCCCAGGCCGATGCCGAGCTTCATCGGCGACCCCGTTCGCGGCCGAGGGTCTCCCACGAGCGTACGCGGGCCACGTCACTGAAGTCGGTGGGGTGGCCTACGGGGCTTGAACCCGTAACCTTCGGAGCCACAATCCGATGCTCTGCCAGTTGAGCTAAGGCCACCACGTCCCGGCTCGACCGACGCATGGACGATCGGGAGCCCGGGGCCACGGGAGTGTAGCGGTTGTCGGCCGACCCGTGGCCCGCAGCGGCTGTCGACCGGCGCGTCAGCCGTCGTGACCCGGCTGGCCCGGCTGCTCGGGCCCGATCCGGTACGGCCGCATCATCTCGTTGTCCTCGTGGGACACGATGTGGCAGTGCCAGACGTACTGGCCCTCCTGTTCGAAGCGCATCTTCACCCGGGTGACCTCGCCCGGGTAGGCCGTCACGGTGTCCTTCCAGCCAGCCTCCCACGGCTCCGGGACCCGCGGCTCGGAGCCGGGGGCGAGGCGGACGCGGTGGGACTCCTCCTCGACCTCGATGGCCTGCCGGTTCACGACCTCGAACAGCACCTCGTGGACGTGCATCGGATGGGCATCGGCCGTGGCGTTGAAGAACTCCCAGACCTCGGTGTCGCCGAGGCTCGGGTTCTCGCTGATCGGCTCGTGCCACATCTGGGGAACCGTCGGGACGAGGCCGGACGCCGGATCCCCGGCGACGGTGCCGAGCATCGCCGCGGCCGGCGCCTCGGCGAAGTCCATCGACATCTCCTCGACCAGGGCCAGCGGCCGGGTCGTGTCGACGGCGCCGAGCGGCTCGATCGGCGGCAGGCCGAGGTACTGCGGCGGCGTGCTGGCGTCGCGGCCGACGATCGGCACGACGCGGAACTCTATGACCTGGCCGGTCGAATCGGGATCCGCAACGTCGAAGTCCTCGCCGGGTTCCCCGCCGCCGAACGGCTCGTCGGGCCCGACGTTGCCGAGGACGTGGCTCCCGAGCGGAACGTCCGCGAAGTCGACGATCAGGTCGGCCCGCTCGGCGAGGGCCACGAGCAACCGACCCCCGGTCAGGGCCATCAGGTCGATCGGCTCGGGCAGGAAGCCGCCCTCGTTGCCGATCTGCCAGACCTTCACGCCGGGGATGGCCGAGAAGTCGAGGATCAGGAAGCGCGAATCACAGCCGTTGAGGAACCGGAAGCGGTAGCGACGCTGCTCCACCTCCAGGAACGGCCAGGTCGCGCCGTTGACCATCATCGTGTTGCCGAAGAACTCGGGGTTCCAGATCGGTGAGAGGTCGGTCTCGGGGATGAACGGGCCCTCGATCTCGTCGAAGACCGCCCGGGTGTCCGGGTAGTACAGCGATCCGTCCGGCTGGAACGAGCGGTCCTGGATCGCGATCGGGATCTCGTGGTAGCGAAGGCCGGGCGCGTCGCCGAGGGCAGGGGCGGGGCCGGGCAGGATCGCCCGCCCGCCGCTCCGGGTGTCGAGCACGACGTCGCCCGGACCGCCCCGGATGAGGAAGAACCCGGCCGGACCGGCGTAGACGTTCAGCCGGGTCATGCCCAGGGTGTGGTCGTGGTACCAGATCGTCGAGGCGCGCTGGCTGTTCGGGTACTGGAACACGGCGCTGCCGGGCGCCCACGCGCTCGCCCCGGGCGCGACGAAGCCGCGGTCGGCGGCCTTGTCACGGAAGAAGTCGTACCACGTGCCCGACCGCGCGTACCCGGCCGGGATGTCGCCGGCCTCCGGGAGGTACCACGCCTCGGCGTAGCCATCGCTCTCGTCACCGACGCCGGCGGAGCCATGGACGTGGGTGACGATCGGCACCGGGCCGGTGTAGCTGCCCGGCGTGGTGGTGAACGACGGCCGGCTGTCGCGGCCGGAGCCACCGCCGGGCGGGTTGGCCCAGTGGAGCGTCGGGTCGACTGGCAGGAGGTGCGGCAGGAAGGGCGAGTCCGGATCCGCCGGGTCCTCCCGGAGCTCGTTGAACCACGCGACCCGGACCGGCGTGCGGTGCTTCGCCTCGATCGTCAAGGATGGGGCGTTGAAGATCGCCGGCCCGTTCTGGGCGACGCGGGGACCGTAGCCCCAGACGGTCGTCGGGGGCATCCCGGCGGGCAGGATCTGCTGCTGGAACTGCCGAACGGCGATCTCGTAGTAATCGATGTTCCGGCCCATCCGCGCCTTGATCTTGCCGGCCCGTGGCATCGCCGGCGGGACCAGCAGCGGCGTCTGGAACTTGGGGATCGAGCCGGGTGGCAGCGCGGCGCCCAGCGCCTGTGCACGGACGACGGACGGACGGAGCCGCCACGGCAGGAAGAGCGCGGCTCCGCCCGCCACCGCGACCTTGACGAACGAACGCCGCGACATCCGAGGATTCATCTCGCCACCTCCGGCGGACCGATCGCTTCGACATCCCCGGTTGTCGATTGGCTCCGAGCCTCGCGCCAGCGCGCCCGCTGCGGCAGGGCCGATCGGCCCGGCTGCAACCCCCCGGATGACCGGTTCCGTCCGTGACCCGGGGACCGGTCCGAGCGCGCCGAGCGTACCCCGCGCCGACGACCCCTACCGTCGCCGGGGGAACAGCAGCCGGGTGACGCGGCTGCGCAGCTCGCCGGTCAGACCGGTTCCTCCTGGAAGACCTCCTCGCGCTTCTTCCGGATCGCCGGCAGGACCGCGACGAACAGCGCGAAGGCGGCGATGACCAGCAGGACCAGTGAGATCGGCCGCGTGAAGAAGGTCGTCGGGTCGCCATGGGAGATGATCAGCGCGCGCCGGAGGTGGTTCTCGAGCAGCGGGCCGAGGACGAAACCGAGCAGCAGCGGTGCCGGCTCGCAGCCGAGTTTGATCAGGCCGTAGCCCAAGAGGCCGAAGAACACGATCGCCCAGACGTCGTAGACGTTCGAGTTGATGGCGTACGTCCCGATGCAGGCGAAGGCCACGATCGCCGGGAACAGCACCCGGTACGGGACCTTCAGGAGCCGGACCCACATCCCGATCAGCGGGAGGTTCAGCAGGACCAGGATCAGGTTCCCGATCCACATCGAGACGACGAGGCCCCAGAACAGCTCGGGCTCGCGATCGACGACCGTCGGGCCGGGCGTGATGCCATGGATGATGAACGCGCCCACCATCAGGGCCATGACCGGGTGGGCCGGCAGTCCGAGCGTCAGCAATGGGATGAACGACGTCTGGGCGGCTGCGTTGTTGGCCGACTCCGGGCCGGCGACCCCCTCGATCGCGCCATGGCCGAACTCCTTCGGTCGCTTCGAGACGCGCTTCTCGATCGTGTACGCGGCGAACGAGGCGAGCACGTGCCCGGCCCCGGGCAGGACGCCGAGGACCGATCCCAGGGCGGTCCCCCGGATGACGGGCCGGACAATCCGACGGAGGTCCTCGCGCGTCGGCATGAGGTTTCGGACGGCCTCGACGACGACGCTCCGGCCGCGCTCGTCCTCGAGGTTCCGGAGGATCTCGGCGATGCCGAACATTCCCACCGCCACGGACACGAAGTTGATGCCGCCGTACAGCTCCCGGATACCGAACGTGTAGCGCGGCGTAGCCGTGTAGATGTCCTGGCCGATCGTCCCGAGCAGCAGGCCGAGGAGGATCATGGCGAGGGCCTTGACGGTGGAACCGCGGGCGAGCGCCGTCGACGCGATCAATCCGAGCACCACCAGCGAGAAGAACTCGGCCGACCCGAACTCGAGCGCGATGCTGGCGAGGGCCGGGGCGAAGAGCACGACGATGAGGACGCCGACCGTGCCGGCGAAGAACGACCCGAGGGCTGCCGTGGCGAGGGCCGGGCCGGCTCGGCCCCGTCGCGCCATCTCGTGGCCGTCGATGGCCGTCACCGCCGAGGAGGTCTCGCCCGGCAGGTTGATCAGGATGGCCGTGGTGGAGCCGCCGTACTGGGCGCCGTAGTAGATCCCGGCGAGCATGATCAAGGCGGTGACCGGCTCGAACGTGAACGTGACCGGCAGGAGCATCGCCATCGTCGCCGTCGGCCCGATGCCCGGCAGGACGCCGACAAGGGTTCCGAGGAATACCCCAACGAAGCACCAGAACAGGTTCGCCGGACTGAGCGCGGTCTGGAAGCCAAGCGCCAGGTTGTCGATCAGCTCCACGGCGCGGGCCTCACTGGAACGGGATGAGCGGGCCGAAAAGCTGCAGCTGCAGGCGCAGGGCGACCACGAACAGCAGGACGCTCACGATCGTGAGCGAGGCCGCCAGCAGGAGGGCCATCGGAGGGCCGGTCCGCTCGCTGGCGATCGACGACAGCGCCGAGGCAATGAAGACCGACGGCACGAGGCCCAGCGGCCGGACCGTGAATCCGAAGATCAGGATCGCGCCGAGGATGAGGACGACCGCGCGCCAGGGCGGGCGCGCGACCGGCCCTTCATCGCCATCGACGGCCTCGGGGACGAGCGCGATGAGCACCCCGAGTACGACGAGCAGGATGCCAACGCCGAGCGGGTAGAAGCCCGGGCCCATCCGGGTCGGGGTCCCGACCTCGTAGGTCACCGCGCCGAGCCCGAAGGCCACGCCGAAGGCGATGAACACGAGCCCGGCGACGACATCGCGGGCGGAACGCGGCCTCGGCACCCTCCCCTCCCGATGCGTGCGGCGATCCTAGGCGGGACGGCCACGGCCGTCCCGCCCGAATCGCCGATCAGTGCTGGTGGGTCAGTTCGTGGCGGCCTCCAGGAGCGGTCGCCAGACCTCGATCTGGTCCTGGAGCTTCGCGGTGTGCGCCTCCGGCGTCGCCTGGTCCGCTGACACGGGCGTGGTGCCGAGCTTCGCGAACTCGGCCATCACGTTGTCATCGGTCAATGCCTGCTGGAGCGCCGCGGTGAGCGCCGCCACGACGTCGTCCGGGGTGTCGGCGGGGACATACAGGCCGTGCCACACCCGGACCTGGACGTCGGGCAGCCCGGCCTCGGTCGTCGTCGGGACGTCCGGCAGGGCCTCGTTCCGCTCCGGGCTGGTGATCGCGTAGGCCTTGACCTTGCCGGCCTGGATCTGGGTCGTGGTGTTCGTGGTCTGGTCGCACATGAAGTCGACC
>JBQGDI010000034.1:0-15580 GCA_052038965.1 Candidatus Limnocylindrales bacterium | reverse complement strand
GGCCGGGCCGAGCTGGCAGAAGCGAGCGGCGTCAGCCGGAAGCTCGTCCTCGAGTGGGTCAATCACGTCGACCTGATGCGGATCGACGGCGTCGGCTCGGAGTATTCCGATCTGCTCGAGGCGGCCGGCGTCGACTCGCCCGCCGAGCTTGCCCAGCGGAACGCTGGGAACTTGGCCCGGACGTTCCAGGAGCTCGACGCGGCGAGGCCGAACTGGATCCGGCGCATCCCCTCGGAGGCGACGGTCGAGGACTGGATCGCGCAGGCGCGGGCCTTGCCGAAGATCGTGACCCATGGTGGTGGCGGCGAGGATTCGGCAGCCGCTCCTGAGGCCGACGAGCCGGCACGCGCCGCCGGCACTGCCGCCGCGCCGATCGCGGCCGCGCCGATCGCGGCCGCGCCGGCTAGTGCGCCACCGGCCCAGGCGTCGTCGACACCAGCAGCGGCCAGACCGTCGTCGGCGTCGGCGAGCGACGGCACCGGGCTCTGGTCCCGGATCAAGCGCCTGCTTGGCGGCTGAGTGCGCGGCCTTGTCGTAGCCCTCGACGGACCGGCGTCGTCGGGCAAGAGCAGTGTCGGCGCGGCGGCCGCGGCGGCGCTCGATTACCGCTTCTGCGACACCGGGCTGCTGTACCGAGCGGTCACCTGGCTGGCCGTCCACCGAGGCATCTCGCCGGACGACGCGGAGGCCCTCGTCCGGCTCGTCGACGAGGTCGAGCTGCTCGACGACGGGACCGGTCGCCTGGCCCACGTGGGCGTCGACGGCGTCGACCGGACGGCCGACGTCCGGAGCCCCGAGGTCGACGCGGCGGTGTCGGCCGTGTCGCGCGCGGCGGAGCTCCGCACGGCGCTCCTCGAGCGACAGCGGCGCCTTGCCGACGACGGCTCGATCATCATGGCCGGCCGGGACATCGGCACGGTCGTCCTGCCGGACGCCGACCTCAAGATCTACCTCGATGCATCCGTCGAGGAGCGCGCGCGGCGGCGGACGCTCGAGCGGGGAGTCGACCCGGAGAGTCCAGAGGCGGCCGAGATCCTCGCCGACCTGCGTCGCCGGGACGAGCTCGATTCGACCCGCCCGGTGGCGCCACTGCGGCAGGCCGAGGACGCCGTCGTCCTGCACACCGACGGCAACGACTTCGAACAGACGGTGGCCCTGGTCGTCGAGACGATCCGGGCGGCCGAAGCCGCCCGCCGACAGGTGACGAACGCCGCTGCGGAATCTCCGACACCGGTCGGTGAGGCCCCGGCGAGCCCAGCGTCGCGCCGCTCTCGCCCGAGGCTGCGCCAGCGGCGGCCGATCTCCCCGAGCCACGTTGCGTCGCGCATGACACCGCTGTTCTCGGTCGGCGGGCTGATCTTCCGCCTCCTCGTCCGGGCACTGGTGCGGCTCCGGATCGAGGGCGACGTGTCGGCGATCCCCACGTCCGGGCCGCTGATCGTGGCCGCCAACCACGCCTCGAGCGCCGATCCGGTGCTGATCGGGGCATTCCTGACGCAGCGGCTGAACCGCCCGATCAACTGGCTCGGCAAGCGGGAGCTGGTCGAGACCCCGCTCCTGGGTCGGCTCTTCCGGGCCGGCGGGATCCACCCCGTCGACCGCGAGGCGGCCGATCTCGAGGCGTTCCGCGCCGCGATGCGGATCCTCAACGCGGGCCAGGTCCTGGCGGTGTTCCCGGAAGGGACGCGCAGTCGCGACGGGGCCCTGCAGCCGGTCCGCGAGGGCGTGGGCATGCTCGCGCTGCGGAGCGGCGCGACAGTCCTGCCGGTCGGGGTCGTGGATAGCGACCGGATGTGGCCCCGTGGCAGCGCCCTGCCGCGGTTCGGGCGGCGGGTGATCGTCCGATTCGGGACGCCGTTCCGCCTCGACGAGTCGGCGCTGGCGACGGCGGGAGACGCGCCGACGGCATCCCCCGAGGCACGTCGCAAGCGATCGCGCCGTGGCGCGACCGAGACCGCCACCCGCCTCGTCATGGCCCGCATCGCGGCGCTGCTCCCGCCGCGCCAGCGTGGCGTCTACGAGGGCGTGCCCGCGGACCGAACTACCGACTGACGTCCCGCCGGACCAACTCGCGAGCGCGTCCGAGAAGCCGAATCGCGACTCGGTTGCAGACGGTCGAACGGGCCTCCAACCGGCTGCGTGGGATACTTGGCGCGTGCACGAGCGGGCGCCCGAGCGCCGGCCCGCCGAGGGCCACGGGACGGTCACCGAGATCCGGATCGCGAAGCGAACCGGGTTCTGCTACGGCGTGCGCGAGGCGATCGACAAGGCCAAGGAGTCGAGCGCGACCGGCAAGAAGACTCACACCCTCGGCCAGGTCGTCCACAACGAGGGCGTCATCCGCGACCTCCAGACGCTCGGCATCGAGACCGTCGACACCCTCGACGACGTCAACGAAGGCGCGGCCGTCGTCATCCGGGCACACGGCGTCCGCCCGGAGGTGATGAACCGCGCGAGCGCCAAGGGCCTCGAGGTCATCGATGGGACCTGCACCTGGGTCATCCAGGAGCAGAAGGAGATCGTCCGGCTCGTCGAGGAGGGCTACACGATCGTCCTACTCGGCACCCCGAAGCACCCCGAGGTCGTCGGCCTCCTCGGCTTCGCGCCGGACGCGATCGTCGTCGACGAGGAGGACGACTGGGAGCGCATCCCCCGCAAGAAGAAGATGGCGCTGATCAGCCAGTCCACCCAGCCGCCGTGGAAGTTCGAGAAGCTCGCCGCCTACATGGTCAGCCGCAGCCACGAGCTGAAGATCGTGAACACGGTCTGCCCGGTCACCATCCGACGCCAGGAGGACACCCTCGAGACCGCGCGCGACGTCGACCTGATGGTCGTGGTCGGCGGGCGGTCGTCGGCGAACACCAAGGAGCTGACCCGGCTGTGCGGCATCGTCGGCACCCCGGCGATGCAGATCGAATCGGTCCGTGATCTGCTGGACGCCAGCGCCTTCGACGGGGCGCGCGTCGTCGGCGTCACCGGCGGCACCTCGACGCCGATCGAGGACCTCCACGCGGTCGCGAAGCGGATCCTCGAGCTCGCCGGGACGCCCGACGCCAGGGCCAACGCGGAGGGCCTCGCCGACGCGGCCTTCGCGCAGGCGGCCACCCCGGCGGGCCGAACGACGTCGCTGCCGCCCGGGCCCACCAGTCCCGCGGCGGCGCCCGCCCCGCCCGTCGCCGCCCACTAGACGCCGATGGCCGCCCGCCGAACGGCCAGGACGCGGCGCGCCGGCCGCGGGACTCGAGGCTTCGCCACGACCGGTCCGCTCGGTGGCATCCCGATCGTCGCGATCGTCGGGCGGCCGAACGTCGGCAAGTCGACGCTGTTCAACCGGGTCGTCGGCGAACGCGCCGCGATCGTCGAGGATCGGGCCCGGACGACGCGCGACCGGATCTACGGCGAGGCCGACTGGAACGGCCGGCGGTTCCTGGTGGTCGACACCGGCGGGCTCGAGGTCGAGACCGCGGACCCGATCGAGGCCCGCGTCCAGGACCAGGCCCGGATCGCGATCGCCGAGGCCGACGTCATCGTCTTCGTCGTCGAGGCGATCAGCGGCCTGACACCGGCCGACCAGGAGGCTGCGGAGCTGCTGCGCCGGGCGAAGGCGCCCGTGCTCGTCGCCGTCAACAAGAGCGATAACCCGAAGCGCGAGCTCGAGGCGGCCGAGTTCTGGCAACTCGGTTGGGAGCGGACGTTCCCGATCGCCGCGTCGCACGGGCGGGGCGTCGCGGACCTGCTCGACGAGGTCGTGGTGGCGCTGCCGCCGGAGAGCGACGAGGAGCTTGCCCGCAAGCGTCGCGAGGAGGAGGCCGAGGCCTTCGCCCGGGAGGTCGAGACCGGTGCGCTCGAACCCATCGTCGTGGGCGAGGACGACGGCGAGGATGCGCTCGATGGGGTGGGGGAGGCGATCGATGCCGCAGCCGCCGACGCGATTGGCGAGGCCGTCGACGAGGAGGCTCGGCGCTGGGACGCCCTGATGGCCGCCGAGTCGGAGGAGCGTCCGCCCGCGATCGCGCTCGTCGGGCGGCCCAACGTCGGGAAGTCGAGCCTGCTCAACGCCCTGCTCCGCGAGGAGCGGTCGATCGTCTCGGCGGTCCCGGGCACGACCCGCGACGCGATCGACACCCGTCTGCCGTGGGGCCGGACCGAGATCGTCCTCATCGACACGGCCGGCATCCGGCGGCGCGGCAAGGTCGCCGGGAGCGCGGCCGCCGACCGCTTCTCCGCCCTCCGGTCGATGAAGGCGATCGCCCGCGCAGATGTGGCCGTGGTCCTCATCGACGCGGTCGACGGGCTGACCGCCCAGGATGCCCACATCGCCGGCTACGTCGTCGACGAGGGTCGGGGGCTGGTCGTCGCGGTCAACAAGTGGGACGCGGTCGAGGGCAAGACCGGCCGGACGTTCGACCAGTACGTCACCTGGATCCGCGCCGAGGCCCCGTTCCTCGACTTCGCGCCGATCGTCAGCATCTCGGCCAAGACCGGGCAGCGGGTGGAGCGCGTGCTCGAGCTGGCGGTCGACATCTGGGCCGAGCGCCGTCGGAGGGTCCCGACCGCCGAGCTCAACCGCGTCGTGACCGAAGCGGTTCGCCGCCAGGAGCCGCCGCCGACGAAGGGTCGCCGGCCGAAGCTGTTCTACGCCACCCAGGCCACCGTCGCGCCGCCGACATTCGTGTTCTTCGCCCGGGATGCCGACGCCGTCCACTTCAGCTACCAGCGGTACCTCGAGAACCAGTTGCGCGACGCGTTCGGCTTCCTCGGCACGCCGCTGCGGCTGGTGTTCCGGGAGCGGTCGGGGGAGCGACTCCGGCGGCGCGCCGGCGCGACTCGGGGACGGACGGGTTCCCCGCGGAGATCGGCCGGGGGCGCGCGGGCGGCCCGGACGTCGCCAATCACCAATGGGGGTGGTGGTATGCGGCGACCCGGTCAGGGACGAAGCCCGTGACCGGCGGGCGCAAGCGGGAATCGTGCTCATCGACCCGGCAGCCGCGGCCGCGCGCCCGGTCGAGAGGCCCACTCTCGCTCCTAACACCATGTCCATTGGTATCTGACAGAACCCGGGGCGCCCAACACCGAGGCAATCGAAGCCCGGCCGGTGGGAGCTGACGCCGATGAGCACCCCCTCCGAGGCTCGTCCACGGGTCGGCGTCGTCGGCGCCGGCGCGTGGGGCACCACGCTCGCCCTGACGATCGCCCGGAGCGAGCCGGTCATCCTCCTCGCCCACCGCGAGGCGACCGCCGCGGAGATCACTCGCACGCGACGGAACGAGCGCCGCCTGCCGGGCATCGACCTGCCGCCCACGATCGAGGCAACCGCGGATCCCACCACCCTGGCCGCCGCCTCGGATCTCGTCGTCGTCGCCGTCCCATCGGCCCACCTCCGCTCGACGATCGAGCAGGTCTCGCCGCACGTCGCGCCGACCGCGGACGTGTTGTCGGTGGTCAAGGGCATCGAGCACGGCACGCTCTTGCGGATGACCCAGGTCATCGCCGAGGCCGGCCGATTCGAGCCGGTCCGGATCGGGGCGCTCTCGGGCCCCAACCTGGCCCTCGAGATCGCCCGCCGGTTGCCCGCGTCGGCCGTCGTGGCATCGGACGACCCGGCCTTCGGCGAGCGCACCGTCGCCCGCCTCAGCCGCCGCCGCTTCCGCCTCTACACGAACCCCGACGTCCTCGGTGTCGAGCTTTGCGGGGCCCTCAAGAACATCGTGGCCATCGCCGCCGGCGCGGTCGACGAGCTCGGGTTCGGCGACAACGGCAAGGCCGGGCTGATGACGCGCGGCCTGGCCGAGATGACCCGCCTGGGCATGGCGATGGGCGCCAATCCGCTCACCTTCGCCGGCCTGGCCGGCCTCGGCGACGTCATCGCGACGTGCGGCTCGAAGCTGTCGCGCAACCACCGGCTCGGCGTCGAGCTGGCGAAGGGTCGGCCCTGGAGCGAGATCGAGGCCACGCTACCGGGCGTCGCCGAGGGCGCCTACACGGTCGATGCCGCGCTCGCCCTCGCCGCTCGCCACGGCGTCGAGATGCCGATCGCCCGCGAGGTCCACAACGCCCTGTTCGAGGGCAAGAGCGTCCAACGCTGCCTCATCGACCTCCTGGCCCGCGAGTCGAAGGACGAGCTGGCCGACTTCGGCCGGTGGATCGAGGGGCTCGGCGTCCGGCCCCGGTAGCCGGTCGCTCGCTGGCGAGCCGTCACGACGCCGACATCTCCGAGCGGCACAATTCGGCCATGACCGACAAGGCGCGCCTGGAGTCTCGTCTGCGCGAGCTGACCCCGATCCAGTACGACGTCACGCAGGCCGGCGGCACGGAGCGCGCGTTCAGCGGGGCCTACTGGAACCACCACGAAGACGGCACGTACCGTTGCGTCGTCTGCCGCGCGCCGCTGTTCGACTCCGGCACGAAGTTCGAGTCCGGCACGGGCTGGCCCAGCTTCTTCGACGTGCTCGAGCAGGGCCGGGTCGAGACCCACGAGGACCGATCGTTCGGCATGCGTCGGATCGAGGCGACGTGCGCGAGCTGCGGCGCCCACCTCGGTCACGTCTTCCCGGATGGCCCACGGCCGACGGGCCTGCGCTACTGCATGAACTCGGCCGCGCTCGAGTTCCAACCCCGTTCCGAGGGCTCGTGACGGGGGCGGCTGCGCGGTGCAGGCGCTAGACTCAACGCTCGCGTCGGGGCGTGGCGCAGTCTGGTAGCGCACCAGTCTGGGGGACTGGTGGTCGTCGGTTCAAATCCGGCCGCCCCGACCAACTCCCCCGCACGAAATCGGCGGCCCGAGCGCTGCCGCGCCCAGTCACGGACGCAACGCCTCCGGCCGGCTAGCGCATTCCGCCGCTGGCCAGCCTCTCGCGAGCCGGTTAGCTCACCGAGCCGCCTGGGGCCTGTCGCCGCCGCGCCTCACGCTCGGCCTCGTGGTAGCGCTCGCGCGCACCGTCTTCATGCCCTCTCGCGTGATCAGCGGTGGTGTCTGCCTCACCTTGCCCGGAGCGCGCCTGCGCGGCAATCGTCGCGGCCCGTTCGGCGGCTCGCCGAGCTGTGGTGGCTGCCCGCTCAGCCGCATCGGCGGCACGCTCGGCCATCGCCGCGATCTCATCGGCCGCGACCACGTTCGCCTCGGCCTGGGCGACCGCGTCGGCCGCCATCTTGGCGAGGCGATCGGCGAGCTCGGCCGCGCGGGTGGCCTCGCGCCATTGCTCGAGCAGTTCGGCGGTCGTCATGGGCTCCTCGAACATCTGACCAGCGTGAGCCCCCGTGAATAGGGATTTCACGCCCCCCGAGGCGACGAGTATCTCACCGGCAGCACAACGCGCAACCCTGGACGCCCGCCGAAGGCCGCGAAGCCTGTCGGGCGACCCTCCCGCAGGTTCCGGTGAACCTCGCGAAGTTGCAGGACTCCGTTGACGAAGCCCCGAGAATCCCCGGCGTGAGCAGTCGCCGTTGTTGCGCATTCGGCGGGGGTGAGGACAGGCGAACCCGAGAGGCCGCTCTGCTCAACCTGAACGACCGCCTACCGGACGTCGGCGTGACGGGCGCATCATCGGCGGTTCGCGGCACGGAGTGACGGAGGTTGAGCGTGGCCTACGCACGATGGATCGGAGCGATCGCCGGCTTTCTCATCTGGCTCGTGGTCGTCCAGCCGATCCTGACCGGCAATTTCGTCATGTCGCTCGAGTGGCGGCTCCTACTTAGCTTCGGATCGCTTCTCGCTCTCCTCCTTGGCGGCTTGCTGCTCGGCCATGTGGTCGGGCGCTATATCCGCCGGGGAAGGCGGCTGGCTGACGAGTGAGTCAGCGATGGGCTCAGGGTGCCGCATGACCCGAACGACAGGCTCCGCGGCGGCGATCGCTCCAAGGGGACGAGGGTCGGGGAGCTCCGGCAACGGGCTCGGCTTGCCAATGTCCAGACAGCGAAGAGTGGGCCCGACAGAATGTCGGGCGGGCGTTGCCACAAGCCGAGCTCGAGCGCGTCATTGGTCGTGCTCCCGCGGAAGAGGGAGCCACTGAGCAGGGGAATTGAAGCGTGCTCGAGCAGGTCGCGGCGCTCGTCGTCATTGGCTACGGGTTGATCGGCCTGGCGGCGATCATCCTCGTCCGCCGCCCGAGCGAGGAGGCGGAGCGCGTGTTCGGTCCCGGCACCGATGTGCGCGACCTGACGCAAGACGAAGTCATGTGGCTCCTGCTCTGGCCCCCGGCCTCGATCGTGACGGGGATCGTCATGGTTGTCGCCGGCGACCCGCTGCTCGACGTACTCCTCCGCGTGGTCCTCGTCGGGGTGGTGGCGTGTTTGGGCTGGGTCCTCCTCCACTACGGCCCGATGGGGACGCGAGTCGTGATCCTGCTCACCAAGCTTCGCTTGCCAGGGGACACCCTTCAGTTGATGGTCGTGCCGCTAGTGCTCCCCGTCGCCCTGCTGATCCTTCTGCGTGCCGCATAGACCCGTCGACGGCTGCGCCTGGCCTCGCCCTGCGCACGGAAGGCGTCGCTCCGCTGATTAGTCCAGATGGCCCTTCAGGTCGTCCATCAGGTGGACCGATGGTGTGACCCATGCCGCCGGAAACCGTTCGCGTCCCTGAGCTGCAGTCGCGCCAAGGACCCATGTTGGGTGCGACAAGCGTCGCCCGTGCGGCTGGCTACGTCGACCGGGCCGCGACGAGGCGACGAGACGTCCCCGGACGACGGGGAACCGGGACGTCCCGCGGTCCCCGCTGCGAGCCGCCGCGTTGCGCCTGATGGGAGGGGGACGATGAGCGGCCGAAGGCTGATGGACCTCGCGGGCTGGGAGGCCTTCGTCCACGGCGTCTTCGCGATCACGATCACACTCCTCGTCCTGAACATCAGCGTGCCCCCCGTCGCCAGCACGCCCAACGGCGCGGCACTGCTCGACGCCCTGCTCGCCAGAGCGCCGGAGTACGCCGCCTACCTCCTCAGCTTCATGTACGTCGGGGTGTACTGGATCGCGACGCACCGCTCGATCCGGATGGCCCGGGGCGTCGACCACCGGTTCCTGGTCGTGGGCCTGCTGTACCTGATGGCCATCGCGGTCGTCCCCTTCGTCTCGGCCTTGCTGGCCGAGTACATCGGGACCGATCAGGGGCGGGCCCAGGTCGTCGTGATCGTGTTCCTCGGCTGGCAGCTTGTCGTTAGCGCCCTGGCCTATGCGTCGCTGCTGTACTCGTCCCGGGCTGGGCTGTTGAAACCGAGCGTCGATCTAGCCGACGTCCGCCGTTGGCGGCGGTTGGCTCTCGCAGCGTCGCTGCTCTGGCTCGTTGCCGTTATCGCAGCGTTCTTCATCGGGGCGGCCGCGCTGATGATTCCGCTTGCGCTGGTGCCCTGGTACCTGTGGGATCTGCCACTCGGCCTTGGAAATCGACCGGAGTGAACCGCGAGGCCGCTTGGGGCCCCTTCCAGGAGGCTATGACTGGACCGGAGCGAAGGAGACGACGCATGGACGCCGGCGGCAGGCTCGAAATCGACGTGGCGGGGGAGCGCTGGAAGCCCGTCCCCACACTGGACGCCTGCGGCCCCGGGGACCTCTGCTACGTCGTCCTGGTCGCTGCCGATGGATCGGCGAGGATCCGCTTCGGCGACGGCGTCCATGGCCGCCCCCTGACGCAGGGTGCCGAGGTACGGGCGACGTACCGGAGCGGGGGTGGGGGGTCAGGAAATCGCGCCGGCCAATCGGACGATCTCGCGGTCACGCTCATCAAGTTGTTGGCCTATGTCGGCGATCGGCTGGCCGAGATACAGGATCAGGTCGCGACCGAGGCGTATCTGGAGACCGCGCGCGAACGCAGCGCGCTGCCCGATGCCGAACGACTCAGGGCCGTCATCGCCGAGCACCCAGGCGATGTCCGGATCTGTCTCTGCTTGCGACCGCTCGGCGGGGGTGCCGAGACATCCCGGCGTGGCGCTCTCCGGCGGTGCTGAGAAGGACTTCCGACTGATCGTCGGGCGCCGGGTTCTCGGGAACACCCATCCCGCTGCGTCAAATCCCGGACCCCCGGCAGCCCAGCGGGCGGGCGGGGGCCCTACCAACCAACGTGGCTGACCGCGAGGACGCCTGGGGCCGCGTCCACGAGGCCCTAATAGCCCTCTGGACGGTGGGCAAGCCTCGAACGCCGATCCGCTCACACGCACCTGGAGCGTGACCGCGCCAGGGCCCGCATCCGGGCCACGGGAAGGAGCCGAAAAGCGTTGCCGGCACTGGCGAGAACGAGGCGGGCCGGTCCCGGTCGCTCCTCGGAGCGTTTGCCCACCCCGCCGCCCGGCACACCCCCGCGGGACCGACCCTGCTTTCCTGTCGGCCGGCCCCGCGACCTGCCTATCGGATGTTGCTGATGGAGTTCTTGGCGGTGTCGTGCTTGGTCTTCATGATGTTCGAGAGCATCGCTAACCGCCGGCTCTCGTCCTGTATCTTCTGCTGGAGTGCCAGGTACTGCATGTTGAAGGACATGCTCATTTCCTGGAACCTCTTGGCTTCCTCGACCAAGCCGCGTTGATCAACGGCCTCACGAATCCCTTTGAGCGTATCGGCGGCCGCCCGCGCGAGCGCTTCCAGTTCGGAGGCTCCCGCCTGCGCCTCGGCGATCGTCGCGGCAAGCGCATCAATCGCCGCCAACGTCTCGCTAACTGTCGTCTTTCGGGACATCGGACCCCCTTTCTACCGCTGCGGTCGTGTGCGACGTCCCGTGCCTCGCCGGCTGTTCAATGTCTAGGATCTCAGCGCGAAGCGCGTTGTGCCAGCCGAGGAACCGGGACCTCAGGGTCTCCGAGGTCCCGCAGTCCTGCTCCGTGTCCGGTCTAGAGGGCAACGGCACGTATTTGAGCACGAACTCACCCCTTGCCTACCCACCACGATGAGTCCCGGCGAACATTGACTAGCGTCGCCGCGACGTCGTTGTTGCGCGCTTCGCTCGGCCGGCCGTCTCTATCGACTGATTCGGCCGGCGCGCCGCTGCCGTGCGTTGCTCCACCGTCATTGCCCCTGGTGCCGCGACGTAGACGGTCCGCATGGCCTGCGGTGACGGAACATCTTCTGTCGCGTAGTGAGCACCGACTCCATCTCGCTGGCTCATCCGGTCCAGGCCGGCCACTCCAGCGACGTGTGACCGGGGCCGTACCATGCCGGCCGGTCAGTCGCCGATGTCGCCCGGACCCAGGACCCGGCCGAAGGTGATCGACCCGGCCTGGCGCTCGTAACCGAGCCGATCGTTCACCGCGAGGATCGGCGCGTTCAGGGTGTCGTTGTCGGTCAGCACGCGACGGATGTGGGCGTCCTGAGCCCGCGCGAGTGCTTCGATCTTGATGGCCGTCCCCAGCCCTCGACCGCGATGGTCGCGGGCGACGCCCGAGAAGTAGTTGTAGCCAGTCCCGTCGGGCGCCGCCTTGATATAGCTGAGACCTACGATCTCGTCGCCGTCGACTGCCATGACCAGGAGGTCCGGCCGCGAGTCGCTCATCTCGAGCCACTCGCGCTGCCAGTTGTCGAACTCCGCTGGCCGGATCGGGTCCGGCCTCGGGACATCGACGAGGAGCTCGCTATAGAGCGTATGGATCCGTCGGCGGGTGACTTCGTCATCCTGCTCGGCGAGGCTCACGAACCTGATTCCACCGTCGGCGCTCGCCCGGCGCTCGCGCGCGAACGAGTCGGGGTCGAAGTCCCCGAGGTCGAGGGCGGAGCGGAACACCCGGTAGCGCTCCTCGAAACCATGGTGGCGCAAGAACGCGATGGCCGGCGCGGAACCCTCCGACACGTTGACCCGGACGTCGCGCGGCGCGTCGAGCTCCTCGGCGAGGCGTTGCAGCAATCGCGTCCCAACGCCGCGTCCCCGATGCGCCTCTTCGACCGCCCCGAGGATGAACATTGCACGCGCCTGCGGGGCTGCCGAGAGCACGCCGAACCCGACGGCGGTCGCGTCGACCTCAGCGAGGACCTGGAGCGCCGGTCGCGTCGGGTCCACCGTTTTCCAGATGCCGACGATCCACTCGGCGGTGATCGGCGGCTCCTCCGGAAAGGCCCGGTTGTAGAGGTCCGCGACGACCGGATAGTCGCCAGGAAGCGCAGGCCGCAGGACAAGACCAGAAGGGCCCATCGGCCTAGCCTAGGTCAGCCGTCGGCCGAACCGCCAGCCCCCTTGTCAGTCCGCCGCAACCTGGCCCAGGAGGTGGCCAGGCCCGCCCGGGCCGCTTCGATCCGATCGATCTCGCGGAAGGCCTCGTCGACATGGCTTTCGTCCGGTCGCGTTCTGGGCGATGTACCTTCCTCATCCCGGCACTCGTCGGGAAGATGGCCGAGCAGCATCAGCAGCGCTATCCCCCGCTCGCCAACGCTGACGCAATGACGGACGCCAGGCCCGCCTTGAGGGCGCCCCCGCCAAAGAAGGCGCTCACGCCGCCCATCAAGATGGCGAGTGCGAGTCCAAGCGGCTGCGGCCGCCGTGGTTCCGTGCCGCGGAGATGGGCGTAGCGACGGTCAACGAGGACGAGACCAGCACGAGGACGACACCCATCCAGAGAACGGCGACCAGGAGGGTCTCGCGAGTCATATCTCGACGACGCCTTCCACTATCGCGCGTTACTTGGCTGGGTGCGCTCGTGCCTTGTCGCCGCGTTCGGCATCGCGAGGGCCGTCACGGCCAGTGCGCTACCGGACGTGCTGGGGACAGACCCGAGATTCGGGAGCAACTAGGGGTCTTACCGTCGTTTCCCGGCCCCCGCTCCGGGCCGTCGCGGTCGATCCCGGGTCCTGAGAAGGGAGTCCCGGCCGGCCTGGCAGCTCGAGTCGGGGGTCGTACCCTGTCCCGCGTGGACCGAGAGGCCGCCTGGGACGCCGTCTTCGAGGCGCGAACGTCCGACATGCCGCGACGGGTCACGGGTCGGATGGGCCATGGCCAGGATCGACCGCTTAGGCAACGCAGGCGGCCACCCGCAGCTGGGACTGGCACATGAAAGGCGCCGAGAACGCGGATCGCGCGGAGGCGGTGGGCTTCTATCTCCTGTTGGGGATGTTCGCTGGGATCTACCTTTTGGTCGCGGCGTGGTTTGCGTTGCTCGCGATCGGACTGTCGTCCTTCTTTCCGGTCGACCCGTTGGTGCTGGTCGTGACCGTGCTCACGGGGGTGGGCCTGTATGCGAAGAGGCCGCCCCAAGCGCAGGATGGGGACACCGGGGCTCTCCGAAGGCTCGTCGGTCTTTTGATCAGCGTCGGTTGGGCCGTATTCGTGGTCATGACGGGGAGGATGCTCGGCCTGACGGTGGCGTTCGCCGTCGTCACAGGGCTCGCCTTCACGCTCGTGCTCGTGGTGTTCAGCGTGATCGCGGGACGCACCCTGCTCCAAGAGGAGCGTCGGAACGCAGAGGTTGCCGCGGCAAACCGGGCCAACATCGTGCAGCACTGGGCCCAGGAAGCCGAGAGGCTCCCGGAACTCCGCGACATGCTCCGCCAATCAGGCTGGCAGCCCGACGCTCCCGGGGCGCGGGAGGGCTACCTCAAGGTGTGGGACGAGTACAAGGCGCGGCGGCGTGCGCGTGGCCTCCCAGCATGGCCGCGAGCGGAGGATGCGAAGCGTGATCGGACCTCTACCGAGAGGCTTTCGACCGCGCCCGTCGAGATCAGCGGAGTCACCCCTTCCGCGGAGCACGGGCCCGAGACGGTGCTCCGCCGGTAACGCAGCGGCGAAGACGCCGCCCGCGCGCTAGTCTCGACCACCGGCCCCCGCACCGGCCGCCGCGGTCGATCCCGGGACCTGAGAAGGGAGCCCCGGGCCGGCCCAGCCCAGAGTCGGGGGCCGTGCCGCTCGACGGCAGGCGTGCTGGACTGTCAACCGCGGGGAGTGGCAGGGCGGCCCGACCTTCATCTCCTGCTCGAGCCGCAAGTCGTTCGATCAGCGGATCGCTCGGACCGCTGCCGGAGAAGCTCGGCTGACGATAGCGGGGGCAGTTGGGCCATTCGGCACTGGCGGCGAGGGCCGAACCGCTTTAGGCCAGACCCAGACCAATGGTGCCGCGACCGGCTCGGATCCGAGACGCGGTCGGGGCCTGCACCGTGGACGGACCGATGAGCAGTACCCGACAGGCGGCCGCCGTTGCCGACCACGCGAGCAGCCGGGTGCGGCAACCCGGGATCGTAGTCGGCGAGAGTCGCTTGCCCCTAACTGAGCGCGTGCTCGCCGCGCTGCCGGGGTCACGCATCCTCTGGGCGCTCGCGTGGAGCTTCGTGGTGCTCAGCCGGCCCTTCGCGGCGAGCGCGGTTCTGCTTGCCTCGGGCAGGCCGAGCGAGGCGCGGAGCGTCCTCGAGGTGCACCTGCCGCACAACCTCGTGCTCGCGCTGGTCGTCCTGCTCGCGCTCCGGGGCATCCACATCCTGGCCAACGACGGAACGCGCGCCCTGCGCGCACTCAGACGCCTTGACCCTGCCTCGCCGGTGTCAGCTGATCCTCCGATTCGAGGCATCGACAACGTCGTGGGGCCGCTCGTGATCGCGACCGCGCTCGTAATCGCCGAGACCGCCTCCCCGATGGTGCCATCATCCCCCGCGGCGAACCTCGTCGACGCCATCCTCCTCGCCGCCTTGACGGTACCGGTCGCGACCTGGATGTGGACGTACGGTGCGGTCCTGGTCTCGATCGACCGCCTTGGACGCCGGTCACTGCCGCACGAGGCCTTTCCGGCCGATCGAGGCCTCGGGCTCCTGCCAATCGGCCGCGTGCCGTTCACTAGCTTCTGGCTGTTCGGCGTCGCCGCCCTGCTCAACTTCGTCTTCGTTGCCAACGACCTGATCGGTTACGCCATCGGGCTGGGCCTGTTCGCGGCTGTGCTGGCGGCCCTCGTCGTCTCGTTCTGGCGTCTCCACGGGCAGATGGTCTCGGCGAAGGCGCAGTATCTCGCCCAGGCGCGGCGGCTCCTGGCGGAGGCCTCCGAGCCGTTCGGCCGAGAACCATCGCTTCGTACGCTCGAGGCCCAGGCGCGGCGCGTTGCCGCTGCCGAAGCGTTCGAGAAGCGCGCCGAGGGGATCCTCGAGTGGCCCATCGATGAGCGAATCGTGACGCGAACGGCGCTCATCGCCAGCGGCGCCATCGCTGGCCTGATCGCCCGTGTCGTGGCTACTCAGCTGGGGACTTGAGTTGGCCGGCCTCGACAACGGGTCCAACCGACCACGTGGGTATCGCGTTCTGGACACGCGGCGAGCGCGGCGACACGTCGCGCAGGCTCTCCAGCTCGCCGCGCCTCCGCGGGAGGGGGCTGGATGATGACGTGGGGAGCCGGCGCGGCCGGCTGGCTCTGGATGCTCGCCGGGCTCGGCCTCGTCGTTGGTGCTGGAATGGTCATCGCCTGGGCGATCCAGCGAACCGGCGGGGGGCCTGACGACGAGGCCGTGAGCGCCCTCCGCGCCCGGTTCGGGCGCGGCGAGATCGATGCGGCTCAGTTTGAGGAGATGCGGCGCGTTCTCGGGGCGACAGAGAAGCGGAGCGGACGCGACCGCGTCGGGCTGATCGGGTTCCTGCTGATCGTCGGCGCAATCGCCGTCTGGATCTTGGGCGGCACGGGCGTATGGGGCGGCGGGAACTGGGGTTGGG
>JBQGDI010000033.1:0-7273 GCA_052038965.1 Candidatus Limnocylindrales bacterium | reverse complement strand
CGCGGCGGCGAGGACGGTCAAGGCCTCCGTTCGCCAGGATCGAACAGGCCGGGTCGATGCCGGGGGCTCGGATCGCCGCTCGCCCCGCGGCGCGACGGTGGCGTCCTCCGGACCGGCGTCAGCGGTACCTGGGTGCGGGTTCTCCGCCCACGCAGGCAGACGCGAGCCGGCGGCGAGGGCGAGCAGCCCCGCGGCTGGCCAAGCGACCACCGCCACCCAGACGGCCCGTCGGACGGGATCCAGCGGATCGATCGAGACCTCGGTCGCCAGCTGCAGGCCGCGGCTGAAGACGGCGTCGGCCGACGCGAGCAGGGCCGCGAAGATGACCACGACCGGGCCGGCGACGACGAGGCCGCGCAGCACCGGCACCGCCCAGCCGAGGGAGCGTCCCTTCCGCTCCAGCACGCCGTCGGCATTGGCCTGGCCGAGGACGCCGGCCGCCCCGGCCGCCCCGGCGATGACGGCCACGCCACCGAGGGCCATGACCTCGGCGAACGCGCGACGCGTGACGCTCACGCCGCCCGCTGCCACAGCCCAGGCCGCGACCGCGAAGCTGATCAGGACGAGATCCAGCAGCACGACCGTGGGGTCGGTCCGAAGTCCGACCGGCAACGATGCGCCCAGCGCCGCCAGCGGCAGCCACAGGTCGGCGCGATCGATCGGGCCGCGCTCGAACACCGCGATCGCCACGAGCAGGGAGGCGACGGCCAGCGGAACGTTGACGCCGAGAGCGGCGCCGTCGAACAGGGCGTTCGCGGCGATGCCGAGCAGCACGGCCGCGGCCCCGAGCCGCCGCGCGACGCGTGGATCCATGACGTCCTCCAGGTTCCGCCACCCTGGGGCAGTGGCACGGTCGACGCGTGAGCGGCGGACGGACGACTCGCGCACCCGGCATGTGATGGGACGGCTACGATTGGCACTCGATGGCGACCTCCGCGATCCGGCGAGCCGCTTCGGTGGTCGTGATCGCGGCCCTGCTGGTCGGCTGCGACCCGTCCCCGTCCCCCGCCCCGACACAGGGCGCCAGCCAGCCCACGCTCGGGCCGACGAGCGGGCCCACCACCGCCCCACCCAGCCCCTCGCCGACGCCCGCCGCGCCCGCGACCGGCCCATTCCCGCTCGCGGTCGTCACCGGCCTGACGAACCTCAAGTCCTGGACGACGCTCAACGACCTGGGCGCCATGGCCCTCGGGCGGACGCTGACCTACCCCTGCGGGCTCGTCGTGACCGCGCCCGCCAAGCTGGCCACGACGCCGGGCTTGGAGGCGCCAGGCTGCCTGCCGGCCGATCAGATCGCGGTCGCGATCGCCGACAATCCGGAGCTGGTCGCCCTCCTCCCGGCGGGCCTCGTCGAGCCGACGACGAAGGTCCTCCCGATCGGCGGTGATGGCCCGTTCGGCCTGGGTGGTGCCGACCTGTTCGGGGCGAAGGAGGATCGCGAGCAGCCCTATCCGATCACGGCCGAGCCGCTGCCGGGGACGAGTCTTCTCGCGGCCTGGACCGCGCACGACGCGGCGAACGTGTGGACCCTGACCTCGCTCGGCGGGAGCTGCCTGGATCGCAACGTCGCGTATGCCGCCCTCGAGCTCGGGTACGGCTGGGACTGGGTGATGGACGGCGGGACGGCTCGCTACCGCAGCATCCACCGCAACCGCGCGGCGCTGCCGCCGGGCGTCTCGCGCGAGCTGGTCGTGGACGCGGTCGCGACGGGCAACCGCGGCGCCGTGCCGCGCCTCGTCTCGACCGCCGACGTCACGGTCGACGACTTCGACTGCACCCTGAACGAGAAGTGGCGACCGAACTACGGGCGAGCCCTGGTCTTCAGCACCGACGCCGACGTCCTGCCGCTGCTGCGGAACAAGCTCGGCTTCGACGTCATGAAGCTCGCCGGCAACCATGCGACCGACTACGGCGAGCGCGGCCAGCGGACGACCCTGCGCCTCCTCGACGAGGCGGGGATCGTCGGCGTCGGCGTCGGGTCCGACCTCGACGCGGCACTCGAGCCGGGCTACCTCGACGTCGCCGGGGTCAAGGTGGCGTTCGTATCCTGGAATGCCGTCCCCGGGTCACGGGAGGCCACCGAGGACGGCTACGGCGTGGCGTGGCTGCGTCGCGCCAACGTCATCGAGAGCGTCCGCCGAGCCCGTGCGGCCGGCGCGGACCTCGTGTTCTGCACGCCCGAGTGGTGGGGCGGCGCGGAGTACCACATGGACGTCCGGGCAAGCCAGCAGCGGCAGCTCGGCTGGATGGACGAGGCCGGATGCGACCACATCCTCGGGCACGGGACCCACCTCGCCGGGCCGATGCTCCTTCGGCCGGAGGCCGATCCCGCCCGAGCTGGGTTGGTCATGGTCAGCCAGGGCAACTACCTATTCGGCCAGAACTGGTGGCAGGAGGTCCAGGAGGGCGTGATCCTCGAGGCGTCCTTCAGCGGGACGCGGCTCGTCAACGTCCGCCTCCACCCGTACATCATGCTCGAGGCGGCGCAAGCGTCGCTGACCGACCCGGAGGGCGACGGCCACTACGCCCTGGAGCGCCTTTGGAAGCACTCCGAGATCGAGGCCGCTGACTGACCTCTGGGATGCCCGGTCGGGCGGGGCCAGGGAGCCGGGCGCCGCTCAGGCCTTGACGATCCGGTACATCCGCCCACCGTGATCGACCACGAACAGCTCGCCCGAGGCGTTCTCGCCGAACGACGAGACCAGGAGGCTCGTATCCAGGAGGCGCGTCGGCGTGGCCGGCGCAGTCGCGTTCGCCGCGACGACGAAGATCTCGCCGCTGCAGAAGTCGGCGAAGACGTAGCCACCGACCAGGGCCGGGATCGACGAGCCGCGGTAGACGTAGCCGCCCGTCACGGAGCAGCGACCGGTGCCGTGCGCGTACTCCAGGATCGGCGGCGTCTTGCCTGTCGGGTCGCAGCCCGAGGACGGGCTATAGCAGTGCGTGCCCTCCAGCACCCGCCAGCCCCAGTTCGTCCCCGGCCCGGCCCCCGTGGCCGTCCGCTTCGCGCGGTCGACCTCCTCCCACTCGTTCTGGCCGACGTCGCCGATCCAGAGGTCGCCGGTTGCGCGGTCGAAGGAGAACCGCCACGGATTCCGGAGGCCGGATTGCCAGATCTCGTCCAGGCCCGGTGTCGAGCCGGCGTATGGGTTCGAGGACGGGATGCGGTAGGCCCGGCCGCTCGCGGTCCCGTTGACGTCGATCCGGAGGATCTTGCCGAGCCTGGTATCGAGTCGCTGGGCCCGGTTGTCGGGGTCGCCGGCACTCCCGCCGTCGCCGAGCCCGATGTACAGGTAGCCGTCCGGGCCGAAGGCGAGCATCCCGCCGTTGTGGTTGGCGTACGGCTGGCCGACCTCGAGGATCTTCCGCTTGGAGCTCGTGTCGACGACGTTGGGATTCGTGGCCGAGGCCCGGTACTCGCGGATGATGCTGTCGCCGTCTCCGTTCGTGAAGTGGACGTACAGCTTGCGATTCGTCCGGTAGTTCGGGTGGAACGCCAGGCCGAGGAGTCCCTGCTCCGAGCCCTTGCTCACCGAAGCGCGAATGTCGAGGAACGGCGTCGCGCGAACCGAGCCGCTCTTGAAGACCTTGATCCGGCCCGACTGCTCGACGATGAACAGGCGTCCGGTCCCGTCCCGGGCACTCGTCACGAACACGGGCTTCGATAGCCCGGATGCCTTGAGCTGGAGCCTGATCCGCGCGTCGCTCGGCGCCGCGGCCGGGGTATCGCCCGTGTCGGCGACGGTCGAGACGGCGGACGCGGGCCCCACGGCGAACGTCGCGACGATCAGGGCGGCCAGCGCCGCCCGCCCCGCCCGAGCTGCCCGAAGCATGCCTCGCCGACCGTTCGGCCCGCGTCCGTTCATCGCCGCCTCACCCCCGCTCGGTCCGGCCTCGCCGGCGAATGCGCCGCGAATCGTCGACCGTCGCCGAGCCGCCTGTCCATAGGACCATCCGCAGCCGGACCGCTCCTCAGCGACGGCCCTCGATGCAGATGCAGCCTTGCGGCCCGACGATCGCGGCGTGCTCGATCCCGGCCGGCAGCACGAAACCGTCGCCCGGCGCCAACTCGATCTCGACCTGCCCCGGGCCGACGCGGAACGTGATCGTGCCGGCTGCGCACATCAAGACCTTCGCGTAGCCGTGGGCGTGGGGTCCGTAGCGGTCACCCGGGCCGTTCGACCAGGCGTACGGCTCGACGCCCTCCTGGCGGAGGCGCCGCTCGACCGCGCCGGGCCCCGGCGGTTCCCGATCGTGCCACGCCAGCCGGACCACGCCGAGCTCGGCGAGTGACGTCAAGCCTGCTCCTCTTCCGCGACGAGGCATCATCGGTGGTGACGCCCGTGGCCACCTCCCCTAGTGCGCGTGGCCAGCCTCTGCGGGACCCTCGTGGGCCGGTCCGGAGATGCAGCCGTGCAGATGGTGCGCCCAGACCTGGAGGCCGAGGGACGCCTCGACGTACGCACGAGCCCCGGGAACGCCCTGCCCCGACCGCGTCCGCCGCGCGATGACGTCGGCCAGCCGACGCCTGACCTCGGCCTCGACGGCAGCCGTCAGGAGCCCGGTGAGCTCACGGCCATCACCTGACTCGATCGCTCGCTCGGCGACGGGGATGACGGGTCCAACCGGCAGGCCTGCCGGCTTGAGACCCGTGTATGGGGCACCCTCGCCGGCCCGGTGGACTCGCACGACCGTATCGAAGAAGTACAGGTCCGCGACCTCGTTGACCGCGGCGTCGCCGTTCCGGGCCAGCATCGCCCGCTCGTAGGCCGCGCGGACCTCGGCCTCGCCCTGCTCCTTCACGTACGGCAGCACCGCGCGGACGTCATGCTGATCGAGAGCCCGGCGCGCCGCCGTGACGACCGGGCCGTCCATCGAATCGCAATGCGGAGGCATCGAACACCACCTTTCCAGTCCGGCGCGGCGTGCAACCCGCCGCGCTCGTGCACGTTCGGTCCCGAGCTGCACGCCACCCGCCGGGCAACCGGTGCGAGGCTCCCACGACTCGCCGCCTCCGACCAGAGTCGCACGGCCCGATCGAGCGGCCGATGGGGCGGGGACGTCCTGGGCCGCATGTCCGGGTCGACATCAGCGACACGCCTCTCCCGGGACTTGCGATGCGGCGCCTCGGCAGGCACGATCTTGCCGTGAGCGACACCGGCCCGGCCGTCGCAGTGGACGCAACGCCGATCGCACCGACGGGGGCGTCGGATCTGGTGTCATCGCGGCGGCTGTCGCTGGCCCTGCTCGGCTATGCCCTGGCCCTGGCCGTGTTCCTCGTCGTGCCGCCCACGCTGCGCAACACCGTCGACGGCCTCACGGGGTTCACCTGGCAGGAGCTCCTCGACCTGTTCACGCCGCTTGCCGTCCTGCCAGTTGCCGCGGCGGCGCTCCGGCTCGCCGGTGCGACGGGCAGCCGCTGGACGATGGCCATCCTCGTCGTGGCGATCGTCTGGGTCGAGGGACAGGCGATCCACCTCGCGGCGAACGGCATCGATGACGCCGCGCGAGAGGCGACAGGCGCCGGGGTGCCGGGGGCGGCCGGGGAGGTGACCCACTGGCTGGACGAGCGGCTCAGCCACTGGCTCTGGGATGCTGGCTGGGTCGGACTTTCCGGCCTGTTCCTCGCAGCTGGCGCGCACGAGCGCCTGCGAGGTGGGGCCGCCGCGGCGAGCGTGGCCCTCGTCGTGGGAGCCGCCGTCGTGCACGGCCTCATCTTCGGGATCACGACCGTCGAAGGCGTGACGGCGCTGCTCGGGATCCCCGCCTCGGCCGTGCTCTTGGCCGCCGGCGCCGCTCTTGTCCGGCGGGGCTCGCTGCTCGGCCTGTTCCTGGCGATCTCGGGGGCCGTGACGCTCGGGGGCTACGCGATCTGGGCCGCGCTCAACGAAGGGACCCTGCCGGAGCCGTGCACGATCCTCACCATCTGCTGACGCGGGGACACCGGGCAACCGAAGCAGGGTGGTCGGGGCGGCGGGATTTGAACCCACGACTTCAGCGTCCCGAACGCTGCGCGCTACCAGGCTGCGCCACGCCCCGACCGGGGGCCCGTTCAACAGGGCCCCGGGATGATAGCAAAGGCCGGCCGGCGAGCCCGGCGGGGGCCGACGATGCGGCCGAGCCTCGGCGCTAGACGGACAGCTCCTCGATCGGCGCCTCGTGGCGCGGCGGGTCGTGGACCGGCCACATCACGACCGCGGCGGCGAGGAACGAGGCGGCCATCAGCCCGAAGACGAGCGGGATGCCGGTTGCCTCGCCGAGGCCCGCGATGATCGCTCCGTAGCCAGCCGTCCACAGCGATCCGACCCCGAAGGCCAGGGTGAAGTACAGCGAGAACGCGACATCGCGGACGCCGCGCGGTGCGACGTCGGCGAGCAGTGCCTGGAGCTGCGGGCTCTCGGCGAACGAGAACAGGCCCATGATCGCGATGCCCAGCCACAGGCCGGCGAGGCTCGAGCCCACGGCGACGAAGACGAGGAAGCCGACGGCCCCGCCAAGGTACGCCCCGACGATCGTCGGACGACGGCCGTAGCGATCCGACAGCCAGCCGGCGACGAGCGGCATCGGCACCGACAGCACGACGAACGCGGCGTACATCAGGTTGGCCGTGTCCGATCCCACGTCGACGACCTCGGTGAGGTAGAGCAGCGCGAAGAGGTTGGCCACGCCGAGGCCGCGACCGCCACCGCCGAGGACCGACGCCAGGTAGGTCCGGCGGACCGTCCGATCTCGCCAGATCGTCCGAGCCGCCTGGCGGACCGTGCCCTGGCGGATCGCAGCCGCCCGGTCCGCGCCCGTCTCCCGCACCCACCGGAAGATGGCCAGGCCAATCAGCGCGGCCGGGATCCCGATCACCAGGGACGCGCCGCGCCAGCCGACGGTCGCCAGGATCAGCGGCCCGGCGATGCCCGCGATGAGCGTGCCGACGTTGCCCCCGGAGATATGGGCACTGATCGCGAAGCCTCGCCGCTCGGGTGGGTACTGCTCGGCCAGGAGGGCGTTGCCCACGGGATGCTGCGGCGAGCCGCCGATTCGTGAGACGACGTTCGCCACGGAGAAGGCCAGGAATGACGGCACCACGGCCTGGGCCACCGATCCCAGGCCGAACAGCAGGCCGCCGGCGGCCATGATCGGCCGCCGGGCCACCCGGCGAGTCACGAAGCCGTAGGTCGCCTGGATCAGCCCCGAGCTGATCGCGCCCGCCGCGGCGAGGAACGGGCTCGCCTCGATCCCGACCTGGAACTCGCCCGCGACGAGCAGGAAGATCGGCGGC
>JBQGDI010000032.1:0-19105 GCA_052038965.1 Candidatus Limnocylindrales bacterium | reverse complement strand
GATGACCCGGCCGACCTGGTTCGTCGGCGTGGCGAAGGCGCCGTCGACGATGCCGACGTGGGGCGGCGTGTTGTAGCCCGACGAGCCGACGACGGCCGCGGGCTTGCCCCGCACCAAGACGGTCGCAATCGTGCCCTGGCTGATCGGCGCCGAGAACGGCAGCGGTCCGGCCGGCGCGGTCCCCGAGCCGGACGGCACGAGGTGTCCCGGGCAGGTTCCGCTGATCTTGTCGCCGGCGGCGAGCGCCGGGTTGCCCACGTCGCGCCTCCTAGTTCAGCTTGATCTGGGAGCCCTTGAGGACGAGCTCCCGGTCCGCCTCGATGGTCACGTTCGCGCCCTTGAGCGAGATGTCACCCAGCGCCTGAACCTCGATCTTGTCCTCGCTCATGACCACGAGCTTCTGGTCGCTTGCGTTGAGGCCGATGCTGACCATCGAGCGGCCATCGCCGTCGACGGCGCGGAGGATGATCCCGAGCGTGTCGTCGGCGTCGCTGAGGCTCAGCACGTGGCCCTTGCGCGACCAGATCCCCCGCTCCAGGACCGCGCCGTCCTTCAGGAAGTGGCTGTAGGTCGGCGGCTGGTCGGTCTTGTTGAAGAGCCCGCCCACCACGACCGGCCGATCGACGCGACCGTGCTCGAAGCCGACGAGGACTTCGTCGTTCACCGCCGGCAGGAAGAACGTCCCGCTGTCGGGGCCGGCGCCGAGCTGGATGACCGGCGCCCACGCTGAGCTGTAGGACTTGTCCAGCCACGGGAAGCTGACCTTCACGCGACCGAGCTTCTCCGGGTCGTCGTTATCGGACACCAGGCCGCGCACGAAGCCGGTCGTGCGCCGGCCCTCCAGGCCATCGCCGTGCCCCTGGTGGTGACCGTTGCCGCCGGCGGCGACGAGGCCCAGCAGGGACCGATCGTGCTGGCCGCTGATGGTGAAGTGCGTGCGGTAGCCGCGCCGGTTGATGACGTGCTTCACCCGGGTCAGGACGTACGCGCCGTTGAACTGGTCGCTCACCCCGGCGATCCGGACGGCTGCGCCGGCGCGGAGCGCGGTGCTGCCACGCGCGACGCCCTCGGCCTCCGCGAAGGCGCTGCCGATGCGCTCGGCGAGCGCCCTGGCCGTGGTCTCGGCCTCGCGCTCGCTCTGGACCGGGGCCGTGACCTCCACGAACGTCGGGGCGCCGAAGTGCCCCGCGAGCTCGGTCGGCTTGGCCTTGTCGACGGCGGCGGCCTCGGTCCCGGCGGGGACCGTCGCGACGACGGCCTCCTTGCGGTCCTGGTCCCAGCCGCGAACCTCGACCTGGCCGACCTGCTCGGCCGAGCTCAGCCGGGCGTGGAAGGCCTCGAGGTTGGCGCCGAAGAGCAGGCGTCGCGGGTCCGTGCCGAAATCGGGCGGCGCCGCGGCAGAGGTGGCCCGCTTTCGGAGCTGCAGCTGGCCGTCGACGATCGTGAGGTCCAGGCCCACGGCACGGGCCCGGTCCGACAGGAACTCCCAGTCGGTGACGTTCGCCTGGCTGACGTGCTCGTGGACCTCGGTCGTCGACTCGATCGACCCGATGTCGAGGCCCGCCTCCTTGGCGACCTGCTGGACGATGTCGCTGTCGGTGGCGTCGCTGAAGACCCGGGTGCGGCGGTGGCGGTGCAGGCGGTGCGTCGCGGCATAGCCGCGGATGACCACCCGGGCACCGAGCTGATCGTAATCGCACTCGATCGTGACGACCTGTCCCACGAGCAGCTCCTGGGCTTCGTCCGCGCCCTGCCCGACCGCGGAGATCCCGACGGTCACGCCGGTCTTGAGCCCGGTCCGCTCGACGATGTCCTTCTTCGGGTCGACCAGCGAGATCACGAACATCGCCGGCCGGTACAGGTCCTCGTCGACCACGACCTGCTCGACGTACGCCAGGAGCTCCGCCCGCAGCTCCATGCCGCTGACGGTGAGCGCGGCGTCGATCGAGCGCGGGTCGGCCATCGGCGTGGACCTACGAGAGCTCCGCCGCGTCGCGGCGCGATGGGATGAGGAGCCGAGTCCCGGCCGTGAGGCGGAGCGGATCGTCGATGCCGTTGAACGCCGCGATCGCCCGCCACATCCCGGGATCGCCATAGCGGGCCCAGGCCACGGCGTGGAGCGACTCACCCTCGACGAGGACGTGCGACTCCATCCCCGGCCGGCCGCCCGAGGTCGGGTTCTGGCGGGCCGCTGGATTCGACCACTCGACGAGCGCGATCTTGCAGGTCGCGCGGATCGGGGTGCCGTCGACCCGGAACAGGGTGTAGTTGGCGGAGACCGACTCGAGGTAGAAGTACATGCCCTGGACGACGCTGCTCATGCCCCAGCGGAACTGCAGGAGCGGCGGCTCGTTGTACGGCGGGCCGGGCTTGGTCCAGTCGATTAGGGTCTTGACGTCGCCGGAGACGTCGCCGAACAGCTCCTCGAAGGCGTCGAAGAAGATGTCCAGCTCGAGCCGCGCGGGCGACGTGGACAGGTATGTCGGAAGCGCCCACTCCTGCTCGAGCCGGACGCCGGGGTTGTCCCAGGCGGCGTTTTTGGTCAGCGAGAACTGCTCCGGGTTGTACTTGAACTTCAGGTCGCCGATCGGCAGCAAGCTGTCGACCATGGCGAGGGAGGCCTTCTCCAGGCCCATGACCGGGAGGCCGGCACCGGCGCGGCTCACGATTCAGATCCCCACCGGCAGGAAGCCGTTGTGGCTCAGCTCCAACGTCTCCGTCGCCCACTGGCTGCTGTTGACGTCGAGCTGGGGGCCGGTCCAGCGGACCGGGTAGACGCCGGCGAGCGTCCACTCGGCGACCGATTCGCCGGTCGGGTCGAGGACGGAAATCTGGCAGGTCGACGGGACCATCCGGACCTGGAGGCTCGCGACCCAGACGCTGACGTTCGCAGACCCGGAGTCGACCGGTCGGGTGAGCTTGACGTTCGGGTAGTTCACGCGGCCCGGCAGGCGGTGCACGAAGCCGTTCTCGCCGCCTTCCTTGTACTCGTAGACGTCGTACTCGACCGACAGGCCGTCACACTTCTGCCAGTTGCCGAAGTCCTTGCCGTCGATCTTCACGCTGAACCGCAGGCCCAGGCCTGATTCGGACATCAGCTGGCCTCCGTGGTGCGCGGGGCGCGGCGTCGCGGAGTGCGGCGTCGCGGAATGCGGTACCGCGGGACCAGCCGCGCCGCGGGCGTCGGTTGGCCGGTCATGGCAGGTCCAGGGCGAAGCCGGACCGCTCGCGGTCCACGAGCAGCTCGCGGCGCAGGTGGCGCCCGATCCGCTGGTACAGCTGGTGGGCCAGGACCTCGAGCTCCTGCTCCGAGTGCCCCTGCCCGCCGCCGGGCGCGGTGGGCCTGCGGGCCTCGCCGCCGATCGCGGGGGCACGCTGCGGCGCGGTCGCAAGGCCGGGACCGCGGCCGTTCGTCGAGGACTCCGGGAGGATCGGGTCGGGCACCGCCGCCGCCCTTTCGACCGGGTCCGCGGCCGGGCGTGATGCGCCGGGGGTCGGGCTGACGAGGGTCATCTCGGGGGCACGCTCGGCGGCCACCGCCTCGGCCTCCAGGGCGCGGCCACGCGACGTGTGCTCCGCCGGCAGGCTGCTGCCGAACCGGCGCTGCTGGCTGACGTGCGTCAGCTCGTGGGCCAGGAGCGCCTTGCCCCTGCCGGCATCCAGGGGGCCGTGGCGGTCCGGCATGAAGATCTCGCCGCCGTGCGTGAACGAGCGTGCGTCCAGCGCCTCCGAGAGTTGCGCCGCGTCGTGCCCGCGGTGGATCTTCACGGGCCCGGCGGCGGCCGGCGTCACGGCGGCGGGAAGCGCCCGATCGCTCGCGGCCGCGTCGTTGGCGGCGCGCTGCGGCAGCGTGAGGGGTGCGCGCTGTACCCCGGTGCGGAGTGGCTGCGCGGACACGATCGGTCCCGCCGACCGCAATGGTCGCGGCATCGCGTGCGAGGCCGGGGCGGAAGCACGAACCGGGACCGCTGCGACCGGTGGCGTCTCGCCGGCCAAGCCTCCCGCGGCGGGCGGCACGGGTCGCGTGGCCGCCTGGGCATCATTGCCGGCGGTGGACGGAACCGCGCCCGTGGCAAGCGGGAGGTCGAGCGGCTCGACCGGCGCGCGTTGTACTCCCGCGGGAGCCGGCGGGGTCGCGGGCTGAGCCTGCCTGCCCGGCGAATCGGGGGCCGAGCGGCCCACTGACGTGAGCGCCGTCGCGCCCGACTCGATCGGGCGGCCGAGGATCGGCGCTCCAAGGCCGAGGCGGCGCGCCTGCCCGATCGTGAGGCGCGGACCATCGGGCCGGGCGGACGCCGGCTCCCCGGGCGCGCGCTGCACGGGCGGTGGGACCGCCTCGGGCTCCGAGGGCTTCGGCCGGGCCCGGGTGGCCCCGGGGGCGTGCGGCTGGCCGACGAGGCCCACCAGCGCCGCTGCGCGTGGGGGCTCGGGGGCGCGGGTGAGGAGCTTCGCCGTCGGGCGCGGGGCGACATCGGGCACGGCCGGTCGGGGGATCGGCACCGCAGCCGGCGCCGACCCGGCCGAGCCGATCGTTGCCGGCCGTGGTGCCGGCTCCGGGCCGTCGACGGACTGGTCTCCGTCGTCGGCGTCCACGGCCGCGGACCGCCGCAGCCCCAGCGGGGCCCGCTGCACGGGTGCCGGCAGCGCCGGGCCGGGCCGGGCCGGGGTCGGCCTGGCGACGCCGACGACCAGGCCACGCGGCGCCTCGAGGCTCCGGCCGTGTGCCAGTGGCGCGAGGATCGGTGCCGGGGGCTCGCCCGCGGCCAGCCCGGCCGCGAAGGGCCGGTTCGGCGCCACGAGGGGCGGCGGTCCCATCGTCTCGGCGAGCGGCGGCAGGCGCCGCCAGGCGTCACCGGGCGGTCGCTCGACGGGCGCGATGGCGCCGCCAGACGCGGTCGCGGCGGTCCCGCCGCCGTCGTCGGACGACGCCGACCGCCTCGCCCGGCCGAACGGCCACGGCAGCCGCATGCTCCCCTACTCCTCCTCGCTCAGCCGGCGGTTGATGGCCGCGATCTCCTCCACGAACCGTCGCCGGTCCGGGTGCTCGAGATCGAGGATCTCGTCGAGCCCCCAGTGCAGGTGGTAGGCCACGTACGCGACCTCCTCGTAGAGCTGGTCCGTCGCGTACGTCACGACCCCCCCAGGCGATCACCTGCCATCTCGACCGTGAACTCGTGGCGACACGAGGGGCAGGTGACGGCGGCCTGGCTCGTGCCCTCCTGGTTGACCCGCCGGTACAGGTCCTGGAGGAAGGCGAGATCCGAGGCGAACATGTTCTCGATGACGCCGGGGTTGACCTCCGGCAGCCGGCCGAGGCGGGTGACGACCCGCGACAGCAGGAGGACCGTGAGGTACGACTCGTTCTCGCGAACGCGTGGATCGCGCTGCGGGATGATCTCGTCCTTGGCAGTCGCGAGCCGCATCAGCCCATCGCGGTGGACGACGCCCTGGGCGTCGACATAGCCCCGCGGCAGGATGAACGGGAACTCGGTCCGGAGCTCGTAGCCCGGCTCGCCGGCGGCCCCGGCGAGCGAGGGGCTTGCGCCAACCATGGCCTACATCACCCGGTTCAACGCTTCGGTGACGATCGAAACGGTCTCCATGAGCACCTCGTTCGAGCCGGCCTTGAGGTTCCCGGCCTCGATCTTGGAGACCCACGCGTTCTCGAAGTTCCAGCGCGCGACCTCGGAGCCGTCGAAGCCCTTGAGGACGACGGAGCCGTTCCGGCGTGCGTCGCCGAGCTTGCCCTGCATGACCGCCTCGTGCCACTTCCAGAGCTCGGTGCTGGCGTTCTTGGCGCGCTTCAGGGTGATCGTCGCCGGCTTGACCGCGCCCGGCGCCTTGTGGATCACCAGCTTGCCGTCGATCGTGTTCTCCTTGAGCTCGATGACGTCGACCTCGGACGCGAGGCCGGACACCTCGGAGAACTGGGCGATCTCGGTCCGATCGATCTCGATCGAGAACGTGTACGACGCGAGCGCGTCGGACGGGAGGTTCGGAAGGCCCTTGGCCATGATCGGGTTCCTCCTTCATGCGCCCGCGGGGGCGCTCGCGGCTATTCGGTGAGGGCCGCGCCGCCCGAGAACTGGGCGATGCGGAAGACGACGAACTCGGCCGGCTTGACGGGCGCGATCCCGACCTCGACGACCAGCTGCCCGGCGTCGACGACCTCGGGCGGGTTGGTCTCGGCGTCGCACTTGACGTAGAACGCCTCGCCCGGCGTCGCGCCGAACAGCGCTCCGTCGCGCCAGACGCGGACGAGGAACGCGTTGAGCGTTCGCTTCACGCGCTGCCAGAGGTTCAGGTCGTTCGGCTCGAAGACGACCCACTGGGTCCCCTCGAGGATCGACTCCTCGACGTAGTTGAAGAGCCGCCGGACGTTGAGGTACCGCCACGCCGGATCGCTCGACAGCGTCCGGGCGCCCCAGACGCGGATGCCGCGACCGGGGAAGGCCCGGATGCAGTTGATCCCCGCCGGGTTGAGCTGGTCGTGCTCGCCGCGCGTGATCTGGAGCTCCAGTGACAACGCGCCCCGGACGACCTCGTTGGCGGGCGCCTTGTGGACGCCGCGGGTGTCGTCATTGCGGGCCCAGATGCCGGCCATGTGGCCGCTCGGCGGGACGTGGATGCCCTGCGAGGTCACCGGGTCGAAGACCTTGATCCAGGGCCAGTAGAGCGCCGCGTACTTCGAGTCGTAGCCGGCCTTGTCGACCCGCCACTCGCGAACCTGCTGGGCGTTGAGGCCGGGCGGGGCATCGAGGATCGCGACCCGGTCGCCCATCAGCTCGCAGTGGGCGATCATCGCCAGCTGGACGGCCTGGACACCCTCGAGGTCGATCATGCCCTGCTGGTACACGGCCATCAGGTCCGGCACGGCCAGCATCGTGACCGCGTCGATCGCCTCGAGGCCGCCGAAGCCGGTCCGGTCGGCCGCGTCGCCGACGTAGTCCTCGGGTGCGAGGCGGACGGGCTTGGCGCCGTCTGCCCCGGCGAGCTCGACCTTGCCCGGCGCGGGGACGCGCTCGAGCGCGCTCGCGGTCCCGACCTCCTCGAGCTGGATGAGCTTGGAGCGCTCCTTGACCATCGTCACGACGTTGGTCTTGCCGCGCTTGGTCGTGACGTTCTCGTACGTCTCGGTCTCGCGGCCGGGCGCGCTGACGGTCAGGTTGAAGGCGCCCTCCTCGCCGCTCGTCGCGGGCGAGACCTCGACCTTGATCTGGTTCCCGGCGGGCCCGGGCTCGAGGGCCAGGGCGCGATAGCCGGGGGCGCCGCCGTCGCCGGCAGCCGCGATCTCGGCTCGGGCCTGGGGCGCGGGCGCGTCGCCGCCGATCCGGACGACGTAGCACGACCCGCCGCCGTTGAGGAAGTAGCCGTACACCGCGTGGGCGAGGTACGAGCCCTCCATGAAGTCGCCGAAGGCGTTGACGAACTGGGCCCAGTTCGTGACCAGGGTCGGGGTGTTGGTCGGTCCCCGCTGGGCGAGGCCGACGAACGCGGCCACGGCCGTGCCGACGCCCTCGATGGGACGTGACCCGGCCTCGACCTCCTCGACGTAGACGCCGGGCGAGAGATAGTTCGGCATGCGCGAGCCTCCCGAATGCAGAGCGGTCTGGGCGAGGCTCACACCGGGGCGGGACGCCGACAAGGAACGGGTGGACCGGCGTTGGGGTGACCCGAGCTGCCCCTTCGGGCAGCCGCGGCTTCCCGAACGATTGCCCGTCGCCGCGTTGCCCGGTCGCCCGCGCGCAAGGACCCTTGGACGGCGATGATCCATGACGTCGACGAGTCCCTGCGTGCGCTCGTCCAGCGCGACGCCCTGAACGGCTCCGGGGTCGAGGTCGCCTTCGATGCCCCGACCAAGGACTGGGTGGCGCGGCGCAGCGCACCGGTCGTCAACCTCTACCTCTACGACATCCGTGAGGATCTCTCGCGCCGGGATACGGCCTGGGTCGAGGTCAAGGGCGATGACGGGCGCGTGAAGGAGCGGCGGCTGCCGCCGCGCCGGTTCCGGCTCTCGTACCTGGCCACCGCCTGGACGCAGCGGCCGGAGGACGAACACCGCCTGCTCTCCGCGCTTCTCGCCGGGTTCCTGCGCCACGAGTACTTCCCGGCCGAGCTGCTCAAGGGCACCCTCGAAGGCGAGGAGATCCCGGTCCTGGTAACGGTCGCGCTGCCGCCCGACGACGAGCGCAAGATCGCCGACACCTGGTCCGCCCTGGGCGGCGAGCTGAAGCCGTCGCTCGACGTCGTCGTGACCGCGCCGATGAACATCGCCCGCTCGATCGAGGCCGGTCCGCCGGTGCTCGAGGAGCCGCGCCTGGCCGTGCTGTCAACGACGTCGGGGGCCGGGCCCGCGGAGGCCGAGACGCCCGAGGCCGGCGACAAGGGCCGGGGCGCCGCGGCTCGAAAGCGCCGCACCCCCGCCACGGCCGAGCACCGAGCGCCGGCGACGGAACCCGCGCCCGACGCGGAGGCCGGCGTGCCCAATGAGACGTTCACGGCCGGCGGACCGACCGCGCCCGGACGACGGATCCACATCCGCCAGCTGCGGGCGTCATGACCGCGGTCCGCTCGACGGCGGCGACGAGCCCCTCCGTCGAGCACCTCGAGGCACGACTCGCGCTGATGGAGGGGCGCGTCCGCGCCGCCGTCGCGCGGCGCCGCCTGGCCGACCCGAACCCGGACGACCGGTTCCGCGGCCTGTACCTCCCGGACGCCGCTGTCGACGAGCTCCTGGCGCGACCGGCGCGGGCGCCCGGGCCGCCTCCGGACGACGCAGACGCCGCTGTCGACGAGCTCCAGGCGGCCGCGTGGGAGCTCGCGGGCGAGAACCTCAGGCTCCGGTCGATGGCCCGGTCGTTCGGGCTCGACGAGGTCGACCTCGACCTCCTCGTGGTCGCGCTCGCGCCCGACCTCGACGCCCGCTTCGAATCGCTCTATGGCTACCTGCACGACGACGTCACGCGGCGGCGCGCGAGCGTCGGGCTGGCCCTCGAGCTGGCCGGCCTGTCGACGATCGATGCCGGCGCCCGGGCGCGGCTGTCCGGCCAGGGCCTGCTCGTCCGGCACGGATTGATCGCGGTCGAGGGTGCTGACCGCCCGATCCTCACCCGCGCGCTTCGCGTGGGCGATCGGATCACCTCGCACCTGCTGGGCGGTGACCAGCCGGAACCCGAGCTCGAGCGCGTCCTCGCGGTCGTGGCCGACGACGACGGCTTCCCGCCCCTTGCCCAGGCCCTGGCGGCCGGTGTCGCCCTGATCCACCTTCGCGAGGAGGGCGTGGCGTCGGGGATCGCGGCGGCGGCTGGATCCGTCGCCGCGCTCGGAGGCCGGTCCGTGGCCGTCGACCTCGCGCGGCTGGCGGCCGCACCGCAGCCCGCCGACCTTGCCGGCGACGCCGTGCGCGAGGCCCGGCTCACCGGCGCGGTCCTCGTCGCCGGCCCGCTCGATGCCCTCGGCCCGTCCGCCGACGGCGTGATCCGGCAGCTGGCCGAATCCGGCTGGCCGACCGTCCTCGTCGGCTCGCGGCCCTGGGATCCGACCCGGACCTCGGTGGTGCCGCTGCTGCTGGACGCGCCGCAGCCCGACGCCGCCGCTCGGGCGGATCGCTGGCACCGCGCGCTCGGGATCGATGCCGCCTCGCCGAACGGGCACGCGGCCGAGCTGGTCCACGCGACGCGGGCGTTCCACCTCGGGCTGTCCCAGATCGATGGCGCGGCCAAGGCGGGCCTGCTTCGCGCGATCGCGGAGGGGCGGCCGCTGGAGCCGTCCGACCTCCGGGCCGGCGCCCGGGCGCAGAACTCGGCCGGCCTGGAGCGCCTGGCGCACCGTGTCTCGCCGGCGGCCGAGTGGGACGACCTCGTGCTCCCGCCAAGCGTGACGGCCCAGCTCCACGAGCTGACCGACCGCACACGGCATCGCGAGCTCGTGCTCGACGACTGGCAGGTCGGCGGGCGTTCCAGCCGTGGCCGCGGGATCACGGCCCTGTTCGGGGGCGAGTCGGGGACCGGCAAGACCCTCGCCGCCGAGGTCATCGCGGGCGAGCTGGGGCTGGACCTGTACGTGATCGACCTGTCGACCGTGATCGACAAGTACATCGGCGAGACGGAGAAGAACCTCGACCGCATCTTCACGGAGGCGGCCCGCGTGAACGGCGTGCTGCTGTTCGACGAGGCCGACGCGATCTTCGGCAAGCGCTCCGAGGTTCGTGATGCCCGCGATCGCTATGCGAACGTCGAGGTCGCCTACCTGCTCCAGCGGATGGAGCGCTTCGACGGCCTCGCGATCCTCACCACGAACCTGCGGTCGAACCTCGACGAGGCCTTCACCCGCCGCCTGGACGTCATCGTCGACTTCCCCATGCCCGACGAGGCGGCTCGGCTGGCCCTCTGGCGGATGCACCTGCCCGAGCGGCTGCCGCAGGCGAGCGATCTGGACCTCGAGTTCATGGCCCGGCGCTTCCGGCTGTCCGGCGGCCATGTCCGGAACATCTGCCTGACGGCGGCGTTCCTGGCGGCCGCGCGCGACGGGCCGGTCGCGATGGCGGACGTCGTGCGCGGCACGGAGCGCGAGTACCGCAAGCTCGGCCGGCTCACCCTCGAGGACGAGTTCGGGCCGTACCACGAGATCGCCGTGGCAGATCGTCGATGAGCCCGCCGGATCGGGCTCGGCCGGATCCCGGGCCGGAGCGCACGGCAGAAACGACGGACCGGCCTCGGAGCACGCCGGCGCCGGCGCCGTCCAACGAGCTCGGGTCTGCCCACGCCGCGATCCTCGCCACGCAGCAGGCCGCGGGCAACCAGGCGGTGACATCCGCGCTCGGAGGAGCTCCCCGGGGCGTGCAGCGGGCGCCGAACGACGACGAGCCGCCGCCCGGCCCGGTCGTCGTCGGCTCGCAGACCCTGACCTCGGCGGCGCCGCGCCCGATGGAGACCGGGTCGCAAACCCTCACGTCCGTGGCACCACGCCCCGGCGGGGGTCCGCAACCGACGGGGGGCGAGGCGAAGGCCGCGGTCGACGGACCGTGGGCCGCACCCCAGGAAGGCCCCCTCGCGCCACCGCTCGTCCCGCACTGGCTGAAGGACCCGCGGTTCGCGGTCGGTGGCGAGCACGGTCCCAAGCCGGTCCCGGAAGGGATGTTCGGGGGTGCCCCCAAGCCACCCTCGGCAAGCTCGGACGTCATCGCCCTCCAGCCCGATGCCGTGCGGGTCCAGTTCGAGCGAAATCCGGCCCGGGTGATCCGGAGCCCGAACGCGACCTGGCACCTGGAGGCGTTCGACAAGGCGAACGGGTTCAAGAAGTTCGGCGAGAACGCCCAGGTGCCCAAGGCGTTCACCGATGGCAGTGTGATCATCGTCGCCCCGGACTTCGACGGGCCTGCATCGAGGTTGCCCTACTACGGAGCGATCGGCGGCGCTGGCGGTCCCGGGACCGGGGCACAAGGCGGCCCGACGGCGGGCGGCGCGGGGGCGCCCGGGGGCGGCGAGCGGCCGATGGCCCGGATGCCGCCGGAGCGACCCGAGAACCGGCTGCGCGAGGCTGTCTCGCCGGAGACGCCCCGGGGTGCTCGCGGCAACGTCGAGGCCTACCGCGTCTCGTTCCAGGAGGTCGAGGCGGCGTACGCGCGGGACCCCAAGTCCGTCATGCGGAGCCCGAACGATCTGTGGCACGGCCAGGGCTACCGCCTCGACGGCGGCAAGGGCGGCACGCCCGGTGCCTACCGCGTCGGCAACATCATCCTCGTGTCGCCCGGCTACCCGATCGACAACGTCCCGTACCTGTCGGTTCCCGGCGTGGGCGGCGCGCCAACAACGGGTACCGGCACCGGCGGCCCGCCGGCGCCGAAGGGCGGGCTGCCCCAGGCCGCGCAGACGGTCGCCCCGGGCGGCACGACCTACGCCGAGCGATCCACGCTCAAGTCCTACAGCGCGACGACGACCGAGGCCGGGGGTCGGGCGGAGACGCGCACGAGGAGCCGCGAGCAGGCCGTCGTCACCACGGCCACCGAGGTGTCGGAAGGCGGGATCACGAACCGCCAGGAGCGGGTCAGTGGCGCCGGCTTCGGGGTGGGCGGGAACCTCGTCGGCGCCACCGTTGGGTCGACCGATACCAGCAAGATCGAGGGCGATGTCGTCGCCGCCAAGAAGTCCCGGGAGGCGAACGTCGGGATCGGCAAGGACGCGAAGCTGAACCTCGAGGCGAAGTCCACGAAGGAGATCGTCGTCGGGACGGATCCGGACGGGAACCCGATCAAGCAGTCGACCGCCACGAAGGTCGGCGGCAAGGCCGACGTCAGCGGCTGGGAGGCCGGTGTCAGCCGGGAGCGAACGAACGCAAAGGGCACGACGACGGGCGCCGGCGGCAAGCTCAAGGGCGACTGGAAGGGCAACGTCGAGATCGAGGCCTTCATCAACATCCAGACGCAGCGCGGCCTGTCGTTCAAGCCAACGGTGAGTCGCGGCGTCAAGGTCGAGGCCAGCGACCCGATCGAGCTCCCGGACGGGACCTTCGCGATCGTCTATCGCATCGCCGAAACGACGAGCGCCGGCCTGACCGGCGGGAAGTCATTCGCGAGCGGTGCGAACGTCGGGCTCGGCGGCGGCGTCACGGAGGCCGACTTCCAGGGCGGCCGGAGGATCTTCAAGGACAAGAAGGAGGCGATCGCCTTCCGGGACGGCGCCGCCGCGAAGGTCACCGGCGAGCAGGCCCTCACGAACCTGATCCCGCCGACGAGCGTTGCCGGTGCCCTCCAGATCCCCGTCGGCGAGACGCGCTCGTCGGGCGACATCTCGGGCTCCAACGTCAACGCGTCGGCGGGCTACTCCGGCTTCACCATCACCGCCGGCACGTCGAAGGCGACCACCCGCGAGATGGCCATCAAACGGATCGGCCCCACGACCATCGAGGTCACCGGTTCCGTCCAGGGGTCGAAGACGGGCTCGATCGGGGCCAGCGTCCCGACGCTCACCCACACCTACAGCTCGACCAACATGGAGAGCTTCGCGGTGACGTACGAGTTCGACCTCGGCAAGGAGCAGGGTCGCAACGCCTTCGAGCTCTACGTCAAGACCGGCTGGCCGCCCGGGACGACCCCGAAGGTGATCGAGAAGGGCGGGAGCCAGTCCGACAACGAGACGTTCGCGATCGCGGGCCTCGGCACCGTGGTCTGGACGGGCACGACCTGGCAGGTCTCGCGGGAGTCGGCCGGCGGGAGCACCCAGACGGTCCACGGCGGGGCGCAGATCCACGAGCAGAAGCCCGGCTTCATCGGCAAGGCCATCGGCGAGGACACCCTCAAGTCGAACGCCCAGATCGTGCGCGTCGACCAGGACGGCGAGGAGGTCGTCTCCAAGGCCACGTTCAACGTCAGCGGCACGTCCGGGGAGTACAACCGCAAGGAGTTCGGGAAGATCTTCATGGGCGCCAGGACCAGCGGCGACGTCAAGCCGTCGGGCGAATGGACGCTGAGCGCCGACATCCCCAAGCAGAACATCCAGGAGCTGCACCGGGTCTCGAGGAAGATCCGGAATGCCATCGACGAGAAGCAGGCCTACAGCGAGCTCGTCAAGGAGGGCGGCGCGGCGATGCTCGGCGGGCAGGTCGGGGGCGGGGGGAGCCTGGCCTGGGACCTCGAGCTGAAGGGCGACCCGAACTTCCCCGGGGAGAAGGAACGGGTCCGGCTCAAGGACCTGCGGAAGAGCCTGATGGCGCGGGTTCGGTCCAACCCCGAGCTCGCGAACGACATCGTCCGCGAGTCCGGCGACGAGCTCGCGAAGCTGGCCAAGCGGCGCGAGGCGGTCGCCGACACGAAGAAGTACACGGACCTCCCCGACCAGCTGCGCCAGCAGCAGCTGAGCGTCATCGACATGCACGTCGACGACATGAAGGTCGTCCGTCGGACCGCCCAGGCGATCGCCATGAAGCGGAACCCCGGTGAGAAGCAGGCCGACGTGGCGGCCCGGGTCGAGCGGGAGGAGAAGGCGGGACCCGCCGGCAAGGTCCGGAAGGGCGCGCCCGGCGCGACCAGGAAGAGCGCCGCGGACGACGAGGCCGCGAAGATCGATGCCGAGTACCAGAAGGTCCAGGACCGCGTGGGGGCGAAGGAGTCGCAGATCGCGGCCAAGCGCAAGGAGATCCACTCGACCTCGAAGGCCTTGGGCGATGCGATCGGCGCCAAGGGCTCGACCGCGCTCAAGTTCGGGGTCGACTCGCCAACGGCCCAGATGGCGATCGCCAGCGGCAAGGGCTACATCGGCGCGGCCACGGAGGCCGACAAGAAGCAGGCCGACCTGGAACCGCAGATCGAGGCCGCCCGGAACGCCTGGAGCGCCGCCACCGACCGGCCGGCCCAGCTGGCCGCGATCAAGACCCTCGAGAAGCTCCTCGACGACCGCCTGAAGCTGATGCATTCCTGCATCTACTTCATCCGCTCGGCCGGCCAGGCGGTCTTCCACATCACGACCAAGGCGGCGAAGTCGGGCAACCCCGCGTTCTGGAACTCGCTGGGCGAGATCGAGGGGGAGGAGTAGCGGCCCTTGGCCGAGCCGCAGGTCGAGGCCAAGGAACGCGACGTCGCGGGACCCGTGCCGGGCGCGCCGGGGTTCGGCGCGCCATCGTTCGATGGCGGGGCGGCGACGTCACACGAGAGCGCGATCCTCAACCTCCAGCAGACCGCCGGGAACCGGGCGGTCGTCGGGTTGCTCGGTGGCCTCCAGCGCGCACCGCTCGGGCCGTGGGTCGGCCAGGTCCAGCGTGCTCCCGTGATCGCGGGCCTCCAGCGAGCCCCGGCCGAGGGCGCCCAGCAGCTCGACGCGGCCGCGCGCGCGGAGCGCATCCGCTTCGCCATCCGGTACACGCCGGTGCCACGGAAGATGATGCTGGTCGACGTCGAGGCGGTCGCCGCGGCCCTCGAGGGCATGACGGCCAAGGAGGGCCTCGAGGTCCGCCGGATCTTCGAGGAGAAGACCCGATGGCGGCTGAAGGGCCTGATCCTCGGCAATCTCGAGATCGATGGCGACGAGGTGATCGACGACATCGGCCCGAAGAACCGCCGGCGCCTCGCGATGCTCCTCGCCGGGACCGTCGACGAGCCGGCCCCCGATCCGATCGCCGCGATGCAGGGTGCGCAGGCCGTCGGCGAGCTGGTCGGCACGATCCTCGGGCAGGACGAGAAGCAGCGCGAGCAGCTCGGGCTCCAGGCCGGGGCCGTCGCCGCGGTGGTCGTGCGGGACAACAACGCCGAGCAGGCGAAGCAAGTCGGAGCGCGCCGCCGGACGGCGCAGGCGATCCAGGTGAAGACCTGGATCGACGCCGGGCGCCGAGAGCCGATCTTCGCCCTCCTTCGAGGGCTCGGGGCCAGGGAGCGACGGGGCGAGCGCAAGGCGCTGGCCGACGCCTACGAGAAGGAGTTCGGGACGACGCTCTATATCAGCCTCACCAGGCGCTTCAAGGAGAAGACCGACTGGGATCGCTTCGACGCCCTGCTCTTCGAGGACGACCTTGCCAAGGACGACCGGGCAGCGACCGAGGCGAAGCTCGAGCAGGTCAGGAAGGCCGAGGCGGCCGCGCCGAAGCTCCCGTCGGGGCTCGAGCCCGACGAGCTGCCGGCGCTCATGGCGGCGCCGTTCAAGGAAGGCCAGAAGAAGGTCCGCGATGCCAAGGCCGGGCTCGAGGCGCACCTCGACGAGATGCGCACCCAGCCCGCCGCGCCCGGTTCGACGGCCCAGGGTGGCACCGAGGATGCAGCTGTCGGCGGTGGCAGGACGCGCCTCGAGGCGGCCCTCGGCGAGGGCCCGGGGTCCTCGGCGATCAAGGCCCAGGTCGGCGTCCAGACGGGAATCAAGGCCGACGACCTCCTCGACCCCCGGCGGCGCCCGGAGGTCCTGGCCGCCCGGCTCGCGCGGAAGTACCTGGACAGGTCCATCAAGGCGGGCGACGTTGAGACCACCCTGCGAGAGCTGCGCGAGACCGCCCGGCAGGACGCCGTCAGGGAGGCGCGCGAGGCGGCGGGCAAGGCGTCGGGCGCCACAGCGCGGTCGCCGGAGCTCGTCAGCGAGGCCTACTTCGCCCAGTTCCTGGCCGAGTTCGAGACCCGGGCCAGGAAGCCGCTCCTGGTCGTCCTGTCCGGGCTCGGGTCGGCGGAGGATCGCAACCGCAACGCGCTGCTCCTCCTCCGCCAGGGCGCGACGGACGAGGTCACCGAGCTGTACTTCGCGCTCCGGTCGGGAACCAAGGACATGGACCGGGTCCGGGCCGTGCTGGAGGGCAAGACGCGCGACGAGATCCGGCGCCTGGCCGAGGACTACAAGGCGCGCACCGGGACCGACCTCGGGACGGCCCTCCTCGGCAAGCCCGAGGACATCCGCCGCATCCGCTTCCCGACGACCGACGACATCCTGAGCGGGCGCGCGCCGAAGGACCTCCCGAAGGCCCGCCGGGAGCTCGACGAGAAGCTCATGCTGCTCCGCGGCCTCTTCTCGTACGACCCGTCCGGCTCGGTCAAGGCACAGCTGGACTTCGTCGGCGAGCTCGCCACGACCCCCGAGCTCGCCGGCACCCGGGGGGCCACCGGCGCGGTGCCCCTCTCGGACGACGTCTTCGGCGGGCTGGCGGAGCAGGTCAACAGCCAGGCCGAGCGCGAGGCGATCCGCGGCGAGGCGCAGCACGTCCTGGGCCGGATCCTCGGCCGCGAGATCTCGGTCGAGGCAAACCGCGGGTTGTTCGCCCGGGCGCGCGATGCGTTCGGCAACCTCGAGCGGACGATCGTCAAGCAGACCCGGGACGACGCCCTCACCGCGATCAGGAGACTCGACGAGGCCCTCGAGAAGGATCCCCCGGACCTCGTGGCGGCCCGCGGCCAGGTGACCGCGCTGCACTTCGCGGAGGTGCGAATGCAGCACAACCTCGGGGTGTACGACCAGCGCACGGAGGAGGCCTTCAACGCCTTCGTCGACGCAGCCGTCCTGGTCGCCTCCACGATCGCCACCGCCGGGGCCGGTGGCGTGATCGCGGGCGCCGTGCGGGCGACCGCCGCGACGCTCGTCACGAAGCTGCTCGCGAAGGGGCCCGACTACCTGACCAGCGACGAGCTCCTGGCGGACCTCCGCAGCGGCGTCTTCGGCGCGGTTGGCGGGAAGATCGCCCAAAAGGCGGTGGGGCGCTTCGTCGAGGGCTGGGCCAAGGGCATCATCGCCAAGGCCGACGAGCTCGGCGCCGCCGCCGGCTTCCGCGCGCAGGCCGCCGCCGGCGGCGCGAAAGCGGCCCTCTACGCGAGCGAGAACATCGTCAGCGGCGGCGTCTCCGGCGGGTTGGAATCCGCCGTCCAGGGCAACATCGATCCGCTCGCGCAGCAGTTCAGCGTCTCCAGCCAGGGCATGGCGCTGGGCCAGGCCGGCGCGCACAAGGTCATGACCGCCGGCCGTGGCAAGGCCCGCGCGCGGCAGCAGAAGCGCGGGCCGCAGCAGGCGGAGGGGCGCGCCGGCGGGCCCGGCGACGGCGCCGCTGCGCGACTCGGCCCCGGATCTCCGGATGGCACGCCCGCGCCGGCCCCGACGACCGAGGCGGCGCCGGGGCCCGATCAGGCACCGGGGCCCAACGTGGCGCCGCCGACCACGCCGCGATCGGAGGCGGGGCCGACCGGGTCCGCGGACACGCCTCCTCCATCAATCCCCGGGTCGAAGCCCGGAGCAGGCGCCGACGGATCCCGGCCCGCCGGCTCGACCGGCGGCGACTCGCTTCGCGCGGTCTCGCCGACCGGCCCCGGCCCCGGCGCACCAGGCGCTCCCGCCGTCGGCGGGCGCAAGCCGGCCGCCCGGACGGGCCCCCGGCGACCCGAGCGCCCGCTCAGCCCGGACGAGTTCGAGGTGCCGCCGTCGCGGCTGACCGCCGAGCAGCTCGGGATCGAGCCGGACTCGCCGCTCGACACCCCGCGCCGACGGCGCAACCGCGAGGAGCAGCTGCGGCGCGAAGGCCTCCTGCCCGGACCGGACGGCAGCTTGCCACTGAGGCCCCACGACGTGACGCTCCTGGAGCGGAGCACCGGCGCGACCGGCGGCCGCCGCTTCGCCGCCGAGTTCACGCCGATCCGCGAGGGCTGGATCGACGCGTCCCAGGAGGTGCGCGGCGGCCGGATCGAAGGCGTCGTCAACAAGCTCCTGGCCCACGCCGGGATGCCCCGGGTCAGGATCGTCGTCGACCCCAACCTCCAGGCGGGCAACGCCGGCTTCAACCCGGTCGAGTGGACCATCACGGTGTCCGCCAAGGACGTCATGGATCCGTCGCCCGAGGGCTTCGCGGAGCTGGCCAACGCCGTGGCGCACGAGACCCGCCACGCCCTGCACATCTTCCGCGGAGTCCGGGCCGCGCTGGACGCCAATCCGGCGTACACCGCCCCGGTGCGGGCGGACGCGCTCGCGCGCGCCCGGGCCGTGAATCGACTCGGCGGGTTTGACGAGGCGTTCCGACTGCCCGACCGGAACCGGCCGGGCGACCGCGGATCCCTGGCCTACGGCGAGGCGGTCGACGTCATCAAGGAGGCGTTCGGTCCGGGGACTCCGGAGCGCCCGACGGCCATCGGCGCCGGGCAGGTCGCGGCTGCGCGAGGCCAGGAGCTCCGAACGGCGGTCGACGAGCTGAACGCCGCCCTGGCTGCCCAGCCGCCCGATCCGGCCCGGGTCCAACGCGCGGGGCAGCAGGTGGCCCTCGCCAGGTACCGGGAATGGTCCGCCCACAACGCCTACGTCAAGACCGCCCCCGAGGCGGACGCCCATCGAGCTGGGCCGGCCGCGGGCAAGGCCGTCCTGGAGCGACTCCGGCACGAGCAGGCTCTCGTCGACGCGCAGGTCTTCGCACGTCGAGCCGCGGCGCAGCTGGACGCCGCGGTGCTGTCCGGCGACGCGGCGGGCATCCGTAGCGCGATCGCCCGCGCCGAGGCGCTCCAGGCTCGCGTCCGCGAGGCCCGCGCCGCCCTCGATTCGCTCGCGCCACCGCTCGACGGGCCCGACCAGGCCGCGCATCTCGGTGCCGAGCCGATGGTCCCACCGCCCGCCCAGGTGGGCGTGGGCGCCGCGGCCGGCACCACGTCGGCGAGCGGGGTTCCCGGCGGTCC
>JBQGDI010000031.1:0-14474 GCA_052038965.1 Candidatus Limnocylindrales bacterium | reverse complement strand
CGAGGCCGGCCCACGCGCACCCGCCCCAGCCGCGCTACCCTGCACCGACCATCAGCGAAGGTCATCACGGAGAGTCGAAGTGGTTGGCTTCATCGTCCGCCGAGTCCTGTGGCTGATCCCAGTCCTCTTCGTCGTCTCCCTGATCACCTTCGCGCTCATGCATGCCGTGCCGGGCGGCCCATGGAGCCGCGAGAAGCCCCTCCACCCTTCGACCGTGGCCCGGCTGAACGAGATCTATGGCCTCGACAAGCCGGTCTACGAGCAGTACCTGACGTGGGTCGGCGGCATGATCACCCTTAACTTCGGGCCGTCCTACCAGTACCGCGACCGCGACGTCAACGACATCATCGAGGACGGCTACCCGAAGACGGTCCATCTCGGGGTCATGGCCTTCGGTGTCGCGATCCTGTTGGGGATCCCCCTCGGCATCCTCGCCGCCCTCGGGCACAACCGCTGGCCCGACTACCTGGCGACCGCGATATCGATGATCGGCATCGCCACGCCCAGCTTCGTCCTGGCGATCCTGTTGATCATCATCTTCAGCGTCGGCCTGGACCTGTTACCGAGTCGCGGCTGGAAAGGCATCGACACCTGGATCCTGCCGGTCTTGGCGCTGTCCGGCTACCAGATCGCCCAGATCGCGCGCTACACCCGGGCCTCGATGCTCGAGGTGACCCGAAAGGATTACATCCGGACCGCGCAGAGCAAGGGCATCCGGGCAACCGCGGTCGTGGTCCGGCACATGATCCGGAACGCCCTCATCCCGGTGGTCACGATCCTCGGACCGATCTTTGCGTTCCTCGTCACGGGCTCGTTCATCATCGAGAACTTCTTCGGCATCCCCGGCATCGGTCGCAACTACATCGTCGCGATCGGCGCGCGCGACTACTCGATGATCATGGCGACGACGGTCATCTACGCCTTCGCCGTGGCCTTCCTCAATCTCGTGGTCGACGTGCTGTACGCGTACATCGACCCGCGCATCCGCTACAGCTGAGGGGCGACCGAGCATGGCCACCCAGACACGCGCCCTCCCGGGTACCGCCGTCGTCGCGCGGCGCAGCGAAGGCGTCTGGCGAGACGCCTTCAAGCGGCTCCGCAAGAACCGCCTCGCCATCCTCGGTGGGTTCGGCGTCCTCCTGCTGGCCTTCGCCGGTATCTTCGGCCCGACGCTCGCGCCGTGGCCCTACCAGGTCCAGGACCTCGAGGCCATCGCCGCGAACGGCAACGAGCCGATCGCGCCGTTCGTGACCCTGAGCCATCCGCTCGGCACGGATCAGCTGGGCCGCGACCTCATGAGCCGCCTCCTCGACGGCGCCCAGGTGAGCCTGACCGTGGCCCTGGTGGTGCAGATCGTGGTGCTCTTCATCGGCGTGCCGCTCGGGGCGATCGCCGGCTGGTTCGGTGGCCGCCTGGACACCTACCTGATGCGGATCACCGACGTCTTCTATGCCTTCCCCGACCTGCTGTTCATCATCCTGATGTCGGTGGCCTTCCGGGAGACCTGGTTCGGTCGAGCGTTGAACGGCGTCCTCCTGGTGTTCGTGGCCATCGGCCTGACGTCGTGGGTGACCGTGGCGCGACTGGTCCGCGGCCAGCTGCTGTCGCTGAAGGAGACCGAGTTCGTCGAGGCCGCGCGGGCGATCGGCGTGTCCGACCGCAACATCGTCCTGCGGCACCTGCTCCCGAACGCGATCGGACCCGTGATCGTCGCGGTGACGCTCGGCATCCCGACCGCGATCCTGGCCGAGGCGACCCTGGCCTACATCGGCGTCGGGGTCCAGCCACCGCGCGCGTCCTGGGGGACGCTGATCAACGAGGGGGTGGGCTACATCCGCTCGTATCCATGGATGACCGCCATGCCCGGCATCCTCATCGCCCTCTCGCTCATGAGCTTCACGTTCCTTGGCGACGGCCTGCGCGACGCGCTCGATCCGAAGCTCAAGGGCAAGCAATAAGTGACCCAGTCCACCGATCAGGCCTCCGACGAGGCAGTGACCATCGACCTGTCGCCCGAGGAGGCCGCCCGGATGTCCCGAGGTCAGCCCGACCTGACGCAGGCCAAGCCGGACAACCTCCTCGAGGTCACCAACCTGTCGACCCACTTCTTCACCGAGGACGGGGTCGTCCAGGCCGTCGATGACGTCAGCTTCACGCTCGGCTACGGCGAGACGCTCGGGCTGGTCGGGGAATCCGGCTGCGGCAAGAGCGTCACCGCCCTGTCGATCACGCGCCTCGTGCCGAACCCGCCGGGCCGGATCGTCTCCGGGTCGGTCGTGTTCGATGGCGTCGACCTGCTGCGCCTGGACGAGGACGCGATGCGTCGCAAGCGCGGCAAGGACATCGGGTTCATCTTCCAGGACCCGCTCACGAGCCTGAACCCGACACTGACCATCGGCTACCAGATCGCCGAGTCGATCCGCCAGCACATGGGCCTCTCGAAGAAGGCCTCCTACGATCGGGTGGTCGAGTTGCTGAGCAAGGTCGGCATCCCTCGGGCCCGCGAGCGCCTGAGCGACTATCCGCACCAGTTCAGCGGTGGGATGCGCCAGCGCGTGATGATCGCGATCGCGCTGTCGTGCGACCCGAAGCTGATCCTCGCTGACGAGCCGACGACGGCCCTCGACGTGACGATCCAGGCCCAGATCCTGGAGCTCATCTCGGTCCTGTCCGACGAGTTCCGGACGGCCGTGCTGCTGATCACCCACGACCTCGGCATCGCCGCGGGCATGTGTGACCGGGTGAACGTCATGTACGCCGGGCGGATCGTCGAGACCGGCACGGTCGACGACCTGTTCGAGAACCCGCGGATGCCGTACGCCTGGGGCCTGCTCGATTCCCTGCCGCGCCTGGACGACGTCAAGAGCGACCGGCTCCGGACGATCGAGGGGCTACCGCCGCTGCTGATCAACGTACCCGACGCCTGCCGCTTCAACCCCCGCTGTGCCTTCACTCGCGACATCTGCCGGGAGCGGGAGCCGGCGCTGACGGTGCGTGACCATGAGGCTCACCTGGCGCGCTGCTGGGCGACCGAGCCCGGAGGCTGGATCGAATGACGCAGGCTGTGCCTCAGGCACCCCAGGCCAACGTGCTCTCGAACGGTCACGACCTCATCGAGGTCAAGAACCTCAAGGTCTACTTCCCGATTCGGGCCGGGATCTTCAAGTCCATCAAGGGCCATGTTCGGGCCGTCGACGACGTCAGCTTCGAGGTCCGTCGCGGTGAGACGCTCGGCCTCGTCGGCGAGTCCGGCTGCGGCAAGAGCACGACCGGGCGCGCCCTGATCCGGCTGCGCGAGCCGACCGCGGGGACGGTCAGGTTCGACGGCGTCGACCTGACCACCCTCAAGACCGGCCCCCTCCGCCGGCTTCGGCGCCGGATGCAGATCATCTTCCAGGATCCGTACGGCTCGCTCGACCCGCGCCAGACGGTCGGCGCGATCATCAGCGAGCCGCTCGAGACCCACCGGCTGGCCAAGGGCGAGGCCAAGGTCGAGCGGGTCGCGGAGCTGCTCAAGCTGGTCGGCCTCGACCCGACGTACGTCAACCGCTACCCGCACGAGTTCTCCGGCGGCCAGCGGCAGCGCATCGGCGTCGCACGCGCCCTCGCCGTCGAGCCCGAGTTCATCGTCTGCGACGAGCCGATCTCGGCGCTCGACGTCTCGATCCAGGCCCAGGTCCTCAACCTGCTCACGGACCTGCGCGAGCGGCTCGGCCTGACCTACCTGTTCATCGCCCACGACCTGTCAGTGGTGAAGCACATCAGCGACCGGGTCGCGGTGATGTACCTCGGCAAGATCGTCGAGATCGGCCCGCCGGACAAGCTGTACGCCAAGCCCGGCCATCCGTACACCAGGGCGCTCCTGTCCGCGGTGCCGGTCCCGGACCCGTTGGCCGAGCGACGTCGGCGGCGGGTCATCCTGACCGGCGACGTGCCGAGCCCTGCCAACCCGCCCTCGGGTTGCCGGTTCCACACTCGCTGCTGGCTGTACGAGAAGCTGGGCAAGCCGGAGAATTGTCGGACCGTCGATCCGCCGCTCCGGAGCGTCGGTGGCGATCACGGCGCGGCCTGCCACTACGCCGAGCAATGCCTCGACTCGGACGTCGGCGTCGCGCACATCGACGACCGCCCACGGCGCCACGGCACGCCGCTGCACGCTCTCAAGCAGGCCCACCGGTCGACGGCCGAGATCGTCGGCGAGATTCCCGTCGGTGACATCGATACCGCGATGATCCCGACGATCGACGTGCCGCCGGAGGCGGGCGAGGCGGGCACAGGCGGCACCGCCGCGGGTGGCCCGGGCGGCACGGCCTCGGGCTCGGGTAGCACGCCCGCGTAGCTCTCGCGGGCCCCTCGCCGCGGCTCGTCGCGAACCTGCCGGGCAAGACTCGAGACGGCGGCCTCCCGAACCCGCGATCGGTTCGCGTCGGGTCGGGCTAGCCGGCAGGGCGCAGACCGTTCGATCCGTGGGGCGCGGCGCCGATCGGCGACCGCTCGCGTCGCGCCCCAAGGCCCTCGCCTCGGAAGTGGCAAGCCACGGCGTGCGTCGAGCCGCTGATCGACAGCAGGGCCGGCTCGTCGGTGACACATAGCTCGGGCTCTCCGAGCTCCACGCGGAGTTGGCAGCGCGGGTTGAAGCGGCAGCCCGATGGCGGATTGACCGGCGACGGGACGTCGCCCTTCAAGATGATCCGCCGCCGGCGGAGCTCGGGATCGGGGATCGGGACCGCGGACAGCAGCGCCTGGGTATACGGGTGCTGGGCGTCGCGGAACAGGTCGGTGCGCGCCGCGACCTCCGTGACCTTGCCGAGGTACATCACCGCGACCCGATCGCTGATGTGTTCGACGACGCCCATGTTGTGGGCGATGAAGAGGTAGGTCAGGCCAAGCTCCCGCTGCAGCGACTTCAGGAGGTTCAGGACCTGCGCCTGGATCGAGACGTCGAGCGCGGACACCGGCTCGTCGCAGACCACCAGGTCCGGCTCCAGGACGAGCGCCCGGGCGATCCCGATCCGTTGCCGCTGTCCGCCGGAGAACTCGAGCGGGTATCGGCGCGCGTGGTACGAGGCCAGGCCGACGAGGTCCATCATCTTGCGGACCTTGTCGCGACGCTCGCGCGAGCTGCCGAGACCGTGGATCCGGAGCCCCTCGCCGATGCTGTCGGCGATCGGCAGCCGCGGGTCGAGCGAGGCGTACGGGTCCTGGAAGATGATCTGCATCCGCCGCCGGTACGGCTTCAGCGCGGGGCCGCGGAGCGCGGTCAGGTCCCGGCCGTCGAACCGGATCGTTCCGGACGTCGGGTCGATGAGGCGCAGGATGAGGCGCCCGACCGTCGTCTTGCCGCAACCCGACTCGCCGACCAGGCCGAGCGTCTCGCCGCGGTGGATCTCGAGGTCGACGCCGTCGACGGCCTGGACCCAGGCGACCGTGCGCTGGAGGATCCCGCCGTGGACCGGGAAGTGCTTGACGAGGCCGTGGACCTCGACGAGCGGTGCCGCCGTGGCCGCCGCGGGGAGGGGGTCGAGAACGGTTGCTGTCACGTCGGGCCCCCGCCGCCCAGCTCCGGCGTCTGGCCCGCCTCCGAGACGGCCGGGCTCCCGACGACCTCGCTCGCCCCGGGCCGGAACGAGGCCGGTGCGCCCGACCGGATCAATCGTCCGTCACGGTCGTGGTACAGCCAGCAGCGAACGTCGTGCCCGGTCGCAACTGGCAGCAGCGACGGATGGAGCTCCGTGCTGTCAACGACGTTCTCCTCGATCCGGACGATGCACCGCGGCGCGAACCGGCAGGCTGGCGGCAGGTCGATGAGGTTCGGGACGTTGCCCGGAATGACGGCCAGCTCGTCGCGAATCTGGCCGACGACCGGGATCGAGCTGATGAGGCCACGGGTGTACGGGTGGCGCGGATCGCGGAACAGCGTCGCCGTGTCGGCCTGCTCGACGATCTCGCCGGCGTACATCACCGCGACCCGGTCGCACATCTCGGCCACGACGCCCAGGTCGTGGGTGATGAGGATGATCGCCGTGCCGGTCTCGTCGCGCAGGTTGCGGATCAGGTCGAGGATCTGGGCCTGGATCGTCACGTCGAGCGCGGTCGTCGGCTCGTCGGCGATGAGCAGCTCGGGCTCGCAGGCCAGGGCCATCGCGATCATGACCCGCTGGGCCATGCCGCCCGACAGCTCGTGCGGGAAGGCCTGCAGCCGGCGCTTGGCATCCGGGATCCCGACCATCTGCAGGAGGTCCATGGTTCGGGCCTCGGCGGCCTTGCCCCTCATCCCGCGATGGATCCGCAGGACCTCCTCGATCTGGGTTCCGACCGTCCAGACCGGGTTCAGTGACGAGGTCGGCTGCTGGAAGATCATCGAGATCCGCTCGCCCCGGATCTCGCGCATCTGGCGGTCGTCGAGCCGCAGGAGGTCGACGTCGTCGAACCGGACCTCGCCGCCGTCGATCCGACCCGGGAGCGGGATGAGCCGGAGGATCGACAGGCTGGTGACGCTCTTGCCGCAGCCGGACTCCCCGACGAGGCCCATGATCTCGCCGCGGTCGACGTGGAAGTCGATGCCGTCGACTGCCCGCACGGCCCCGTCGCGGGTGTAGAAGGTCGTCCGCAGCCCGGACACGTGCAGCAGCGGTCGCTCGCCGCGCTCGCGCTTCGGGCGCCGGGCCGAGGCCGGGACGAGCTCCTCGACGACCGTCTCGTCGAGGCGCACGCCGAGGGTCGCGCTCCCGCCGGTGGGCTCTTCGAGAGTCATCGGTTCAGCCTCGGGTCGAGCGCGTCGCGGAGGCCGTCGCCGAGGAGGTTGAAGGCCAGGACGAGGAAGGCCAGGGCGATGCCCGGGAAGAAGATCAGGTGCGGCGCCGCGAACAGGGTGTTGCTGGCCAGGCCGATCATCGAGCCCCACTCCGCCAACGGCGGCTGGGCACCCAGCCCGATGAACGACAGGGCGGCCACGTCGAGCACGGCGCCCGCGACGCCGAGCGTGCCCTGGACGATCAGCGGGGTCAGGGCGTTCGGCAGGATCCTCCGGAGCAGCAGCCCGGCCGACGACTCGCCGAGGGCGCGCGAAGCGGTCACGAAGTCGCGCTCGCGGATCGACAGCACCGAGGCGCGCATGATCCGGGCGTAGATCGGGATGGCGACGATCCCGATCGCGAGCTGGGCGTTGACCAGCCCCGACCCGAGGACCGTGACGATCGCGATCGCCAGGAGCAGCGCCGGGAAGGCCAGCAGGACGTCCATCAGCCGCATCAGGAGGTTGTCGACCCACCCGCCGGCGAACCCGGCCACGGCGCCGATCAAGAGGCCGATCACGATCGCGAAGCCGACCGTCAGGAGGCCGATCTGGAGCGACAGCCGCGTGCCGTGGACGACGCGGCTGAAGACGTCGCGGACGTTGCCGTCGATGCCCATCAGGTGCTCGGGCAGGTCCTCGGGGCAGCCGAGGGCATGGATGCACGGGGGCGCGAGCTTCTTGACGCCGTCCTCGACCCCGATCAGGACCTGGTTCGGCGGGTGCGTCGCGATCTGGTCGGCGAAGACCGCGACGACGATGAAGAACAGCAGGATCGTCAGGCCGATCACCGCGTTCCGCTGCCGAAGGATGTTGCCGAGGGTGTCGCGCCACAGTGATGCGCCGCGCTCCGCCTCACGGCGGACGCCACTCTCGAGCGGCTCGACCAGGGGGGCCATCGGCTCAGCGCACCCGGACCCGCGGGTCGAGGTAGGCGTACGACACGTCGACGATCAGGTTGATCGCCACGAAGCCAACCGCGATCGCGAGGGTGAACGCCTGGACGACCGCGTAGTCGCGCGCCTGGATGGCCTCCGTGACGGCACGGCCGACCCCGGCCAGGTTGAAGATGGTCTCGGTCAGGACCGCGCCGCCGAACAGCGTCCCGAGCTGCAGCCCGATGACCGTCGCGACCGGCAGCAGGGCGTTCCGGAAGGCGTGCCGGACCACGACCGAGCGATCCCGCAGACCCTTCGCCCGCGCTGTCCGGACGTAGTCGAGGCCGAGCTCGTCGAGGAGGCTCGAGCGGGTGATGCGGGCGATGATCGCGAGCGGGATCGTGCCGAGCGCGACGACCGGCAGGATCAGGTGGCGCAGCGCATCCCAGAGCAGATCCAGGTCGAAGCGCAGCAGGGCATTGATCGTGACCATGTTGGAGACGAAGTCCAGGATCGCCCGCGGTGGACCGGACAGGTCCTTGAGGCCCCACGCCGAGGCGAGCGACGGGACGATCGTGCCGGCGGTGAGCCGACCGGACGGCGGCAGGGCCAGGAAGGTGTCCTTGAAGACCACGCCGAAGGTGTATGCGAGCACGAGGCCCAGGACGAAGACGGGCGTCGAGACCCCGATGTTGGCCACGATCATCGTCCCCACGTCGGCCGCCGAGTTGCGCCGGTAGGCCGAGATGATGCCGAGCGGGATGCCGACGACGATCGCGAGCAGCAATGCCAGCAGGCCGAGCTCGACGGTCACCGGCAGGCGATTGGCCAGCAGCTCCGTGACGGGCAGCCCGAACTTGGTGGACTGGCCCAGGTCACCCCGTGACAGCTCGCCGAGGTAGAACAGGAACTGGTTGTCGGTCAGGGTCGCCCCGATCTCCGTCGGCCGGAACTCGATGTTCGAGTCGACCCGGAAGAGCCCCGGGATGATCGCCTTGTCCAGCCCGTGGGCCGCGGCGTAGGCGGCACAGGTGCGAGGGTTGGCGCGCTCGCCGAGGGCCGCGATGCAGGGGTCGCCCGGGATGATCCGGGCGAGCGCGAACACCACGAACACGATCCCGAAGATGACCGGGATGCTGACAAGCAGGCGGCGGACGATGTAGCGCGTCATCGGCTCTGGTCAGGTCGTGAATGCGAGAAGGGGGTGCCACCGTGCGGTGGCACCCCCTGTCATGGCGAGGAACGGAGGTTACGTGCTGGCCGGCGGGTTGAGACCCGGGCCGAACAGGTAGCCCCAGTACTCGAACAGGCCTTCGCGACCGACGTGCAGCGGATGCGCCGCATCCCACTGCACGGCGTAGGTCACGACGACGTCGTTGGCGTCGAAGTCGGCGCCGTTGTGGAACTTCACGTTCTCCTGGAGCGTGCACGTCCAGGTCATGAGGTCTGCACTGGCCGTGCATTCCTTTGCGAGACTGGGCTTCGGCGCCGTCCCAGCGATCTCGTAGCTGTACAGCGCCTCGAACATCTGCTCGCACGGCCGGAGGGCTTCGCCGTCCGTCTCGTCCGCGCAGTACACGCCGGCCGGCTCGGCGTTGGACATGAACACGATCTGGTTGCGATCGCCGGGCTTCATCACGAACAGCGCCTCGTTATTGAGCGGCGACGAGTGCGCGCCCTCGACGTCCGCGCGGAACGCGGTCGCCGAGCCGCCGTGCGAGATCGGCACGAGCGGCGCGTGCTGCTTGATCAGGTTGTTGGCCGTTGCGTAGTGCTGGTTGCGGACAGCCTGGTCGGCGGTCTGCGAGCCGGCGTCGAGCTCGGCCACGATGTCGGCGAATGGGTTGCCGAGCGACTTGTCCTGGCCGGCCCCGAAGAACGTGTCGAGGAAGTTCGTCACGTCCGGGAAGTCCGCGCACCAGCCGAGGAAGAACAGCCCGTCGAGCTCGCCGCGGCTGGCGATGCCGAGGTAGGTGTTCGTGTCGATGACGTCGATCTGGGCGTCGATGTTGAGGTTGTCCTTCAGCTGGGCCTGGACGTCGGTCGCGATGTCCGGCGGCGTCGGGAAGTAGCAGCGGACGGTCTCCCGGAGGTGCAGCTTCGTGCTGAACCCGTTCGGGTAGCCGGCCTCGGCGAGCAGCTGCTTGGCCGCCGCCGGGTCGAAGGGGTACCACTCCTCGCCTTCGCAGCCGCCGGGGATCTCGCAGGGGGTGAAGTGCGACGCGACCTGCGAGCCGGGCGGGAAGAAGGTGTCGACGATGCGCTGCCGGTCGATGCCCATGGCGATCGCCTGGCGGACCTTCTCGTCCTTCCAGAGCTCCTTGGTGTTGTTCATGGCGAGGTACAGGACGTTCAGGGCCGTGCGCGGGTAGAGCTTGAGGTCCGAGTTGGCCTCGACCGTCGGGAAGTCGTCGGCGCCGACATTGTCGATGCCGTCGACGGCTCCGGACTGGAGCTCGACGAGCCGCTGGGCGGCCTCGCCGCTCCACTTGAAGACGGCCGTCGGGGTCAGCGGGGCATCGCCCCAGTAGTCGGCGAAGGCCTCGAGGACCATCTCGGAGCCCGAGGTCCAGCCGTTCTCCTTGAGCTTGTAGGGGCCGGTCCCGTTCGGGTTCCGGAAGAGCGCCTCGCCGCCACCGCCGGTGGTCTCGAGGTAGTCGGCGTCCTGGATGCCGAGCGAGGTGAACGCGATCTTCGACAGGAACGCGACGTCGGGCTTGCAGAGCTTGAACTCGACCGTATGAGCATCGACCGCGCGGATCGCGCCCATCGTGCCCTCGTAGCCCTCGATGTCGCAGGCCGAGGAGCCGTCCTCGGGATACTGCTGGCCGTCGAACGCGGCGCCGGTCGGGCCGGCGGTCGGCGTCCCGCCGGTCGGGCCCGCCGTCGGGGCGGTGCTGGCCGCGGGCGTACACGCCGCGGCGATGATCACGGCACCCGCGAACAGCGTCGCAAGGCGCAGCGACCAGCCTGGGGAACGGGTCATGCGCTACTCCTCCACAGCGGCCCCGCGTCGATCGGAACGCCTGTCCCGGAGATCACGGGGCGACTCGTTCTTCGCGTGCCGGGCAGGCCGCGGCCGCGAGTGCCGGGAAGCCTAGCACCGGCGGATCGCGTCGTCACCTGAGATTACGGGCGGCTATGCTCGCCGCAGATGCTCCGTCTGGCCCTTGCGCAGGTCGCTCCGCGGCTGGGCGCGCTCGACGAGAACCTCGCTCGCCACCGCGAGCTGATCACGGAGGCGCGCGCGGCCGGTGCGGGCCTCGTCGTCTTCCCCGAGCTCGGGCTGACCGGCTACCAGCTCCAGGACCTCGCCGCCGAGGTGGCGATGCGGCTCGACGACCCACGGCTGGCGGCCCTGGCCGGCGAGACCCGCGAGCTGTCGGCGATCGTGTCGTTCGTCGAGGAGTCGGGCGACCATCGGCTGTTCATTGCCGCCGCGCTGCTCGAGGACGGCGAGATCCGGCACGTCCACCGAAAGCTGTTCCTGCCGACGTACGGGCTGTTCGACGAGCGCCGGTTCTTCGCCCCCGGCGACGTCCTGCGAGCCTCGCCGTCGCGCCTCGGCGTCGGCCTCGGGATCGCCGTGTGCGAGGACTTCTGGCACCTTGGCGTGCCACAGCTGCTGGCCCTCGACGGCGCCCAGGTCCTGGTCAACGTCTCGTCGTCTCCGGGGCGCGACCTCGCGGCGTCCCACGAGGTCGGCCTCGGGACGGCCGCGTCGTGGCGGAACCTGATGCGGACCTACGCCCAGGTGACGACCTCGTACGTCGTCTTCGTGAACCGCGTCGGGGTCGACGAGTCGATCACGTTCTGGGGTGGCTCGGAGGTCATCGACCCGTCGGGGCAGGCCGTCTTCTCGGCGCCGCTGTTCGACGAGGGCCTGTATACCGTCGAGGTGTCGCTCGACGAGGTCCGGCGCGAGCGGATCGCCCTGCCACTGCTGCGTGACGAGCGCCTCGAATGGCAGCTCCGCGAGCTGGGCCGGATCGTCGTCGAGCGGGCCGGGATGGCATTGGACACCACCGCGGCTCCCGGCGCCGAGCCCGGCCTCGACGTCGCGTCGGTGCGGGGTTCCTCTCACCCGGATGCCTCTCTCACGCCGGACACGGGGAACGAGCCGATCCGGCTGCGTCCGCGGCGGACACGCAACCTTGGCGGAGCGTGATCGGCGATGGTCGACACGCGTCGGACCGGATCGTCATGCCTCACCGGAATGACGCGGCGCCGATCCGAGCCATGCCTCGCCGATACCACGCTGCTGCGGCATGGAACGGGTCGTTCGATGTCTCGGGCGCATCAAGCCGGAGGATCCGGGCCGAGAACGCGGAGGACTCAAACCCGTGGTGCATGACGCCCGCGCGCTGAGCGTCCCGACGGACGAGGCGGGCCGGCCGCTATTCGAGCTGCCCGAGGAGCTGGCGATCGACACCGAGGTGGCGCGCCGGGTGATCGGCGGGTTCATCCGGGGGCAGCTCCGCCAGGCCGGCTTCGAGCGCTGCGTCCTGGGGCTGTCCGGCGGCATCGATTCCGGGCTGGTCGCCTACCTCGTCGCCGAAGCGATCGGGCCGGAGCGGCTGCTGTGCGTCCTGATGCCGTACCGGACGTCGTCACCGGCCTCGCGGGCCGACGCGGAGACGATCGTCGCGGCGCTCGGCTGCGCCAGCGAGCTCGTCGAGATCACGCCGATGGTCGACGCGATGTTCGGTCGCGAGGACGTCCCGGGGGCCGGTGGGCCGGCGGATGTCGAGGCGAGCCCGCTCCGGCGCGGCAACTTCATGGCCCGGATGCGGATGGCCGTGCTGTATGACCGCTCGGTCACGTTCGGCGGCTTGGTCGTCGGCACGGGCAACAAGACCGAGTCGCTGATCGGCTACACGACGCTGTTCGGCGACAACGCCTGTGCCTTCAACCCGATCGGCGACCTGTACAAGAGCCAGGTCCGCCAGCTCGCCGCGGCCATCGGGGTGCCGCCCCAGGTCATCGCCAAGGCGCCCTCCGCCGACCTCTGGCCGGACCAGACCGACGAGGGCGAGGGGGGCTTCAGCTACCCGCTCCTGGACCGGATCCTGTACTGGCGGATCGACCGGCGCCGCTCGATCGAGGAGATGGTCGGGCTGGGCTTCGAGCGGGCCATGGTCGAGCGGGTCGAGGCCCTGGTTGCCCGGTCGGAGTTCAAGCGCCAGGTGCCGCCGGTCGCGAAGCTCGGGCCTCGGACCGCCGGCGTCGACTACCTCTATCCGCGGCGGAGGCCGGGCTCCGCGCGGACGTGACGCACCCGGCAGCCGGCGGCGGCATCCTGTACGTCGTCGCCACGCCCATCGGCAACCTCGCCGACGTGACGCTGCGGGCCCTCGAGGTCCTCCGCTCGGTGCCGCTCGTCGCGGCCGAGGACACCCGGATCACCCGGCGGCTTCTCGCTCGCCACGGCATCGACGCCCGCCTCGTGAGCTTCCACGCCCGCAGCGGGCCCGGACGGCTCGAGGAGCTGCTCGAGCACCTCCGGGGTGGCGCCGATCTGGCGCTCGCGACCGACGCCGGGACCCCCGGCGTGTCCGACCCGGGCGAGGCGCTCGTCGCGGCCTGGGCCGCCAAGGGCGGGGCGGTGGTCCCGGTGCCCGGCCCATCGGCCGTCCTCGCGGCGGTCGTCGCGAGCGGCGTTGCCGGCCCGCGCTGGGCATTCGAGGGCTTCCTCCCCCGAAGTGGTCGCGTGCGCCGCGCCCGCCTCGCGGCGATCGCCGCCGACGAGCGCGGATCGGTACTGTTCGAAGCGCCAGCGCGTGTTGCGGCGACGTTGCGCGACCTCGCCGCGGCGTGCGGGTCGGAGCGGCCGGCCGCCGTCTGCCGGGAGCTGACGAAGGTTCACGAGCAGGTCGTCCGCGGCTCGCTCGGCGAGCTCATCGCGGCCATCGCCGACGGCACGATCCCGGCGCGCGGCGAGGTCGTGCTCGTGGGCGGCATGCGCACCGCTGCCGCTGAGCCGCACGGCAGTCACCAGCCGGGAATCGGAGCCGGCCCGGCCCTCGAGGCGGCCCGACGCGCGGTTGACGCTCTCGTCGCAACGGGCCGGCCTCGCGGTGACGCGGCCCGCGAGATCGCCCGGCAGACCGGGCTGCCCAGACGCTCGCTGTACTGATCCGCAAAGGGGAGGAGCGAGTCCGATGCTCGTCGGTCGACAGGTCGTGCTTCGCCCGGTGCGAGAGACGGACCTCGAAGCTGCCTATGCGGCCCACATCGACATCGCCGCCCGGGGTGCGTTCTTCCCGCTCGGGGTGCAGTCGGAGCCCGCGTTCCGGAGGGCCTTCGCGGAGACGGGGTTCTGGGAGAAGGAGGCGGGGACGCTGCTGATCGCGACGCCCGACGACGAGATCGCCGGCCACATCGAGTTCTTCAAGCCCGTGACCTACTGGGACGCCTTCGAGCTGTCCTACCAGCTGTACGCCGGTCGATTCGCCGGCCGCGGGTACGTGACCGAGGCCGTCCAGCTCCTGGTCGACTACCTGTTCGCGGTCAAGAAGCGGCACCGGGTCCAACTGGTCATCGTCCCGGGGAACGCGGCCTCGCGGCGGATCGCCGAGAAGTGCGGCTTCACCCTCGAGGGCACGATGCGGGGCGCGTTCTTCAACGGCGGCCAGAGCAACGACGTCCTGATGTACTCGCTCCTCCGGACCGATCCGCGGCCGTGGCTCGCCGCCGCGGAACCGACGCCCTCGGTCGGCGGACCCCCCACCCGGCGGTGAGGGCCGCGACCAGACGGACCGCGTGGTCGGCGTGACGGCCCCCCACCCCCCCCGCTCGAGGAA
>JBQGDI010000030.1:0-11269 GCA_052038965.1 Candidatus Limnocylindrales bacterium | reverse complement strand
CCGGTCCGCGAGCGCGCCGACACCCGTGGTCACGCCATAGACGACCGCATCGGCGGCGACGAGCTCGTCGACGACGGCCCGCGAGAGGGCCATCCGCGTCCGGGCCGCGGGATCGAGGATGACGGAGGCATCACCACGGGCCACGGCCTCCACGGCGGCGACCGAGAGGTCCGAGCCGCTGACGACCACCTGCCCGCCGGTCACGGGCCGAGGATAGTCCGCTATCCTCCCGCTCGTGACCTCGGGCGGATGGCTCGCGGGGGCGTCGCCTCCGCCTTCGGTGAGCGCATGGCGGCACGGCGCGGGAGGCTGCCGCTAAGTGCTCGCCTTCATCGACCAGATCGTCATCCCGTTCCTCAACGGCCTCTACGGCGCCGTCGGCTATCTCGGCCTGATGCTGGCGATGGCGATCGAATCGGCGATGATCCCGCTCCCATCTGAGCTCGTCCTGCCGTATGCCGGCTTCCTGGTCTCCGACCCATCCCAGCTCGAGCCGATCACTCGGGCCCCGTGGTCGTTCTGGATCGCAGTCACCATGGCAACGATCGGGAACACCATCGGCTCGGTGGTCGGCTACACCATCGGGGCCTGGGGTGGGCGCCCGTTCCTCGAGCGCTACGGCAAGTACCTGCTGATCCGACCGCACGAGCTGGAGCTGGCCGACCGGTTCTTCGAGAAGTACGGACCCGCGACGGCGTTCTTCAGCCGGCTGATGCCGATCGTCCGGACGTTCATCTCGTTTCCGGCCGGGGTGGCCCGGATGCACCTCGGCAAGTTCATCGTCTACTCCACCGCGGGCGCCCTGCCGTGGTCGATCCTGCTCGTCTGGGCCGGCGAGCAGCTCGGTGCGAACTGGGTCGAGATTCGCCACATGCTTGAGCCGTACGACCTGCTGATCGCCGCGCTGGTCGTCGCCGCCGGCCTGCTCTTCATCTGGTGGCGCCTCGGCATGCCCGGCTGGCGGCGATCGCCGGCGAAGCCGGAGGGCTGAGCCAAGGGCTGAGGAAGATCGGGTCGCCGGCCGGGCTCAGCTCAGCGCGGCTGCCGCGCCGGATCCTGCGGGGCCCGCAGGTCCCGGAACGCCCGCCACAGGGCGAGGTCGTAGACGATCTTCAGGCCACCGGCCAGGAAGAACGGCAGCGAGGCGAGGCCCGGTACGGCGAGGAGCGGGGCCGCGACGAGCGGGCTGAGGGCGGCACCCGTCGTGCGCGCGATGCCGGTCACGCCGGCCGCGGCGCTCCGCTCGTCGGGGTCGACGACGGCCATCGTGTAGCTCTGGCGGGTCGGGACGTCCATCTGGCTGATCGCGAATCGCGCCAGCAGCACGACGATCGCCAGCTCGAGCGTCGGCATCATCGGGACGAGCATCAGCAGGACGTTCGACGGCAGGTGCGTGAAGACCATCGTGTTCACGAGCCCGAACCGGGCGGCGAGCCGGGCGGCGGCGAGGGCCGAGACCGCGGCGAGGACATTGGCGCCGAAGAAGATCGCACCGAGGACAGCCTCCTGGACACCGAACCGCTCGTGGAACCAGAAGGCCAGCAGGCTCTGCATGACGAGGCCGCCGCCAAACGCATCGAGCGAGAACAGGCCTGCCAATCGGCCGACGACGCCGCGGGAGCGGTGGAGCCCGAAGCGGCGTGCGATCGAGCTGGCGGTGGGCGCGACCTCCACGGCGTGAGAGACGAGCCCGAAGACGGGCAGGAGTGCGAGCCCGATCGCCGCGTAGCCGAGGAGCACGACTCGGTACGCGGCGAGCTCGTCCAGTCCGCCGGCGCGGAGGACGCCGACGCCGGCACCCGTGAGCAGCGCCCCGGTGGCCGTCGAGATCGACGCGACGAGGTTGTACCAGGCGAAGACGCCCGTCCGGCGGGCGTCGGTCGTGACCTCGCTGAGCGACGCCTGCTCCACGGCCAGGAATGGGCCGACCTCGCTCCCCGATGGGCTCAGGACGCCGAGCGTCGCGGCGACCAGGAGGACCGCGAACGCCTCACCCCACGCGAAGGCGGCCCCGCCGCCGGCCATCAGGAGTGCACCGGCCAGGAGGGTCCGGCGGCGCCCGATCCGATCCGCGTGCGTGGTCAGCACGAGGCTGATGACGGTGTCACCGATGAGCGTCAGGGTCAGCAGCAGCCCGATCGCCCCGCCGCCGAAGCCGAGGGCATCCAGGTACAGGACGAGGACCACGGCCAGTGACCCGTAGGCGAACATCCGGAGCGACCGGGCGAGGAACAGGAGGCGGGCGTCTCGGGTCACGGCCGCGTCACCCGTCTCGACTTCGCGCGCGCACCACCGCCCATGGCGCGCTCGGCTCGGATGGCACACCCCTGCTCATGCCCGTCGTGGGAATATTCCTCCGACGGGCATAGGCCCGCCGGGTGCGTCGCGCGGCCATGGCCCGGGCCGCGTCGGAGGGAACGATGACCGAACGCCACGACCCCCACGCCGCGGATTCGATGGTTGGACCGCACGGCCGGCCGGACGACCACGGCGGCGACCACGGCCACGACGACCACGCCCACCCCGGCGAGGCGCTTGGCCCGCTCGACCCGAAGGCCTGGGGCGCCGCCGCGCTCGGACTGGCCCTGGGGCTAGCCGTCGCCGGAGCGTTCCTGATCTCGCTGTCGTCGTAGGCCCCGGGCGAGCCGCGGGCGAGGCCCCGGGCGAGCCGCGGGCGAGCCCCCGTCGCTTCGCTAGAACAGCCCGACGATCTCGCCCTCGGCGTCGATGTCGATGTTCTCGCCGCCCGGACGGGACGGCAGGCCCGGCATCGTCCGCATCTCGCCCACGAGCGGCGTGATGAAGCCCGCACCCGCCGACAGCCGAACCTCGCGGATCGGAATCCGGAAGCCACTCGGCCGGCCTTTGAGCGCGGCGTCGTGGCTGAGCGAGTACTGGGTCTTGGCCATGCAGATCGGCAGCCGGCCGAAGCCGAGGGATTCGTATTGCGCCAGCTGCTTCGCGGCGACCTGGCTGAGATCGACCCCGTCCGCTCCGTAGACCTGGGTCGCGATCGTCTCGATCTTCGATACCAGCGAGGCGTCGTCCGGGTAGAGCAACCGGAAGTCCGGGGCGCCTGCCTCCGCCGCCTCCCAGACGGCGGCCGCGAGATCCTCCGCGCCGGCCCCGCCGTGCGACCAGTGGTTCGCCACGACCGCCGCCCGGGCGCCAGCCGCCAGGGAGACCTCCTGCACGGCGCGAACCTCGGCCGGCGTGTCGGTGGGGAACGAGTTGATCGCCACCACGACCGGGACGTTGAACAGCAGGACGTTCTCGATCTGCTTGGCGAGATTCGCCGCTCCCGCTCGAACCGCCTCGGGATTCTCGGCCAGGAGGGCCGGGTCGAGCGGCTTGCCGGCGACGATCCTGCCGATCCCACCGTGCATCTTCAGGGCCCGGATCGTCGCCACGACGACCGCGGCGTCGGGCTTGAGCCCGGACGCCCGGCACTTGATGTCGAAGAACTTCTCGGCGCCCATGTCCGCGCCGAATCCCGCCTCCGTGCAGACGACCTCGCTCGTCACGAGGGCCAGCCGGTCGGCCAGGATCGAGTTGTTGCCGTGGGCGATGTTCCCGAACGGGCCGCAGTGCACGAAGGCCGGCCCGCCTTCGAGCGTCTGGAGCAGGTTCGGCTTGATCGCATCCTTGAGGAGCGCCGTCATCGAGCCCGCGACCTTGAGGTCGTCGGCCGTCACCGGACGGCCATCACGCGTCGTCGCGAGGACCACCCGGCCGAGGCGCGTCCGGAGGTCGTCGAGGTCGGTCGCGAGCGCCAGGACGGCCATGACCTCGGACGCGACGGTGATCACGAACTCGGTCTCGCGCGGATACCCGTTCTCCCGGCCGCCGAGCCCCACGACGACCTTGCGCAGGGCCCGGTCGCTGATGTCGAGGACGCGTGGCCAGAGCACGTTGAGCGGATCGATGCCGAGCGCGTTGCCATGGTGGATGTGGTTGTCGATGAAGGCGGCCGCGAGGTTGTGGGCAGCACCGATGGCGTGGACGTCGCCGGTGAGGTGAAGGTTGAAGTCCTCCATCGGGATGACCTGGCTCCAGCCGCCGCCGGCGGCGCCGCCCTTGATCCCGAAGACCGGGCCCAGGCTCGGCTGCCGGATGCAGACGGCCGCCTTGTGGCCGATCCGGTTGAGGCCCTGGGCCAGGCCGACCGTCGTCGTCGACTTGCCCTCGCCGAGCGGCGTCGGGCTGATCGCGGTGACGAGGACATACTTCCCGCGCGGCCGCTCGGCCTCGAGCCGCGCGATCGCCTCGAGCGTGACCTTCGCCTTCGCAGAGCCGTACGGCTCAACCTCGTCGTCCCGGAGCCCGAGCTCGTGGGCGATCTCCCGGATCGGCCGCGGCGTCACGCTGCGCGCGATCTCGAGGTCGGAGCGGGTCCCCGTCCCGGGCGCGGGCGGCACCGCCGTGGCCGGCACGGCCTCCGGCGCGTCGGCCGGCTTCGCGGTGGTCATGTCTCGGCGACCTCCCTCGCCTCGTTCGCCTGGCGCTGGGCCGCGCGGACGAGATGGCTGAGCAGCAACGCGTTGGTGAGCGGCCCGACGCCGCCCGGGACCGGGGTGATCGCCCCCGCGACCCGGCGCGCGGACTCGAAGTCGACGTCGCCCACGATGCGGCCGTCGAGAACGTTGATGCCAACGTCGATGACGACGGCACCGGGCTTGAGCATGTCGCCAGTCACGAGTGCCGGCCGGCCTGCGGCGACGACGACGATGTCCGCCCGGCGCGTCTTGTCGGCGAGGTCCCGGGTCCGGGAATGGCAGACCGTGACCGTCGCATCCTCCTTCGTGAGGAGGAACGCGAGGGGCATGCCGACGACCGCCGACCGACCGATGACGACGGCATCGGCGCCCCGGATCTCGCAGCCGGCGCGATGGATCATCTCCAGCGCGGCGTGGGCCGTCGCGGGGACGAAGCCCTCGAACCCGAGACGCAGCAGGCCGGCGTTCAGCGGATGGATGCCGTCGATGTCCTTGATCGGGTCGATGACGTCGATCACCGCTCGAATGTGGACCCCCGGCGGGAGGGGCATCTGGACGATGATCCCGTTCGTGGCTGGGTCGGCGTTGAGTCGCCGCAGCGCGGCCGTCAGGCCGACCTCCATCGCCCCGGGTTCGTCACCCTCGACATCGACCGTGGCGCCCTCGACCCCGACCGACGAGCAGGCCTTCAGGATCCGCTCGAGGTAGACCATCGACGGCGCACTCCGGCCGCAGATCACGACCGCGAGGCCCGGCGGTCGTCCGTGGTCTGCGGTGAAGGCCGCGACATCGGCGGTGACGCGAGCGCGAATCTCGCCGCCGAACGGCGCGCCCTCCAGGAGGCGAGCGCCGGGGGTCGCCGTGGGCGCCGTCGGCGTCACGCTTCCGGCAACTCGTCGAGCGGCGGGCGCGATTCGCCGCTCCCCACGAGCTCGCGGGTCTGCGCCGCCACCCGGGCGAGCTCGTTCGTCAGTTCGTCGACCCGGCTCGCCACGTCCGTCGCCCAGCCCTCGTCACCGACTGACGGCAGGTTGACGAGGACGTTCGCCGCGGCTCCGCGGCCACCGGCCTCGGCCAGGAGCGAGGCCACGTTGAGATCGGACGAGGCGTTGACGTTGCTGCGACCGGCAAGCGCCTCCGCGAGGTTCACGCCGTCGAGGCAGGCCTCGACGCAGCGCATCGGCACGACGGCGGCGACGCGGGCCGCGGCCTGGATGGCCTGCGTCCGACTGGCGCGCTGCTCCTCCGTGTCGCGCGGGAGCTTGAGCGCTGCGCCGAACCCGGCATACGCGTCGGCGTCCTCGTCGGCAAGCGCGAGCAGCCGGTCGGCGAGGGCGCGGCCATCGGCCACGGCCCGAACGTGGAGGGCGGCGTGATCGGCGTACTTCGGTCGACCCTGAGACAGAGCCGCCACCATCGCGACGAGGCCGGCCGCGAGCGACGCCGCGACAGCCGAGGCGCTGCCGCCACCCGGAACGGGCTCGTCCGACGAGAGGCGCGTGATGAACTCGGCGACCGTGAGGTCGCGGAACGGGGATCCCGGATGCACGTACCGGATTATGGCGGTCGGACACGGGGTGGGCGCGTCACCGGCGCCGCCCACCCCAACATCCGACACCCGGCCCGGGAGGATCGCTGTCCGGGCAGCCGGCGCGAGGGCACTCCCGCCGGCGTCGACGACGAGGCCGCGTCAGGCCGCCTGGTGCGCCTCCAACGCCTCGAGCGTCCAGCGCCGCGAGCGGTGCCGGAATGCGAGGCGCAGGCGGGCGACCTCCGTCTCGACCTCGAACAGGGTTCGCGGCCCGACGACGACCGGGAACGCGGCGCTCTCGTCCCGGACGCCGACCAGCTCCAGCACGGGCAGGCGCTGACCTGCCACGACGACCTCGCGCGGCCGACCGTCAAACCAGTCGGCACGAACCGAGACCTCGACCGGCTCGACGCGGATCATCGCCATGTTCGCGACTCCTTCCGGGGGCGCTACGCGAGCTCCGGTCACCGGGCACTGGTGCCGTGAACGCCTGTTCGGTTTCGACGGGAGCGTAGACCGAACACCTGTTCGATGTCAAGCCCCGGACTCTTCGTCGAGTGCATCCTCCACGCCTTCCTTGCCAGCTTCACTGTCACGACCCCCCGGAGGCCGGGCACGCCGTGACGAACGAGGCTCGGCGTCCTCGGCGTGCACGCCGCGCCGCTCGACGGCCGTACCGAGGTCGCGCTCGAACGGCGCTGGCAGCCCGGTCCTGAGCAGGCGTGCGCGGGTGATCGCCCGGCGCCCGAACCGCGCTCGCACCTCGTCCGCGGCCCTGACCGCGCGCCGGCGCCGTTCCTCGAGGGCCTCGAACAGGCCGAGCTGCTCGCGCTCGTCGAAGCCCGATGCGGTGACGCCGACGAGCCGGATTCGCTTGCCGCGCATCTCCGGCCGGGCCAGTTCCAGCGCTGCCCGCCAGATCTCCTCCGTCAGGTCGGTCGGCTCGGGCAGGCCGTGCTGACGCGTGACGGTGTGGAAGCTGGAGTCGCGGATCTTCACGGTCACGGTCCGGGCTCGAAGGCCGGCGTGGCGAAGTCGGCCGGAGACGCCCTCGGACATCGCCAGGAGCGTCCGCTCGAGGACCTCCGCATCGGCCGTGTCCTCGTCGAACGTGTGCTCGTGTCCGATCGACTTGGCGGCGTCGGGGTCGTCGACCGGGTCCCGATCGACGCCGTGCGCGCGATCGACGAGCGTCCCGCCGTGCTTCCCGAGCCGCCGCACGAGCCCCGAGCGGTCGGCTCGCTGGAGGTCCCCGATCGTCGCGACGCCGAAGTCGCGCAGGGCCGCGGCCGTCGACGGCCCGACCCCCCATAGCCGGGAGATCGGCAGGGGCGCCAGGAACGCGGCCTCCTCGCCCGGCGGGACGACGACGAGCCCGTCGGGCTTCCGAAGGTCGCTGGCGATCTTGGCCACGAGCTTCGTCGACGCGACACCGACCGACGCCGTGAGCGACAGCTCGTCGCGGACCGCCGCCTTGATCCGCCGCGCGATCGCCTCCCCGTCGCCGAACAGCGCCCGCGAGGCGGTCACGTCGAGGAAGGCCTCGTCGATCGAGATCGGCTGCACCAGCGGGGTGAACCGTCGGAGGATCGCCATGACTTCACGGCTGACGCGTTGGTACTTCGCGCCGTCGACGGGCACGAAGATGCAATCGGGACACAGCCGTCGCGCCGTCCGGATCGGCATCGCCGAATGGACGCCGAACTTCCTGGCCTCGTAGGACGCGGCGCTCACGACCCCCCGGTCGTTCGGCCCGCCGAGACCCACCGCGACCGGCCTGCCGCGAAGCTCGGGCTGGTCACGCTGCTCGATCGCGGCGAAGAAGGCGTCCAGGTCGACGTGCAGGATCGTCCTGGACGCACCGGCCGCGTGGCCCTCCCCTTGCATACCCTTGGCTCCCACGCCGTCGATTGTCCGCCCGGTCGTGCCAGCTCGGGTGTCGGATCACGGGCCGAGTGGCGGTCGCCGACTGTCGTCGTGGGCCCGGATCTCGCCAGCTCGCGACTCCCGGCGCTGACTGGCAGTCAACAGCCCTGACGACGATTCGGGGATCGTTGTGCGCGGGGGGCAACATTCCGACGCCCCCCGGCGTCCGCCGGAGGGCTGACGGGGCTGCCATGTTGTCCCAGGGACAATGATCCCGCGGCTAGCCGGTCACCGGTATCGACTCTGGGTCAACACGCCGGTTCCTCAGGCCCTGGAGCGCGCCGGGCGAGGTCCCTCGTGCCGAGGTGATGGCCGCTGGCACGGGCCAGCGGGCGTGGGGGTCAGCCCTTCGGCTCGACGACGACCGTGACCTCCGGCGTCAGCCCGGCGTAGACCTTGATGGCGACCTTGTACGTGCCGAGCGACTTCAGCGGATCCTCGAGCTCGATCTTGTGGCGATCGACGGTGATGCCGCGGCGCCCGAGGGCCTCGGCGATCTCCTTCGAGGTGATCGAGCCGTAGAGCTTGCCGCCCTCGCCGACCTTGACGCCCATCGTCAGGGTCGTGGAGGAGATCCGGTTCGCCGTCACCTCGGCCTCCGATCGCTCGCGAGTCCGCTTCTCCTCGCGGGACGCGATGTCGTGCTGCCAGGCGCGGTAGGCCCCGCCAGCGGCCGGGACGGCGAGCTTGTTCGGGATCAGGAAGTTCGTGGCATAGCCGTCGGCGACCGACTTCATCTCGCCCGACTTCCCGAGCTTCGCGACGTCCCTGGTCAGGATCACCTTCACGCGAACGAATCCTCCTTCGTGGTGGTCAGCACATCATCGCCCCGATCGCGGAAACGCGCCTCCACGGACGGGGCCGTCACCCGATCCAGCCGCGCAGCCGCGGTGCGATGCCGGTCCGGGTGACCGCCCGCCCGGCGACCTCGATCGCGCCCGGAATCCGCAGCACCGTCCGCCGCAGCGGACCGGGCACGAGCCGCCGCACGCGGGCCATGTCCTCGTCGTAGGCCGCGCGCGGGAGCCCGACGGCCTGGAGCTTCTCGTCGAGGAGGGTCTCGTCAAGGCCCTCGAGGAACAGCTGCGTCGCAAGGGCCACGACGACGAGGTCGTCGAACTGGCCGAGCAACGGGACTCGATCCGGGACGACGTCCCGCCCGAGCGCGATGTACGCGAGCGCGAAGCCGAGCATCGCCTTCCTCGTCGCCGGGATGCGGGGATCCGCGACGAGCGCCCACAACAGCCGGGCGTACAGCGGCGCACGGGCTGCGAACGGCAGCAGCGCACCGACGGCGATCAGCCGGCGGAGTCCGGGGCCTCGCCGGGGCGACTCGGTCGGTTCCTTCGTTCGCTTCCCGCGAGCCACGCGATCCCTGCCTCCTGGTGCGCGGTCCACCACGGTCGGTTGCCGCTCTGGGACCCGGGAGTCTACCAGCGTGGCTGCCCGAGCTCCGGGCTCTTGGAGCCGCGCCCGCGAAGCGAATCGGGCCCCTCGCGCGTCCCACATCCGGAGGTTCCCATGCGCCGACTCGGCCTGATTGTCGTCGGTGCGTCCCTCGTCCTCGCGTGCAGCGGCACGCTCCCACCCAGCCGCGCGCCGACCGCTGGTCCCGCCACCGCGATCCCCGTCGCGAGTCCGCTCGCCAGCACCGTCCCGGCTACCCCCAGGCCGACCCCGACCGACGTCCCGGTGAGCGGCTGCCCGACGATGACGCCCCTGCCGGTTCTCGAGTTCACGCTTGCCGACCCGTTGTGCTTCGCGAGCCCTGACGTCGCCGTCCGGGGCTGGCTCGGGGATCCGCCGCCCGTCGGCTGGGAGGCACCGTACATCGAGCCCGGCTGGCTCATCTACCCACCGGAGCCTCGGAACTCGGCGCTGTGGTCGGGCCCCCCCGGCGGGGAGGCGATGTGCGGCGCCGACCCCGAATGCGCGTGGTTCTTCGTCCACGTCGCCCCGACGTCGGCCGTGTCGCTTGGATCGACCCCGCGCTGGGTCATCGTCACCGGCCACCTGCTGGATCCGGCCGCCGAGACCTGCCACTACGTCTTCGACGACGCCTGGCCGGCGGCGGCTCCGACGCCGCCCGACGTCCAGGCTCGCGAGGAGTGTCGTAGCCAGTTCGTCGCGACGGCCATCACCGACGATCCGGGCTGAGGCGGTGCTGGCTCTCCCGTCTTGACATCGAACACCCGTTCGGTATGATGGTCCAAGCCGCCCAAGGAGTCGCGACGTTGACCAGGCATGACGCCGAACGGAAGCTGAAGATCCTCCACTACATCGCGGCCACGCTCCGCGCCAGGGGCTACCCACCGTCGGTCCGCGAGATCGCATTGGCGGTCGGGCTCAGCTCGACCTCCGCGGTCCATCACCACCTCCAGATCCTCGAGCGGGAGGGCTATCTGGAACGAGGCGCCGCGCAGTCGCGGGCGATCCGGCTGACGCCGACGGCAGCCATCCAGCTTGGCCTGACCAGCGAGCTCGTGCCCCAGTCGGTGACCGCCGAGGCGCACGTCCTGCCGATCGTCGGCGAGATCGCCGCGGGCGGGCCGATCGAGGCGTACCAGGACGCGTCGGAATCGATCGCCGTCCCGGACCTCCTCGCGCCGAGTGGCGATGCCTACGTCCTGCGGGTGCGAGGCGACTCGATGATCGAGGAGCACATCGCGGACGGTGACTTCGTCCTCATCCGGCCCCAGACCACGGCCCGCAACGGCGACATCGTCGTCGCCCAGGTCGAGGAGAACGCAGTCACCCTCAAGCGCTTCTATCGCGAGAAGGACCGCGTCCGGCTGCAGCCGGCCAACCCCAACTACGCGCCGCAGTTCTATGACGACGTGCGGATCCAGGGGAAGCTGATCGGCGTCATCCGCCGCCTCGACTGACGGGTCGACCGGGACGGCCCGCGGGCCAGAGTGTCTACCATCGCGCCGTGAACCCCGTTCCCGAGCAGGTCCGCGCGGTCATGGCCGGCCTCGAGGCCCGCGACGCGCAGGATCGCGGCGACGGCACGCCGCACTCGCGACGCCTCCGGGCGATCACCCCCGAGACGGGCCAGTTCCTGCTGACGCTTGCGCTGGCGACGGGTGCGCGGACGATCGTCGAGGTTGGAACCAGCGGCGGCTACTCCGGACTGTGGCTGGCCCTCGCGGCGAGGGCGAACGGCGGTCGGTTGGTGACCTTCGACGTGGATGCGGCCAAGGTCGAGCGGGCGAGGGAGTCGTTTGCCGTGGCCGGCCTTGCCGACGTCGTCGACCAGCGGCACGCGGACGGCGTCGCCGGCCTCGCCGAATTCAGCGGCACGGCCGACCTGGTG
>JBQGDI010000029.1:0-10438 GCA_052038965.1 Candidatus Limnocylindrales bacterium | reverse complement strand
CCGGTGACCGGGTCCACGTAGCTCGGCGGGTCGGTCACCTGGTACGCGGTCTCCGGGGTCATCCGCGGCAGCCGGACCCATTCGCCCTCGCCGGTCCGGTCGAAGATCTCGACCTCGGGCATGAAGTCCTGGCGAGGCGGCTCGCAGCCCTCGGGGATCGTGCCGGCGAGATCGGTGCAGGCGATCGGGATCGACGGCAACGGCTCGAGCTCCTTCCCACCGGCCATCAGCACCCCGCCGCCCTGGGTCAGGCCGAGCCGCAGTTCCGAGACCCTGAACGTCCCCTCGAACGGGATGGGGCGGTAGGCGACGACCGCCTCGCCGGCGTCCATGCTGAGGAAGCCCCGCTCCTTGCCGAAGAACATCGCGTCGGCCGAGATGACGGTCGACCGGATGAGGTCACCGGCGAAGGTCACGTCGCCCCGGACCGAGATGTCGACCGGGACGTAGTACATGACGTTGGACTGCCGCCGGGGCTGGACGCCCGACACGGTGACGCCGAGCTGGGTCGCCCGTCCGAACGCCAGGATGACGGCCTGGTCGCCGGGCAGCTGGCCGGTGAACATGCCGTTGGGGTCGTAGGTCAGCTGGGAGACGAGGTTGTAGCGGACCTGGCGCCGGATGCCGGCCTCCGTCCCCTGGTCGAACGACGTGCCGATCACCTGGTCGGGGATGCCGGCGCCGAAGGGGTTGGTCGCGATCGTCAGGCGAACCGGGACGGTCGCACCCGGTGCGACGTCGCCGAGCGCCGCGACCGACGATCCGAGGACGATCGCGACGCTCTCCAGGGTCTGCTCCGAGGCGTTCTCGAAGGTGCCGCTGAGGGTCGAGCCAGAAAGCTGCAGGGTCGCCCGCATTCGCGGGCCGGTTGCCGCGACCTGGGCCCGGATCGTGCGCAGCGAACCCGTCCCGACATTGAGGTTGCGGACCGCCGACGGCCGCTCCGGCCCCGTGCCCTGGAGGACGTCGAGAATGGAGCCGTCGCCGCCGAACGGGTCGGTGATCGGGGCCGCGAGCAGGGCCCCGCCGGGGACCTCGACGAGGTACGACGAGCGGGTCGGCGAGAAGACGCCGAAGTAGACCTGGGCGGAGGCCTCGGTCGTGTCCGGCGCGCCGCGGACCACGGCGACCTCGTTCACGACGATGTCGGTCCCGCGAAGCGCCGAGCCGTAGCCGAAGGCCACGGCGGCGAACGCGAGGACGAGGACCGGCATCGTGATCCAGGCCCATTCGCGCCGGTCGATGCGCCTCAGGATCAGGTAGTTGAGCGGTCCGATGACGAGGATGTAGGCACCCAGGAGGACGAGCAGGCCGCCGATTGGCGGCAGCGCAAGCGCCGGCAGCTGGTACACCGAGTTCACGATCTGCGAGTCGTCGTAGAAGAGCGAGCTCTCAGAACCTCGCGCCGGAAGCAGCCCCCGCCACAGCCCCTCGACGGCCTGGCTCTCGGCGAGCCACGGCGTCGCGGGATCGAAGCCCAGGATCGTGACCCGGCCGCTGCCGTAGGCCAGCTCCGCGGCGACGGCCTGGTCACCGGAGCTCACGAGCGCGCGTCCGCGGGCCAGGGCGCCGGCCATGGCCGGCAGGCTGGCCGCGCTGTCGGGCAGCGTGCCGAGCAGGCCGGTCAGGCTGGCAGCGTCGATGTCGAGCGTCGCGGTCGGCCGGTAGGGCAGGAGATCGTCGGGAAAGCCGTTCAGGGTCCCGATGCCGGCCGTGCCGCCGGCGATCACGAGGCGGCCACCCGCGGCGATCCAGCGCCGGAGCCCGTCGAGCTGCTCCCGCGAGAGTCGGTTGCTGTCGACGTCCTGCCAGACGAGCCGGTCGATGGCGCTCCACGCCGGGGCGGTCCCGGGCAGGTCGGCGATGGCCAGCGGCACGACGACGGCCGGCGCGCCCGACGTCGACAGCGGCAGGTCCAGCTCGCCGACGATGGCCTGTGGCCGCTCCGCGACGATGCCGACGATGAGCTGCGACTGCTCATGGGTCAGGAACGCGACGTCGGCGGAGTCCAGGACGCGGTCGCTCTCGACGAGGTTGACCGTCGCGACCCGGCCGAACGACGGCGGCTGGGCGTGGAGGACGTAGACCTGGCGGGAGCCGGTCGGGAGGTCGACGGCCATCGAGAACCGGGTCCGCGCCTCCTGGCTCGCGTCGAGCCGGAGCTCGCCGCGGATCGGTGGCCCATCGTTCTGGAGGGTGACCTCGATGCCCATCCACGACCCGTTGCGGGTGTGGCCCTGGAGGAGGACCCGGGCCTCCATGGTCAGGCCCTCGGCGGCCGCTGCGAGATCCGCGAAGGGCCCGACGGCGATGCCGAGGGCGACGAGCGCGACCAGCGGCCGAGCGAAGGCGCCGAGGCGTCGTCGGGGGCTTCGGAGCGAGATGGCGCGGGATCGGGGCACGAGGCTCCTCGATGCAGGCTGCACGGCGCCGCCCCACCGTCTCCCAGTGGGCGGCAGCAGCGTTGACGCCGGGCGGCGCCGAGAAGTTGCGCGGGCCCGGCCACGTCGGCGGTGGGACGCCGCCGCTATCGTACGATTGCCGCCCGTGCCCACGATCCGCCCGTTCCGGGCGCTCCGCTACTCGCCCGAGGTCGTCCCGGATCTCGCCGCCGTCGTGGCACCGCCGTACGACGTCATCGATGCCGAGGCGCGCCGTCGGCTCGTCGCCCGCGACCCTCGCAACGTCGTCCGGCTGGATCTCCCGGAGGACGAGCCGGGCGACCCGCCAGACGAGCGCTATCGACGTGCGGCGCACGTCCTATCTGCCTGGCGGTCCGATGGGACGCTCCGGCGGGATCCGCGTCCGTCGCTCTACCCGTACGAGCAGGTCTACACGGTGCCCGGGACCGAACGGCGGATCACGCGCCGCGGCGTCTTCGCGCGGGTCCGGCTCGAGCCGTTCGGCCGCAATGCGGGCATCCGCGCGCACGAGCGGACGCTCTCGGAGCCCAAGGAGGACCGCTACCGGGTGCTTCGGGCAACGGGCGTGAACACGAGCCCGGTCGTCGGCATGTACGAGGATGGGACGGGGCGCGCGGCCGACCTTCTCGGGGACCTGACCGCGGCCCCCTCGATCGAGACCGTGGTCGACGACGATGGCGTGGAGCACCGCCTCTGGGTCGTCCCGGTCGGAGAGGCCGTCGACGGTCGATCCCCGGTCGCAGAGCTGTGCGAGCTGATCGGCCGGGCCCCGATCACCCTCGCCGATGGCCACCATCGCTACGAGACGGCGCTCCGCTACGCCACGGAACGGCGACGCGGTCCGGTCATCGAGGACGACCCGGCGTGGGCGGAGATCCTGATGCTGCTTCTCGAGCCCATCGCCGGGCCGCTGACCGTCCTGGCCACGCATCGGGTCCTCCTTGGCCTGGGCGAGCCGGTCGTCGATGCGATGCTCGCCGGCCTTCCCGACCTGTTCGCCGTCCGGACTGGCGTCGGCGCCCACGATCTCGTCGCCGAGTTCGGCGCGGGGGACCGGCCCGGGGGTCGCGGCCGGTTCGGCCTGTGGACGCGGCGAGGCGGCGCGATCCTCACCGCGCGCCGCGACGTGCTCGAGCGATGGCTGCCCCCCGGTGGCCCGGCCCTCCGGCGGCTCGATGTGACGATCGCCGGCGTGGCCATCGAGCGCCTCATGGGGCTGGATGCCGAGGCGCTGGCCGACGGCGGCCGGATCGCCTACACCCGCGACGCCCGGGAGGCCATCGGCTGGGTCGCCGGGGCCGCCGCGCCGACGAGCGCCGGTGGCGATGGCACCTCGACGGCCTCGGCCGCTCTGCTCCTCGAGCCGACGCCCGCGTCGGACATCGTGGCCGTCGCAGCGGACGGCGACGTGATGCCCCAGAAGAGCACGTACATCTACCCGAAGGCCCTCACCGGCCTCGTCATCAACCCGCTTGAGTAGGGCTCGAGCCCGGAGGTGTCCATGACCGCAAGCCCCGACGCCACGCTGCCGCCACCGAGCCGGCCGGTCCGGAAGGACGAGATCGAGCTGCCCGAACGCGGGCTGTACATCGAGTCGTGGCTGCCCGAGCGCCGGTCACGGCGGAAGCCGCTGCTGTTCGTCCACGGCGAGCTGGGTGGGTCGTGGGTCTGGGAGCGCTTCCTCGGCTATTTCGCGAGCCGCGGCTGGGAGGGGCACGCCCTCAATCTCCGGAACCACCACTGGAGCCAGACCGCCGACCCCGCCGAGCTGTCGTTCGAGTCGTTCGTCGACGACGTCGCGGCGGCCATGACGCGGCTTGGCCCGGGCGTCGTGGTCGTCGGCCACGGCATGGGCGGCCTGCTGGCGCTCAAGGCCGCGGAGCGGCGGCCGATCGGCGGCATCGTCCTCATCGCGCCGGAGCTGCCGGCTGCGATCCGCGAACGGACCCAGCCGCACGTCATCCGCGAGATCCCGGAGCTGTTCGGCCCGTCGCTGCTCGGCTGGACGACGCTGCCGGAGCGCCTCCAGCGTGACCACCGCGACCTGTCGCTCGCCGACGTCCTGCGGATCCAGCACCTCATGGGTCAGAAGCCCCACGAGTCAGGTCGCGCGCGCCGGGCGATGCTCCGGGGCATCCACGTCGACCCGGCCGCCCTGGCGACCGTGCCGCGCCTGGTCATCGCCGGCGGGATCGACCGGACCGTGCCGCTCGAGTCGGCCGAGCGGCTCGCGACGTGGCTTGACGCGCCGTTCGAGCCGTTCGGAGCGCATTCCCACTTCGGGCTGATCCTCGGCGAGGAGGGCTATGCCCAGGTCGCCGACGCGGTCCGCAGCTTCCTCGAGGCCAACCGGCTCTGACGGGCTCGCCCGCCCAACTCTCGCCCGTCCCGCTCGCCCGCGCCCGTCCCCACGACCCTTGGTAGAATGCCCGCCTGCCCGGCCGTCCCACGGCCGGTGCCGTCGTGCCGCATTCGTCTAGAGGCCTAGGACACCGCCCTCTCAAGGCGGAGATCACCGGTTCGAATCCGGTATGCGGTACCAATCTCCCACACCACGACATGTGCGGTTCGACGGTGCACGCACGACGACGTGTCGTGGTCTTCTTCCTGATCGCCCGACCAGGTCGCGAAATGGACCCCTATCGGCCCGGCGTCGTGCGGTCTCGGCTTCGCTGCGCTCCACAGACCAGGCATCGGCCTGCATGCCAGGTGCGAGGTTCGTGGCAGTAGCTGTTGGGTGATTTCGGGATGCCCCCATCGACCATCTGGTGCGGTGGATGGCGCCACTGAGAGGACGATGACCCGACCCTATCTGCGCTTCGGCGCGACCCTCATTGCCAGCCTGATCGCGATGCTCGTGATCAGCCTCGAACAGGTTCGATCACTCGACCACTTCTACCTGAACGCGAGCAACTTCTACATCTCGCTGACCGGAATCGGGGCGATGGGCCTGATCATGTTCGGAGCGATGCGCGGCATGTTCAAGGATCCGCGCCTGAACGTGGTTACCGTTGGGGCTCTCGCTGTCCTCCTGGTTGGCGGCTTCCTGCTCGCGCGTACGGAGACCTTCGTCGGCGACAAAGGGTTCCTCGACTCGATGATCCCGCATCATTCGCGGGCCGTGCTCGTCTGCCAGGAGTCCGCTCTCACTGACCCAGAGATCATCGAACTGTGCGGGAATATCGTCGAGAGCCAGACCCGAGAGATCGAACAGATGCAGCAGATCCTCAAGCGGTACTGAGCCAGACGGTCTTTCCCGCTCCCGCGGTGAACCAACGGTCCGCATTGCGACGAACCGGCGCCCTTGGCCGCCGCTGGAGCCACGCGACCATCAATCGTTCGACCGATGGTTCCGCGTCGCGTAGGAGGAAGTGCCCGAGTCCGGGCAGCGGCGCCACTTCGGCGCCCGGCGATCAGCGCTCTTCCGTGTCCGTCCAGAGCGCCTCGACGCCCCCGCGCTCGTCGACCGCGAACTCGCCGGATTTGACCTCGCCTGCGCGGCGATAGCGGCTGATGACCACGCCGGTGGATGATGTCGTGCTGTCGACGAGCTCGAGCCCGGCGGGAATCGTTCCGGTGGCGAAGAGCCGCTTGCCGTTGCCGAGGAGGACCGGGAAGGTCCACAGGCGATACTCGTCGACGAGGTCGTGCTCGATCAGGGTCTGCAGCAGCCCGCCGCTCCCATGGACCTGGATCTCGCCGGTCCGCGCATCCTTGAGGGCGGCCACCGCCCTCGGCACGTCGCCGTCGATGAGCGTCGAGTTGCGCCAGTCCAACGTCCTGAGCGTGGTGGAGGCCACGTACTTGGGGATGCGGTTCAGCACCCCGCCGATCGGATCGTCATCGGGGACGTGCGGCCAGTGCGCGGCGAAGATCTCGTAGGTCGCTCGTCCGAGGAGCAGGGCGTCGGCCTGTGCGGTCCACGCCGTGATGATCTGCCCCATGGCTTCGTCCCAATAGCCGACGGACCATCCGCCATGAGCGAATCCGCCGTCGCGGTCCTCGTCGGGACCGCCTGGGCCCTGCATCACGCCATCTAGCGTCAGAAACGTTCCGACAACGAGCGAAGCCATCGTTCGTCTCTCCTTCCTGGCGTCGGGTATCTTCGACGTCGACCCCCGGGCGAGATCAGCCGTTGACCCAGATCTTGACTCCCGCCTGGTGACCACAGCGCCCGACACTCAGGCGGACGGCGCCCTGTTCCCGTCGCCCCGGCCGTAGAGAACCACTCTCCAGGCGGCTGATCCGCCGTCGTAGATCTCCTCGTACCCGGCAGCGGTCATCAGGTTGCGCAAGTCTCGGTGGCGATGGGCGAAGTAGCGGGCCGGGCTGCGACGCAACGCCTCGACCAAGTTGTACAGCTGCACGTACGTCCGCATCCACCACGCGTCGCGGGGATAGGTGAGGCCCACCAGGCGTGGACTGACGCTCAGCACTGCCGCCATGAGGGCAGGCAGGAACGGATAGCAGCAGACGACCGAGTCGAGGGTCACGATGTCGGATCGCGGGACATCGGCAGCCAGCTCGACGAGGTCACCGTAGCGGTACGCCACGCGGTCGGCGAGCCCGCGTCGTTCGGCCTCGGCGTGCGCGACGGCGAGGTACTCGCGAGAAGCATCGACGTCGATGGCGGTCGCAGCGCCGGCCTCGAGCAGGGCCGTGTGCACCGCGCCCACCCCCGCACCCACGTCCAGCACGGTCGTGCCCTCCACGCCGTGAGCGCGGACGCTGTCGATCAGCTCCTGCGTCGTCCGTCGCGGGCCGCGGCTGCGCCACGCGGCGAGGTCCTTTTGCGCGTCGCGGCCGTCATACCCGATGATCGCGAGGTCCTCATCGCAGCAGAAGCGGCGTGGGCTGGTGGGCATGGCCCGATGCTCCACCCGTCGTCAACCCGGGGACGCTCCCGGTCGCCTTGCTGCGTCCATTCGCCGTACGGCGCATCTCGTGGACTTGCCGGCGGTGGGCGCGTGATGCCCGGCGACTTCAGAACAGGCTCGGGAAGCGCGGCGCGAGGATCGGCCTGAGGTTCGTCTCGGCGAGCTGCTGGAAGGTCTCGAGCAGCTCGGCCGTGGAACCCAGCGAGAACTGGTGGTCCTGGACGTAGGCGCGGATCGCGCGCCAGTAGGCGCCGCTGCCCATCGCCCGGCGGACCGCCTGCAGCAGCTCAGCGCCGTGGACGTAGACCTGGCCGAAGTAGCATGCGGCGCTGTAGCGGTAGATCGACAGGTCGAGGCGGCGCTCGGGGCACGCGGTCGTGCGCCAGATCCCCGAGACGACCTGGCCGAGGTGCGTCGCGACCGCCTCGTCGGCGAAGGGGTCGCGGGCATGGTCCGACCCGACGAGCCCGTAGAACCACTGGTGCGCGACCTCGTGGTAGACGTTCCAGCGGAGGGTCGTCCCGCTCATCCCGGTGGGAATCCAGATCATGCCTGGTCCCTCGAGGGCGTAGCCACCGGCGGTCTGGACGATCGCCAGCGTCCGGTAGGGGTAGTCGCCCGCGAGCTCGCTCATTCGCTCGAGGGCATCCTCCGCCTGGTCCAGGACCGTCCGGGTCGGAAACCCGTCGCGGACGAAGGCCCGCAGCGTCCAGTCGCCGACGCGGCGCTCCCGGATCTCGAACGCCGGGCTCGCGACGATCGGGAAGTCCCGGACGTCACGGGCCTCGAACGTCTGGGTCAGGCCGCCCGTCGCGATGCGGTCGCCGGGGGTGGCGATCGCCATCGGGCGGTCCGTGGTGATCCGGACGACGACGTGCGGGCTGAAGGCCGTGAAGAATGGGTCGCCGTGGTTCGGACGATCGAACGGCCGGTGCAGGCCGACCCACGGCAGCCAGCGGCTGAGCTGCGTGATGCCACCGACCTCCGCGAACAGCCAGTTCGAGCCGGCAAGGGTTCGCGGGATCCGGGCCCGAAGCTCGACCCGCAGCGCGACGGTCGCGCCGTCCGGCAGGAGGCCACCCAACGGCACCCGGATGGTCTGGTCATCGATGCCGGCCTCGACCGGCTCGCCGTCCACGAGCACGGCGCGGAGCCGGAGGTCACCGCGCGGGCCGGTGATCGTGTTCAGCTCGATCCGGTCGACGTCGGAGCCTGACGCGTTCGTCACCGCGAGGCGCGCGTCGACGGCCAGCCGCCCGCCGCTGGAGTCGAGCTCGACGTCCACGTCGTAGGTCGCGACGAGGTCGATGCTCGTCCGATCGACCCGTCCCGGCACGATCGCCGAGCCGGGGGTGGGGCCCGGGGACGACGGGGCAGGCGAGGGTGCGGCGGGCGAGGGCGTCGAAGCGAGGGGCGAGCTCGTGGCGAGGGTCGGCGGCAAGCTCGACGGCGCGCTCGTGGTTGCGCGGCCAGACGCCGATCCCGGGGACTCCCGGCCCTGGCCGGGGGGTCCAAGGCCCATCACGGCCGCGATCGCCGCAACGAGCAGCACCACCAGGGACAGGGCGAGCAGCGCGCGTCGATCGCGTCTCACGCGTCCATCTTGGACTCGATCTGGTATCGACGCGGGAACGGTCGCCTATCCCTCCGCGAGGACGATGATCCGGTCCTCGGGCTCGAACGTCACCTGCGCGCTCTTGCGCGGGTTGACGTGGACCCCGTAGGCCCGGGCCGCGTCGAAGGCCTCGGAGCGCAGCCGATAGCCGATGGCCACCTCGTCACGCCGCCTGGCCGATTCGACGACGGTGGCCACCGACACGGGGCGGCCCGGAACGACGTAGTCCCCGGACGGGCGCAGGTAGACCTCCGCCCCCTCCGCGTCGAACAGGTCGGCGAAGACCGCGTTGACCTTCTTGTTCTCGGCGACCTGGCTGAGCAGCAGGCTGATGAGCCGATCCGAGACGATGAAGTCGTCGGCGCGGGTGACCTCGGCGAGCGCGCGGTTCCGCACGTCGGCCATCTCCGAGGTGATCGAGAACGGGTGCCCAACGGCAGCGGCGATGTCACGCAGATGCAGGAGCGTCACGATCGTCCGGGCATCGGCCCGCTGGGGGTCGTAGCGGTCGGTCGGGCTGACGACCAGGACGTGCTGGAACTGCGGCAGGTCGATGGCATCGAGGACGTCGCGACTGGTGCTGGACCGGGGTACGAACGACAGCGCCTGGTTGACGAGGGCCGCCCGCAGCGCGTCCACCGAGCTCGCGGCCACCGGGTCGTCCGAGATGAGCGTCAGCGACGATCCCGGGGCGACGTAGCCGTCGATCTCGCGGGCGACCTGGGCGACGCGGTGGTTCCAGCCGAGCACGAGCGTCGCCTCCCGTCGCGCGGTCGGGCGAACCCCGGTCACGATCGCGTCCTCGTCGATGGGCAGCGGCGGACCGTCGTGGAGGCGCACGGCGTCATCGTCGGCGGCGACGAGGATGAGCCGGTACCCGCCACCGATGACCGTCGAGGCCGGCGGGTTCAGGCGAGTCTCGCCCTCGGGCGTCGCGACGCCGATGAGGGTCGAGTCGTCGAACGCCAGCTGGGCTTCGCCGAACGTCCGGTCGGCCAGCCGCGGCTGGCTGCTGAAGTAGATCTCGTCGCCCCCGAAGTCAAGCAGCTCGCCATACACGATCGAGAGGCCCGTCTGGCGGCTCGTCTGGGCGATGATCCGCGAGACGACGTCGCCGACGACGACCAGCTCGACCTCGTCGCGGCCGACGAGCTTCGTGGCCTCGAGGTTGCGACCGTCGTGGAGCTCGGCGACGACGTGGTATGGCGCGGCGCGGCGGTTCGGGTCGTTCGTGATCGCAAGGATCGTCTTGATGACCTCGACGTCCGGCTCGTCGACCTCCGGTGCGAGGACGATGATCGAGCGCGACTGCTGGATGTTGGCGATGTCGATCTCGTCGAGATCGACCGGGCTGCCGGAGCGACAGACGATCTTCGTGCCCCTGGTGTCGGGGATCCGGGTGCGAATCTCGTCGTCCATCTGGACCTTGTCCCGGTCGGCCAGGACGACGATGCTCCGGCGCCGCTGGTTGGCGTTCGCGGCGATCAGCTCCGAGAGGATCGTGAAGACCTGCTGGTTCCAGC
>JBQGDI010000028.1:0-25241 GCA_052038965.1 Candidatus Limnocylindrales bacterium | reverse complement strand
CTGGGATGGGCCGGGCTCCGAGACGCTTGAGGCCGCCCTGGAGCTGTTCCGGATCCGACGCTCGGCGACCCTCGACCGCCTGGCCCGCCTCGACGAGGCGGGCTGGCGGCGAACCGGGATCCACGCCACGTACGGCCGGGTGGACGTCGAGCGCCTCCTCGAGATCGCTGTCGGCCACGACCGCGAGCACCTGGCCGCCCTGGGCGGCTCTGCCTAGCGCCGGCCGCGAGTCCCTCGTCCCAGCCGGCCGGCGACCGCGAACGCGAGGACCGTCACGGCGATCGCCACGGCGTTCGCGACGAGCCAGCCTCGACCGCCCGGATCCCACGGCCCCGCTTCGAGCGGCATCTCCGCGGCGATCGGCCGGATCCGGACCACGGGCAGCGAGCGATGCGTCGCCAGGAGCGTCGTGTCGTCCGTCGTGGCCGGGTCCCCGTCGACGACATGGCCCACGACGCCGAAGCTCGCGATCAGCTCGCGGTAGGCGGCCAGCCACTCGGCGTCGTCGATGACCACGGCGGCATGGCCTCGGAACGTCCGTGCCGGCAGGACGACTTCGACCTCGGGGTCGGCCTCGAGGTTCCTGACCCACGGCGTGGCCTCGCCGTAGCCGGCGACGCAGTACACCGCACCGTCGAGGATCACGTACCCGAGCGGCGCCTCGCGGAGGAGGCCGGTCCGGCGGCCGTGCGTCCGCAGCAGCATCACGTGCCCCGTCACCGGGTTGCCGATGAGCGGCCCGAGCCCGGCTCGGAGGGCCGGGGCCATGAACCACCGGTTCAGCACCAGGAATCCGCGCTGCAGCGGCCGGATCACGCGCCGCATCAGGGGCGAGTACGGCAGCGCCGGAGCACGGCGGGCGGGACCGGGCGTGGCGGTCGTCACGAGCCCACAGTCGGGCCCGACGGGCGCCCGCGTTGAGAGCCGAATGGCTCGAATCGGTCGGGTCGCGTCAGCCCCCGTACGGCTCGACCGCGACGACCTTGGCCGACCACGGGCAGAAGCGATCGCCGCTGATCTCGTTGGCCTCGACGTCGGACGGCTTGCCGTCGCACAGCTCGATCGTCATGTCGGCCCACTCGATGTCCGACGGATCGATGGACCACGAGTACCCGGTGTTGACGCCCGGGTCGCCGCGCACGACCTTGCCGTTCGGGATCCCGGGCGCCGCCTTCCCGTCGAGCAGGTCGCGTGCGACCTGGATGTCCGCGGGATCGGTGAGCAGGATCCTGTAGGTCTCGCCGGTGACGTCGATCGTCACGACGACGCCGCTCGCGCCCGGGGAGGGGGATGGCGGGCCCGGCGGTCCGGTCGGCGTGCCGGGCGTCGGGGACGGCGTGGCGCCCGGGCTGCAGGCCGCGAGCACCGCGGCGGCCGCGAGGACGACAATGGACAGGCGACGGGACATGGGATGCTCCGATCGATGCATCGTTTGGAGGAGGGTCGGCCGACTCGCCGCCGCCAAGAGACGCCGCGGCCCACGATCCGGGTTCCGAGGTCGGCTCCAGCCTGACAGGTTCCCACCAGGAGAGGGCAGGGAGTCCGCTGTCACGGCGTTGCGCCTCCACGAGCCCCGCCGTACACTCAATCCCCACCTTTCGAGTCGGGATTGAGGAACCTTCCCCTGCCGCAGCCCAGCACGCGACCGACGTTCCACGGCACCGGCGCCGTCGCCTTCTCCACGAAGGGCGAGTACGGCGTGCGGCTGATGGTGCAGCTCGGTCGGCACTTCGGCCGCGGGCCGGCCTCGCTGGCGGAGATCGCCGCGGCCGAGGACATGCCGCGGGCGTACCTCGAGCAGCTGGCGTTCGTGCTCCGTGACGCGGGCCTGGTGGTCTCGACGCGGGGCGCGCACGGCGGCTACGAGCTCGCGCGCCCGCCCGGGTCGATCCACATGAGCGAGGTCCTGCGGGCCCTCGAGGGCCCCCTCGCCCCGATGATCTGCGCGACGGACACGCACGATCACGCCGATCTCTGCGGCCGGACCTCGTCGTGCACCGTCAATTTCCTGTGGGTCCGCGTCCGCGATGCCGTCGCCGGCGCACTCGACGGCGTGACCCTTGCCGATCTGGTCCCGCCGCGCATCCCGCTCGCCAACGTCGAGCCCTCGTCCACCTCGCCCGATGCGCGTCTCGAAGGAGCCATGACCTGACCGTGACCGACACCGACAACCGCCTCGTCATCCGTGGCCTCCGGGTCGCGGTCGCCGCCGCGCCGGTGCGTGAGATCCTCCAGGGCATCGACCTTGAGGTCGCGCCCGGCGAGGTCCACGCGATCATGGGCCCGAACGGCTCGGGCAAGACGACCCTCGCCTACGCCCTCATGGGCCACCCGGCGTATGTCGTGAATGCCGGCCAGGTGACCTGGAAGGGTCGCGACGTCCTCGGGCTCAGCCCGGACAAGCGGGCCCGGCTCGGGATGTTCCTGGCGTTCCAATACCCGACGGCGATCCCCGGCCTGTCCGTCGCCAGCTTCATCCGGAGCGCGATGAACGCCCGGCTCCAGGGCGTCGACAAGTCGTCCGACGTCGACCCGACCGATCCGACCCGCGGCGGCGTCTCGATGCTCGAGTTCCGCCGCAAGATGCGCGAGAAGCTGGCGCTCCTTCGGATGGACGAGAGCTTCGTGACCCGCTACGTCAACGAGGGCTTCTCGGGCGGCGAGAAGAAGCGTCTCGAGATGCTCCAGATGGCGATGCTCGAGCCGGAGATGGCGATCCTCGACGAGACGGATTCGGGCCTCGACATCGACGCCCTCCGGATCGTCGCCGACGGCGTGAACGCGATGCGCAACCCGAGCCTCGGGATCCTGCTCATCACCCACTACCAGCGACTGCTCAACTACATCCAGCCCGACGTCGTGCATGTCCTGGCCCAGGGCCGGATCGTGAAGAGCGGCGGCAAGGAGCTGGCCCTCCGCCTCGAGGAGGAGGGTTACGGCCCACTGATGCGCGAGGCAGGGCTCTCGACGGATGCGCCCGACGAGGCACTCTTCGTGCCGCGCGGGCCGGAGGCCGAAGAGCACGACGGCCACGCGGACACCACGCATCCTGCCCTCGGCGAGCGCGTCGAGGCAGCCCGCTAGGGCGGAGGAACGGGCGATGACGGTCGTGGCGACGCCGGAGGTCGAGTTCGGAGGGCGGATCCGGAACGGGCAGCTCGATCCGGACGTCGTCCGGGCCGACGTCCCGATCCTGCGGACCCAGTCCCATGGCAGGCCGCTCGTCTACCTCGACTCGGCCGCGACGAGCCAGCGGCCCGAGGTCGTCCTTGCGGCGATGGACTCCTACTACCGCGAGTACGGCGCCAACGTCCACCGCGGCATCTACGAGATCGGCGAGCGGGCGACGGCGGCCTACGAGGCCGCGCGGGCGATGGTCGCCCGGTTCATCAACGCGCCCGATGCGCACGAGCTGGTCTTCACCCGCAACGCGACCGAGGCCATCAACCTCGTGGCCTACTCGTGGGGCCGTCGGAACATCGGCCGCGGCGATGCGATCGTCCTGACCGAGATGGAGCACCACGCGAATCTCGAGCCGTGGCAGCTGCTGGCCCAGGAGAACGACGGCGACCTCGAGTTCATCCCGATCACCGACGACGGCCGCCTCCGGCTCGACGTCTTCGAGGTCCTGCTGCGCCTGAAGCCCAAGCTCGTCGCCTTCACCCACGTCTCGAACACGCTCGGACCGCTCAATCCGGTCGTCGAGATGACGCGCCTGGCCCACGAGGCCGGTGCCCTCGTCCTCGTCGACGGCGCCCAGGCCGTGCCGCACGTGCCGGTCGATGTCGGGGCGATCGGCTGCGACTTCTACGCCTTCAGCGGTCACAAGATGCTCGCCCCGACCGGCTCGGGTGGGCTGTGGGCGCGACGCGAGCTGCTCGAGGCGATGCCACCGTTCCTGGCCGGCGGCGAGATGATCCGCGAGGTCCACCTCCGACGGGCGACGTTCAACGAGATCCCGACGAAGTTCGAGGCCGGGACGCCCGACGTTGGCGCGGCGATCGGCCTCGGGGCCGCGGCCGAGTACCTGATGACCCTCGGCATGGAGCGCGTTCGAGTCCACGAGCGCGAGCTGCTCGAGCACGCGTTCGAGCGCCTCGATCGCGAGCTTCCGGACGTCGTGACGTACGGACCGCGGGATCTGTCGATTCGGAGCGGGGTGATCCCGTTCACGATCCCGGGCGTCCACCCGCACGACGTCGCGCAGGTCCTCGACGGCTCGGGCGTCGCGATCCGTGCCGGCCACCACTGCACGATGCCGCTCCACGAGCGCCTCGACCTGCCGGCCACGGCGCGCGCGAGCTTCAACGTCTACACGACCCGCGCTGACATCGATGCGCTGATCGCCGGGATCGGCGAGGTCAAGCGCATCTTCGGCGTCTGAGCACTACACTCCGCACGCCAAGATGGACGACCTGTACCGCGACTACATCCTCGAGCACTACCGGCGGCCCCACAACTTCGGGGTCCTCGATGGCGCGACCGTCTCGCAGGAGGGCTCGAATCCGCTGTGCGGTGACCGCCTCACGCTCCAGCTGCGCGTGGCGGACGGCCAGATCGCGGGGGTTGGGTTCACCGGTCGCGGCTGCGCCATCAGCCAGGCCTCGGCGTCATTGCTGACCGACGAGATCAAGGGCAAGCCGCTCGCGGCCGCGCGCGCAATGTCCTCGCAGGACGTCCTCGACCTCCTCGGGATCGAGATCAGCCCGGCCCGGATGAAGTGCGCGATGCTGTCGCTCGAGACGCTCCAGGGGGCCCTCGCGAGCGTCAATGGATCGAAGCCAATGCCGGCCGAGCCGGCCGTGGCCGACGCAGGGGTGGCGCGATGACCGGCCCGCACCCGCTGGGCAGCTGCAGGTGTCGCCCGCCGGCCTGACCGCCGGCTCGTCCCCCGGCCGACCGCGCCAGCGCGCCCGGCCGACCGCGATCCCCTGCTTCGTTCCGATTCACCACGGAGTCCCGACTTGACGTACTCATCCTCCGACCTCCTGCGAGGGGCCCAGGCCGCCATCCGCGAGGTCGACGCCCCGGAGGCGGCCCGCCGCCGCGACGCCGGCGCCACGCTGCTCGACGTGCGCGAGCAGGTCGAGTGGGACGCCGGCCGGATTCCGGGCGCGGTCTTCATCCCACGCGGCCTGCTCGAGGAGCAGGTCGAGGCGGCCATCCCGGACCGCAGCACGCCGATCGTCGTCTACTGCCGCAGCGGCGCCCGCTCGGCGTATGCGACGAAGACCCTGGAGCAGATGGGCTACCGGGACGTCGTCAACATGGCCGGTGGGATCCTCGCCTGGGACCAGCTGGGCCTGCCGATCGAGGCGCCCACGGCGCTGACCCCGGCCCAGCAGCAGCGCTACAGCCGCCACCTGCTGATCCCCGAGGTCGGGACGGCCGGCCAGGCGAAGCTCCTCGACTCGAAGGTCCTCATCATCGGCGCGGGCGGGCTCGGGAGCCCGTCGGCGCTGTACCTTGCCGCCGCCGGCGTCGGGACGCTCGGGATCGTCGACTTCGACGTCGTCGAGGCGTCGAACCTCCAGCGCCAGGTCATCCACTCGACCGAGCGGCTCGGCGAGAAGAAGGTCGAGTCCGCCCGAACGACGATCCAGGCGCTCAACCCCGACGTCCGGGTGATCGCCCACGACGAGATGCTCCTGGCCGACAACGTCGAGCGGCTCATCGCCGGCTACGACGTCATCCTCGATGGGACCGACACGTTCGAGACCCGCTACCTCCTGAACGACGCGGCGGTCGCCGCCGGCATTCCCGTCGTCCACGCCTCGGTCTTCCGATTCGAGGGCCAGCTGACGACGTTCGTGCCGTACGAGGGCCCGTGCTATCGCTGCCTCTACCCGACGCCGCCCCCGCCGGAGCTCGCGCCCGGCTGCTCGGTCGCGGGCGTGCTCGGCGTCGTGCCCGGGATCATGGGCCTGCTCCAGGCCAACGAGGTCCTGAAGGTCCTCCTCGGCATCGGCGATCCGCTCGTCGGCCGCCTGCTGCTGTTCGACGCCCTCGATGGCTCGTTCAGCGAGCTTCGGCTCGCCCGCGATCCGGCCTGCCCCGTCTGCTCCGACGACGCCCGCGCGAAGCGAGCGCGCGGCGAGAAGGTCGAGGTGCCCGTGCTCGGCGCGGACCAGCCCTTCGCCCTCGGGGCGTTCGGCCCCGGCGGCGCCGCCGTCGGCCAGCCCGCGGGTGACGCCCGATGAGCACCGTTCGGCTGCCGGCCGTCCTCCGCAGCCAGGCGAACGGCGAGAAGGCGATCGAGGTCGACGGCGCGACCGTCGGCGACGTCGTGAAGGGCGTCGTCGAGCGACACCCGGGCCTGGCGTCGCAGCTCCTCACGCCGGACGGCGGGCTCCATCGGTTCGTCAACGTCTACCTGAACGGCCAGGACGTCCGCTACCTGGCCGGGCTCGACACGCCGGTCGGGGCGGGCGACGAGATCCGCCTCCTGCCGGCCATCGCCGGCGGCTGAGATGGCGACCTCGGCCGCGCCACCGGCCGGCGCGCGCGGCGCCGGGCGCCGGTTCGGCGGTATCGACGACACGATCGGCCGGACGCCGATCGTCGAGCTGCCGCGGCTCTCGCCGAGCCCCGACGTTCGCCTCCTGGCGAAGCTCGAGGCGGCGAACCCGACCGGCTCGGTCAAGGATCGCGTCGCGAAGGCCCTGATCGACGATCTCGAAGCCGGCGGCCGGATCGGCCCGGATTCGATCCTCATCGAGGCGACCTCGGGCAACACCGGCATTGCCCTGGCGATGCTGGCCAAGCGGCGCGGCTACCGGGTCGCGGTCGTCATGCCCGACAACGTGACGATCGAGCGCCGCCAGCTCGTCGCCCTCCACGGCGCCGAGGTCATCGATTCGCCCGGCCACCTCGGCTCGAATGGCGCGATCGCCCTCGCCCGCGACCTCGTGGCGCGCGATTCGCGTTTCGTCATGGCCGACCAGTACTCCAACCCGGCGAACCCGGCGATCCACGAGGCGACGACCGGCCCGGAGATCCTGCACGACGTGCCCGAGATCGACGTCTTCGTCGCCGGGCTCGGCACGGGCGGCACGCTCATGGGCGTGGGTCGCTACCTGCGGCGCGAGAAGCCCGGGGTGCGAATCGTCGCGGCCGAGCCGATCCCCGGCGAGAACGTCCAGGGCCTGCGCTCGATGGACGAGGGCTTCGTGCCAGAGATCTTCGATCCGTCGGTCCTCGACTCGAGGTACGTCGTCTCGAACCGCGACGCCTTGGCGATGGCCCGTGAGCTGCTGGCGCGCGAGGGCATCTTCGCGGGGCCGTCGTCCGGGGCGATCCTGCTCGTTGCCGCTCGGGTCGCGAAGGAGATGGACGTCGGCGCGATCGTCGCCCTGCTGCCCGATGGCGGCTGGAAGTACCTCTCCGCCGGCGCGTACTCGACGCCGCTCGACGACCTCGAGGATGCGCTGGAGGGTGGCGTCGCGTGGTGGTAGGGGAGAGCCCCGCGGCGAAGACATCCCTCCTCGCCAGGCCCGCACGGCTCTCCCCGCAGGAACGTCGCGCGAAGATCCATTCGTGCTCGGCGCGCCGTCCGTCGTGACCGAACCGCCGCCAGGCAGCGATCCCGACTCGTACTACCCGGGGGCCGGCGGCCGACCCCACCCGGGTCCGGAGCACGTCGTGCTGCCGTCGTCCATCCGGCGGGCGATCGCCGCTCATGCCCGGGCGGCGCTGCCCAATGAGGCCTGCGGGATCGTGATCGGCGATCGGCCGGCGGCCGACGGCGGGCGCGCGACGCGCTGGGTCCCCCTGGTGAATGTCCTGCGCTCGCCGTACCGCTACGAGATCCATCCCGACGACCTGCTGCGCCTCACGATCGAGACCGACGACGCCGATGAGGTCTTCTGGGCGATCGTCCACTCCCACGTCGCATCGCCGGCCCGGCCATCCCCGACTGACCTTCGCCAGGCGACGTACCCGGACGCGCTCTACGTCCTGGTGTCGCTTGCGGACGCCGAGGCGGATCCCGCGACCGGTGCCGAGAGCGTCCGGGCCTGGCGGATCGTCGACGGTGGAGTCCACGAGGTGGCGCTCACGGACGGCTGAGACGGTCACGGACGGCTGGGGCGCCCCGATCCGGCCGCCGGCCCAGGGTGGCCCGGTGAGCAGCCGCGTCGCGGGCCTGGCGTCAGGCCAGGAGGAACGGCCCGAGGACGCTCAACAGCAGGGCCGTCTCCTTCGCGGCGGCCTCGTCCTTGACCGGGACGGTCTCGGGCACCACGAGCACCGACCCCGCGGCGTGCTGCAGGCAGTTCCGGGCAACGCCACCGAGCAGGAGCTTCGCGATCCCGCCGTGGGCCCGCGAGCCGACGACGAGCAGGGCGTGCGGCCGGCCCATGGCGAACGCGACGAGCTCCGCCGCAGCGTCACCCTCGCTGGCGTGGGGGGCCGCACGGACGCCAGCCCGCTCGAGCCGGTCCACCGCCGCCTGGGCCACGCCGAGGGCCTTGGCGAGCTGCCGCTCGGCTTCGTAGGCCTCGGCCTCGAGGGCCTCGGTCGTGACGACCCCGGGCAGCCCCTCGACCCATGGCACGTAGGCGCCCGAGACGCTCACGACCGACACGGGCAGGTCCCGGAACAGTGGCGACGCGACGAGGGTCTCCGCCTGGCGAGCCGCGACGGACGTGTCCGCGCCGAGGACGACCTCCTCGATGACGCGATCGCGGACGACGAGCACGGGGCAGTGCGACCGGGCGACGACCTCGGCCGAGGTCGAGCCCAGGAGCATCGTGGCGATCCGGCTGTGGCCGTGGCTGCCGAGGACGATGAGATCCGCGCCGAAGCCTCGGGCCTCGTCGAGGATCGCCGAGGCCGGCCGGCCCTCGAGGACGATCCGATCGACTGGGCGATCAGGGCGCCCCAGGATGGCGACGGCCTGGTCGAGCGTCAGGTCGACGTGGCGTGCGACGGCGTCGTCGAGGGCGTCCAGCTCGTCCATCTGGATGCGCGGCAACAGGTGGCGCTCTTCCACGACGGAGACGACTCGGATCCGGGTCTCCTCGGGCCACGGCAGGGTGGCCATCAGGTCACGGGCAAGATCGGCGGACCGGGAGCCGTCGGTGGCGAACAGGACACGCATGACAGCGACCCTCCAGTGAGGTAGCTCCACGATCCGCCGGCACGTCGCGATGCGACTCTGCCGAAGGTCCCGAGGCGAGGGTCCGGGCGTCCCGAAGGTGCCGTCACGGACGATAGAGGGCCGCCTCCAGGTCGCCGCGCCTAGGTCGCCATGCCGGCTCGCGCCGCGGCCAGCCCGCCCAGTCGCTCGACGAGCTCGCCGAGGAAGCGCGCCGCGTCGCCCTCGACCGCGACGTCGAGGTTGGGGGCCCGGCGCGTCAAGCCGCGCCAGTCGGCCACGGTCATCGCGTGGGCCGGGCCGGTGCCCGTTTCGACGTCCACGAACACGGGTTGCGACCGCACGAGCGAGGCTTCGAGCGCCGTCGCCACCACGAACGGGTCATGGGCGTAGGCGCCGTAGAAGCCGTGGTACCGGGCATGGAACTCGAAGTAGAACCGCAGCGAATCGGCGAGGAAGCGCAGCACCGGATTCGCGGCGACGCTGCCCGCGACTGCGAGCGGCTCGCGTCCCGCCACGACGGCATCGTGGGCGTCGGCACCGGCGAGGCGGGCGATCGCGGCGAGGTGCTCCGGGAGGAGCTGGGCCCGCTCGGTCACCTCGAGGCCCATCGCCAGCGGGCGCCGGACACCGGCCACCGCGGCCCAGGCCCCGAACACGGCGCGAGCGGCGTCGGGATCGACGTACATGTTCCACTCGGCCGTCGGGGTCGTGTTGCCGGATCCGCGGAAGGCACCGCCCATGAGCGCGTACGCCCCGAGCAGCCGGGGCAGCGCCGGCTCGCGCTCGAGTGCGACGGCGAGATTCGTGAGCGGCCCGAGGGTCACGAGCAGGATCTCGCCTGGCCGGCTCCTCGCCAGCGTCACGATCCGATCGGCCGCATCTCCGTCGGCCAGGTCGTGCGACGGACCCGGGAGCGTCGCATACCCGATGCCTCCTGGCCCGTGGGTCTCGCCGGCCGTCTCGAGGGGCTTCACGAGGGGCACCTCGCGACCGAGGTACACCGGGACGTCGCCCCGGCCGGCGAGCTCGAGCACCGCACGGGTGTTCCTCGCGACCTGCCGGGCATCGACATTGCCCGATACGCAGGTCACCGCCAGCAGATCCGCGCCGGGCGACGCGCAGGCGTACAGCAGCGCCAGGCTGTCGTCGATGCCGGTGTCGACGTCGAGGACGAGGGGGACCCGATCGTCGCCTGCGGGAGTCACGGGCGAATGCTACGGCCGAGGGCGCCCGCCTGACCCCGCGTCCATCACTCGAACGTGGCGTGCGCGAACTGGACGGCGAAGGCCTTGCACCAGATGACGACGCTCCGCACTTCGCCGAGGTCCGTCCCGGCCGGGATCGGCGTGTTGAAGTTGCCGTCGGTGGCGCGGAGGCGTCCGAGCTCGATCGCGCCCTTCCCGTAGCCGTCCGCCTTCGGCGACAGGTAGACGTAGAGGTCGGGGCCGTTCCGGACCGAGAAGTCCTCGAACCGAACGACCCAGGTTCCCGGCGCGGTCTCGATGAGCCGCGCCGTGCCGGAGCCGAAGTGAAAGTCGTCGGCACCAACGAACTGGCCCGTCCGCTCCGGGACCGGGGTCGGTGTCGGCGCCTCGGTTGCGGGTGTCGCCGTCGGGCCGGCGGTCGGTTGGCCAGGATCACTGGCCCACGGCGACGGCTCGATCGTCGGCGCCGCGGCTACCGGGGACGGAACCGGCTCCTCCAGCGCGACGCGGATGAAGAGCGGCGACCCGAGGTACCACGCCGCCGGACCGAGGAGGACGAGCAGCGCGATGACGAGCAAACCGGTTCGCCCGGGGTGGCGGCGGGCGGCAGCGCCCCAGCCACGCCGCCTCGCGATCACCAGGACGACGACCAGGCCGATTGCCAGCCCGATCGCGATCGGCACCCGCAGGGGATAGAGGTTCGTCGCGACGAGCCGCTCGAGGTCACCGATGAACGACATGGCCACAGGATCGGGGATCTCGATGACGCCTCCGTGACGGTCCGGCGGGCCTCAGCGGAAGAGGGTCGTCAGGAATCGAGCGCGCTTCGGCGTGCCGGGCGGCGGCTCGGAGCGCCGATGGACGTCCGCGACGTCCGGCGCGGTCCGCTCGCGGAGCGCCTCGACGAGCCGGGCGACCGCGTCCCGCTCCTCGATCGAGCCCGGGGACGGAACCGGCGCGCCGGCGAGGCCGGCCAGCTCGTACGGGTCGAGCGGCGGCAGGATCCGCAGGATGATGCGCCGGCCGAGGTACAGCTCGTGGTTGCCGCCGAGGACGAGCGGCACGATCGGTGCCCGGTTCCGGAGCGCCACGTAGCCCACGCCGTGACCGAGCCGGCGGACCACGCCCGGCGCGGACGCCGGCCCGGTCTCCGGGAACAGCAGGAACACGGCGCCCGCTCGAAGGACCTCGGCGGCCGCGGCGAGGTGCGTTCCCACGACCCGCGGATCGCGCGACGCCGGGATCGGGATGACGCCGCCGAGGCGGGCCATCAGGAAGCGCCGCAGCGGCGAACGGGCCATCGTGCGGGCATCGCCGAAGAACGCGAAGCGGGGCCGCACAGGCAGGAGGATCCACGGGACGAATGGGTCGACCCACGTCCGGTGAGGCATCCCCGCGGCGATCCAGCCGCCGACCGGCAAGCCGGCGGCGTCGCGCGGCAGGTTGGTCGCCTCTTCGAGGACGAGCCGCGCGCCCAGGAGGGCCGCGACCGCCCGCCACAGGAAGCGCAGCGCCCGGTACGTGGTGTTCGGTTCGGCGGTCGCGCGGCCATGGAGCCCGGGTGCCAGCTCGGGCTCGAGGGGTGACGTCGGGCGGTCGATCCGCGGTCGGGTCACGATGCGGATGATGCATGCGCGCCGGGCGACGCGGGCCGGGCGACGATGGGGGCGGCCTACACTGCCGGCCGTGACGAGCGCCCCCGATACCGACGCCAAGCCGATCGGGCCATACGAGCGAATGACCGCCGTCGTCCACGAGTGGGATCCCCGGACCCTCGAGGTCGCGAGACGGGTCGACGAGCTGGTCCGCGAGCGGCGGCCCGATCTCCGCGTCGAGCACATCGGCAGCACGGCCGTACCCGGGCTGCCCGGCAAGGGGATCGTCGACCTCTCGATCCAGACATCGCCCGAGGACATCCCGCAGGTCGTCGAGCTGCTGTACGGCCTCGGGTTCGGGCCACAGCCGGGGCCCGATCCGTGGCCGCCGACTCGACCGATGCCCGTCGGGTCCATGGCGGTCGACGGCGGGCGATTCCGGATCCACCTTCATGTCCAGCCGACTGGCGGCGACTTCCCGCGCGACGTGGCATTCCGCGACGCCCTCCGGACCGACGCGGAGCTGCGGAGCCAGTACGAGGCCCTGAAGCGCGGGATCACGAGCGGTGGCGAGGTCGAGGGCCTTCGCTACACGCACTCGAAGACGGCCTGGATCCTCGGCGTCTATCGCAGGCTCGGGTTCGCGCCGCCTGCCATCGAGCCGCCGGCCATGATCGGGATCATCGGCGGTGGCCACCTCGCTCGGATGCTCGCCCTCGCGGCGCGAGACGTCGGTTACCGTGTCGCGGTCCTCGACCCCGATCCGAGCTGCCCGGCCGGCGGGGTGGCGGACCACCTCGAGGTCGGCTCCATCGACGACGTCGCGGCGGCGCTGCGGATGGCCGAGTCATGCGTCGTCGTGACCCATGACGTGGACCATGTCTCGCCCCCGGTGGTGGCGGCGATCGACGATGGCACGCCAAGCTCCGGGTCCGGCTCGACGATCCGGCCCCGCCATCCCATCCGCCCGGGGGCGTATCCGCTCAAGCTCACGGCCGATCGCGTGGTCGAGCAGCGCTTCCTCGACGCCAACGCCGTCCCGCACGCGCCCTGGATGGAGGTCGATGGGCCGGCGGCCGTGCGCTCGGCGGCGGAGCGGTTCGGCTGGCCGCTTCGCCTGAAGTCGGTGCGTGGTGGGTATGACGGCCGGAGCGAGGTCCTGCTGCCGGACGACGAGGCACTGACGAACCTCGCCCGAGTTCCGCGAGCCGCCCTTGCGGGTCCCGCCCTCGTCGCCGAGGCCCACCTCTCGATCGTGGTGGCAAGGAACGTCGACGGCATCGGCCAGCCGTTTGCGCTCGCCCGGACGCGTCGCCTCGAGGGCTTGCTGGTCGAGACCTCGGTGCCGGCAGAGCTCCCGACCGAGGTCGAGGAGCGGGCAGCCACGCTCGGCCGAGACCTCGCGACGGCGATGGGCCTCATCGGCAGCGTGACGATCGACCTGCTCCTGATGCCCGACGGACGCCTGCTCGTCGACGAGCTCGCGCCACGACCGGACGTGGCCGGCTGCTGGACGATGGACGGCAGCGCCACGAGCCAGTTCGAGCAGCATGTCCGAGCCATCTGCGGGCTGCCACTCGGCGCGACGACGCTCCGCGCCCCGGCCGTGGCGACGGTCCAGCTGCTCGGCGACGGCCCGCCCCGCGAGGCGCGCCCGGCCGGGACCTACGAAGCCCTCTCGGACCCGGACGTCCACCTCCACCTGTATGGCAAGCGGCTCGTCTTCGAGCGGCGCCAGATGGGCCACGTGACCGTCCTCGGCGCGACGGTCGACGAGGCCCTCGATCGCGCCCGCCGAGCGGCACAGCGGCTACGCTGGAGCCATGCCTGACACTCGCGCCCCTCGTCCAATCGTCGGCATCGTCGGTGGCAGCCGCTCCGACTTCCCGATCCTCGAGAAGGCCTCCGCGCTCCTCGAGATGCTCGAGGTCCCGTCGGAGCTGCGCGTCGTCTCGGCGCATCGGAGTCCCGACCTCGCGGCCCGCTACGCGGCGGGCGCGGCCCGGCGCGGCCTGCGGGTGATCATCGCCGGTGCCGGTGGCGCGGCCCACCTCGCCGGCGTCATCGCCGCCAAGTGCCCGCTGCCCGTGATTGGGATCCCGATCCCGACCCAGCACCTCGGTGGCCTCGACTCGCTCCTGTCGATCGTCCAGATGCCGCGCGGGATCCCGGTCGCGACGGTCGCGATCGGTGGCGCCGAGAACGCGGCCCTCCTCGCGGTCGAGATCCTGGCCCTCGGCGACCCAGCGCTCGCAGAGCGGCTCAGCCGCTATCGCGCCGACCAGAGCCGTTCGATCGAGGAGGATCCCTCGAACGAGGCGCCCCTCGACTAGCCCGGAGCGCGGCATGAACGACGACCCTCGCTGGGAGCCCGGGATGCCGGTCCTCGACAGGCAGGCGGTGCCGGAGCCACGCGTGCCGGGGGCAGGGGCGAGGCCACCGAACCGGGTCGCCGAGACGGCGCCGACGCCCCTCCAGCGGCAGTACATCAACCTCTCGGCCGTGGCCCTCGTGGCCGGGGCCGTGGCGATCACGGCCGTCGAGACGGGGACGCCGATCTCCAGCCCGCTCGTCAAGCTCTGCGTCCTCGTCGCGGCGCCGATCCTGTTCCTCACGACGGCCGATGCCGCGCTCCGGATCTGGCGATCGGCCTGGGCCTGGATGCCGCTCGATCTCCGGCGCGGCGCCTTCCGGCTGGTGTGGTTCGGGGCGGCGCTGCTCGGGCTCGGGGTCATCGTCGGCATCGCCTCGATCGTCCTTCCGGCATGACGGCCGAGCGCGGACCGGACGGTCGCTCGACCGACGTCGCCTCGGGCGCCGGCACGCCGGCCTGGCTGGCCGCCTCGATGAACTACTGCACGAACTGCGGGGGCGAGCTGGTCCTGGGCCCGGTCGACGGCGAGGAGCGCCACCGGCTGACCTGTGCGATCTGCGGCCACATCGCGTACGTCAACCCTCGACTCGTCGTGACCTGCCTCCCGGTCACCGAGGCCGGCCAGCTCGTCCTCATCCGTCGGGGTCTCGAACCAGGCGCCGGCCTGTGGGCCCAGCCGGGCGGATTCCTCGAAGTCGACGAGACCGTCACCGAAGGGGTCGTCCGCGAAACGCTCGAGGAGACGGGGCTGATCGTGGTGCCCGGCGAGATCGTCGGGCTGTACTCGCGACTCGAGGCGGCGGTCGTCGTCCTGGCGGTCGAGGCGCGCATCGTCGGTGGCGAGGCCAGGGCCACGCCGGAGGCGACCGAGGTGCGGGCCTTCGTGCCGGACGAGATCCCATGGCCGCAAATCGCCTTCAAGACGACGTACTGGGCCCTCGTCGACTGGCTGGCCCGGCGCCGTCCCGACCTCCAGCCCCCCGAGCGAGGCTCGATCGGGCGCTGACGGCGGCCCCGGCGACGGCGGCCCCGGCGACGGCTGCCCCGGCGAGGTCCGGCCGGCTCACCGCTAGGGGCCGCGTGGCTCCGGGATCGCCAGGACCGGGCCGATCTGGACCGGGTAGCGGCCCCCGGCGATCGGCACCCCGTCGGCGCCGTAGGCGATGACCTGAAGTGTCATCTCGCCGGCCGGACGGATGAACGGCAGCTCGAACTCGTGCCGGAAGGTCGGCCGCCGATCCGGTCGGATCCCGCCGTCCGGGTCGGCGAGGTCGATCAGGACCGTCTGGCTGACCTTCTCGTGGCGGACCTCGAGCGACAGCCGGACCGCCGCCGCCTCGATCCGGAGAAAGCCCTCAACCGCCAGCCGCTCGGAGGTCACGTCCACGCCACGCCGAGGCGAGGTCAGGACCACGACGCCGCGGCCGGCACCGAGCCCCGGTTGCGCCAGCTGGGATTCCGGGTGCGACGCGACGGTGGCCAGCGCCGCCGCGTCGAGCGGGGCGCTGGCGGGTCGAGCCGTCGCCCGGGGTCCGAGGATCGCGACACCGATCATCACCACCAGGATGCCCAGCCAGCCGAGCATCGTGCCCGGCCGGCCGCCGCCCTCGAGCTTCTGCGGCGCAAAGGTCGCCTCGGGCGACTCGCGCCGCCGGCCCGCCGCTCGGTCCCCCGTCACGGCCAGCCCAGCCCGGCGACGTGGCCGAGGCCGCCGCCGATCGCGAGCCCGAATCGGTCGCTCGCAGCCGCGCCGACCGCCTGCCGGATCCGGACCAGCGGCGCTCCGTCGACGTCGTAGGCATCGGCCGCGATCCACAGGCCGTCGGCGATGATCTCGTCGGGGACTTCGAAGCGGACGAAGAACCGGTCGTAGGCTCCGATCCGGAAGGCCGTGCTGCCGCCCGGCAGCGACACGGCCTCGGAGGACGTGACCACCCCGGACGGGTCCTCGACGGAAACGACGACGACGTCGACGGCCAGGCTGAAGACCTGGCCATGCACGACGAGGCTGCTGCCGGCCGGCCGCACGTCCAGGGCGAGGATCTCGGGACGGGCGGTCGGCGGCGGGGCCGGGCGACGAGCGGGACGGGTGGGCGAGGGTGCGGTGGTCAGGCCTGCCGCCGGCGCGGTCCCGCCGAAGACGGCGACGGTCGACTCCGGCGAACCGTGACCGCCACTGCCGAGCACGCCGGCGACGGCCGCCAGCGTGATGCCAGCCACGACGACCGCGGCGAGGATCGGCGGGCGTCGCGCCGGGAGCGACGACGGGGTGACGACGAACTCCGCTCGGTCGCCGTCCCCGCTCGTCATCGGCTCGGGGCCGCGACCACGGTCATCGCAGGTCGATGTAGATGTTCTTCGTCTCGGTGTACAGGTCGATCGCGGCCATCCCGAGCTCGCGCCCGATGCCCGACATCTTGTAGCCGCCGAACGGCGCCTCGACGTGGACCGAGCTGTTGGAGTTGATCGACAGGACGCCGGATTGGATGCCCTTCGCGGTGCGGAGGGCCTTGCCGATGTCGCGGCTCCAGACCGACCCGGACAGCCCGTAGGGTGTCTCGTTGGCGAGCCGGATCGCCTCCGCTTCGTCGTCGAACGGGATGACCGAGACCACCGGACCGAAGATCTCCTCGCGGGCGATGCGCATGTCGTTGCGGACGTTGTCGAACACCGCTGGCATGAGATACGCCCCCGCGGCGAGGGCCGGATCCGAGGGCTCGGCGCCGCCGACGACGAGCTCCGCCCCCTCCTCCAGGCCGACCTCGACGTAGTCGCGGACGCGGTCGCGCTGCTTGAACGAGACCAGCGTCCCGACCTCGGTCGCGGCGTCCATCGGGTCGCCGACGACGACCTTCCTGGTCGCCTCGGTGAACAGCTCGACGACCCGCTCGTGGACCGAGCGCTCGACGAGGATCCTGCTGCGGGCGCAGCAGTCCTGGCCGCAGTTGTCGAACACCGAATACGGCGATTCCGCGGCGAACCGGTCGAGGTCGGCGTCGGCATAGACGACGTTGGCGCTCTTGCCGCCGAGCTCGAGGCTGATCTTCTTCACGTTGCTCGAGGCCAGGCGCATGATCTCCTGGCCGGTCGTCGTCTCGCCGGTGAAGGCGACCTTGCCGATGCCGGGATGGGCCGCGATCGCGGCACCCGCGCTGCCGCCGGGCCCGGTCACGACGTTCAGCACGCCGGGCGGCAGTCCGGCCTCGAGGGCCAGCTCGCCGAGGCGGATCGCCGTGAGCGGCGAGTAGCTGGCCGGCTTCAGGATCGCCGCGTTGCCCGCGGCGAGGGCCGGCGCGACCTTCCAGCTGGCCATGTACATCGGGAAGTTCCACGGCACGATCAGCCCGACCACGCCGATCGGCTCGCGGAGGGTCATGTCCAGCCCCGGCTTCGAGACCGGGATCGTCTGGCCGAAGATCTTGTTCGCTGCGCCGGCGTAGTAGTCGAAGACGAGGCTGACGCCGACGATCTCGCCCTTGGCGCTCGTGATCGGCTTGCCGGTGTTGCGGCTCTCGAGCTCGGCCAGCTCGTCGACGTGCTGCTTCACGAGCTCGGCGATCTTGGCCAGGGTGCGGCCGCGCTTGCCGGCGGCCCACGTCGACCAGCCCTTCGGCGCTTCGAGCGCCGCCTGCGCCGCGGCGACCGCGCGGTCGACGTCCGCCTTGCCACCGAGTGGTGCGGTTGCGAACGACGCGCCGTTCGCCGGGTTGACGACCTCGAACGTCTGCCCGTCGGCGGCCTCGATGGTTTTGCCGCCGATGACCATCCGGGCGTTCAGGATGTCGGTGCCGGCGCCACCGGCCGTGGTCTGCTCGATCGCCATTTCGCGTCCTCTCGGAAGTCGTCGTGCCCGCAACGAAGGCAGGTGCCGCGGTCGCGGCGGTAGAGTGACGGCGATCATACGCCCGGGCCGCCCAGTTGCCGGGCACGCTGGCAGCCCGGCCTGAAGTCGAGCCTGACCCGCGCACCGACTTACGACCATCGGCCCTACGCAAGGCTCGCGGCAAGCCGCAGGCTGCGCCCCATGGGTGGGGCCTTCTCCCGCGACTGTCGGTCGAGCTTCCACTGGATCTGCGCACCTCGGTCCTGGCCCGAGGGGACATCGCCCCAGTGACCGGCGATCGCTACGAGCCCATCCTCTGGCCGATCCTGGCGTCTGCCGCGTTCATTGCCGCGATCGCCCTCTACCTCTGGCGCCGACGCGCGGACACGAAGGGCGCGCGGACCCTTGCGCTCGTGGGCTCCGTGCTGGTGGCGTGGTGCCTGGGAGCGGCAGCCGAGGTCGCCACGACGGACTTCGCCGCGCAGCGGATGTGGTTCGTCCTCCGCGACGCCCTCACACTGCCGGCGGTGGTCCTCGCATTCTGGTTCACCCTTCAGTACGCGGGCGTCGAGCGCTTCCTGAAGGCTCCAGCTGCGGCGGCCATCGTCGGCGTGCTCGTGGTGTACATCGCGCTCCAGTTCGTCGACGGCGGCTCGCTTCTCTGGAGCAGGATCGAATCAAACGGCGAGATCCACGGAATCCGGACGCCGCTTGGGTTGGCGTTCGGCGGGTTTGCCATTGCCCTGTTCCTGTGTGCGACGGCTGTCCTCCTCCTGCTGTTCGTGCGCTCACCGGCGCATCGCGTGCCGGTTGCCATCATCCTGGTCGGCCAGGTGGCGATCCGTGTCGTCTATGCGATCGGCGTCTTCGACTTCGTCTACGTGCCAAACATCGTGTTGGGGATCGTCGGGTTCGACATCGTGGCGGCGATGTACGCGATCGCCCTGTTCCGCTTCCGGCTGTTCGACCTCGTGCCGGTCGCACGCCAGACGATCCTCCAGCAGATGCCTGACGCGCTGTTCGTGCTCGACACGCGCGACCGCGTCGTGGACGTCAACAACGCCGCTCGGCGCCTGCTCGCGACCTCCCCGGGCGGTGGCGGGTCGCGCGGCGAACCGATGGGGGCGAGTGGCGGCGTCGGGGCGACCCTGGCGAGCCTCACACCCGAATCCTCGGAGGTCGCCCTCGGCACGAACGACGGCGAGCGCACATTCCAGGTCACGACGACCCACCTGACCGATTGGCAACGACGACCCATCGGTCGCCTCGTCCACCTCCATGACATCACCGCGCTCCGCGACGTCGAGCGTCAGCTCGTTGAGCGGGAACGTGCCGTTGCCGCCGCACAGGAGCGCGAGCGACTGGCTCGCGAGCTGCACGACGGGCTGGCCCAGGATCTCTGGCTGGCGAAGCTCAAGGCGACTCGCCTGGCCGCCGAGCCCGAGCTCGGCCGGGAGGCCCGCGCCCTGACCGAGGAGGTCACTGCGGCCGTCGATGCGGGGATCGCCGAGGCGCGCGGTGCCGTGGCCGCGATGCGCGTCGGCGGCAGGGACGGTGGACCGCTGCGCGAGCTGCTCTCGCACGTGCTCGAGGACTTCGAGGACAGGTTTGGCCTCGGCGTCGCCTTCGAGTGCCCGCCGGAGCTGCCGGAGCTCCCGGCGCGGACGGAGGCGGAAGCGCTGCGGATCGTGCAGGAGGCCCTGACGAACGTCCGCCGCCATGCCGATGCCACGCTGGTCCGCGTCCGGGCGGCCATCCAGGAGGACGAGCTCGTCATCGAGATCCGCGATAACGGCCGCGGCTTCGAGGTCGATGCGGTCGGCCGAAGCCCGTACGGGCTCGCGGGAATGCGCGAGCGCGCGGACCTGATCGACGGACGGCTCGAGATCGAGTCGGCCCCGCGGAAGGGCACGCTCGTCCGGCTCGCCATTCCGCGCGGCGACGTCCCGGCCCCGGCGGCCGCCCGATGACGGCCGCGCCGCCCGTTCGGATCCGGGTCATGATCGTCGACGATCACCCGCTCATCCGGAATGCGGTCCGGCAGGCGATCAGCGGCCCCGATCTCGCCGTCGTCGCCGAGGCCGAGAATGCCGAGGACGCGCTGGATCTCGCGCCACAGGTTCGACCCGACGTCCTCCTGGTCGACATCGACTTACCCGGGAAGGACGGGGTCGAGCTCGTGCGGGAGCTCGCGCCGCGGTTACCGGATACGCGGATCGTGATGCTCACGGCCTCGCACGATGACCGCCACCTCGTGGATGCCACGCGCTGCGGAGCGATCGGATACCTCACCAAGGACCTCTCGACCGAGGCGCTCGCGCGCGGCGTGAGGAGTGCGTACGTGGGCGAGCTCGCGATGTCGCGACGGACGGCCCTCCGCCTGGTCCAACGGCTCGCGGCGGCATCGCGCTCGGGCGCGGCGCTGGCGTGTCCCGCAGACCCGGCCCTCGGCACCTTGACCCGGCGCGAGGGCGACGTCCTGTCCCGCCTCGCCGAGGGCCTCACGGACCACGAGATCGCCGAGGCGCTGACCCTGTCGCCACGAACCGTCGAGGCGCACGTGAGCAGCATCCTCCACAAGCTCGGGGCGCGAAACCGGGCCGAAGCGGCGAGGCGCTACCGAGCAGCCGGCTGACCCTCGCGAGCGACCTGGTCCGCCAAGCGCGCGGCGGCGAGCTCGACCCGGAGCAGGCGCGGCTGCGGAACCCGCAGGGTCAGCCCCTGGCCATCGCAGAGCAGGACGAGAAGCTGGTCGCCCGTCAGCATCACGTCGCGGATGGTGTCCAGACCGAATGACAGTGACGACCTTCCAGCGAGGATGATTCGTCTCGTCGTCAGGTAGAGCGTGCCTTCGAGGCCGCTCGTTGCCCGTCTGCCCGGCGCAGGCTGGCGGCGCTCGAGGAGCGCCCCGGGGCGCATCCCAACCAGGCGCTCGCCCGCCACCAGCATGCCGCAGATCTCCTCCGGGGCCGGCACGGTCGCTATCGGTTCATGGCGGTATCGCTCGCGGGCCGCGTTGGCAGCTTCCTCGTCCTCGAGGTCGGGCGCACCCCCCTGCGCAACGCACAGCGGTGCGCTCCTGTGCGAGGACGCGCGGCCTCGGTCGTCCATGCGAACGACGGTAGACAGCCATGCAGGAGCCGGCATCCGAGCCAGCACGGGCCGAGATACCAGCGTGCGCCTTCGTATCCCCGGGTGCGAAGCCGTGCTTCGTGCCGTAGGAGCACGGATGACCCTGTCCTGCCCCTGCCCGACAGTGATCCGGAACGGGGTGCGCGAACGATCGCAGGCCGGCATCCACCCCACCACCGTCCACCGGCCGCGGTCAGTGCGAACCGGAGGCGATCTCGATGAGCCCGAGCCTGGAATCGAGCAGTCGCGCGCTGCGCGGCACTGCTGTGCGCCTGCTTGTCGCCATGGTGTCTGCCTTGCTGGCGGGAGTCGTTCCGCTGCCGGACGCGTCGTCAGCGACGGCGGCCGTCTCGTGCATCGGCTACACGAAGACCGCCGCGGGCAGCGATTCCTGCGTCGTGCCCGCCGGGGTGACGCGGATCGCGTACACGGTCTCGGGCGCGAGTGGAGGTGCCTCGACGCAGGTCGGGACTCCCGGCGGGTCTGGTGCGTCGATCAGCGGCATCCTTCCGGTCACGGCCGGGGAGACGCTGCTGATCACCGTCGGTGCGAACGGAGCGGCGGTTCCCTATGTTGGTGGCGGTGGCGGCGGCTACTCGAGCGTCGCGGCGAGCGGTGGAACGCCGCTCGTCGTCGCTGGCGGCGGGGGCGGTGCCGGCAGTGGAACGGGCGGCGGAACCGGCGGCAATGGCGGCATCGCATCAACGAGCGCCGGGGGCGGTGCGGGCGGGTATTCGATTCGCGCAGGTGGCAACGGTGGGATCAACATCTCCACCGGGGGCGCAGGCAGCGCGTATGGCGGCGGTGCGGGCGGGACGTACGCGACCGCCGTCAACGGCGGGAACGCCACGGGCAGTGGCGGCGGCGGTGGCGGCGCTGCGTTCGGCGGCGTGGGCGGCGCCGGCATTGGTAGTGGCGGGGGGTCTGCCGGACCGGGTGGGGGTGGCGCCGGTGGCGGCGGGACTGGCCAGGCCGGCGGTGGCGGCGGTGGCGGCTACGGCGGCGGTGGTGGCGGCGGCGCCAGCGGTACGTTCGGGACCGGTGGCGGTGGCGGCAGCAGCCTCGTGCCCGCGGGGGCGACGACGGGCCTCTCCAGCGGAGCGATCGTGGCCCTGTCTGCCACGCCCCCTGGCGCGCCCACGCTTGGCGCCCCAGTCCCGGGCAACGCCCAGGTCGCGCTGTCCTGGACCGCTCCCACCGACACCGGTGGCTCGCCAATCACGGGCTACAACGTCTACAAGGGCACGACCGCCGGCGGCGAGTCTGCGACCGCGGTGAACGGCACGCTCATCACCGGGACGAGCTACACGGTCACCGGGCTCACGAACGGGTCGACCTACTACTTCATCGTGAAGGCGGTCAACGACGCAGGCCTGGGCGCGGCCTCGAACGAGGTGTCCACCATCCCCGCCGTCTCGTGCAAGGGATTCGCCCCCGCGACCCCGGGCGTCTACCCCTGCCGCGTACCCGAAGGGTCGACGTCGCTGAGCTACGTCGTGACTGGCGGGAACGGCGGCTCCATTGTCAGCGGGGGACCGAGTGGCGGACTGGGTGCCCGGATCAGCGGCACCCTGACAGAGCTCACGCCGGGCAGCCTGCTGACGATCACCGTCGGCGCGAACGGCTCCAGCGGGGGCTTCGGTAGTGCTGCCGGCGGCGGCTATTCGAGCATCGCGACGATCGCGGGAACTCCGCTCGTGATCGCGGGTGGAGGCGGTGGGGCCGGCTCGACGACGACCGGGGGAGCCGGTGGCAACGGTGGAACGACGGACACGGGCGGAGGTGGCGGCGCAGGCGGGGCCTCGGACGCTGCCCGTAATGGCCTGCCCGGCGGCGTCAACGTCGCGACCGGCGGCGCGGGGCCGTGCCTCAGCATCTACTGCGGAGGCGCGGGCGGCTCGTATCCGTCGGCCGTGAACGGTGCAGCCGGAAACCCATACGCCGCTGGTGGTGGTGCCGCATTCGGCGGCACGGGGGGCGGGACCTCCACAGTCGGCGCCGGCGGCACGGGTAATCACGGCGGCGGCGGCGGAGGCGGCTACGGCGGCGGCGGTGGCGGGACCACGGGGAACACGACCTGGGGCACGGGCGGTGGCGGCGGGAGCAGTTTCGTGCCAGCCGGGGCCACGGTCGGCCTGTCGAGCGGGACACCCGGCGTGTCGTTGACGTCGGTCCCGGATGCGCCGACGCTGGGCGCCCCGACCTCTGGGAATGCCCTGGTGACGCTCACCTGGACCGCGCCCGCGAACAACGGCGGCAAGCCGATCCTCGGCTACAACGTCTACAAGGGCACGAGCGCCGGGGGCGAGTCGGCAACACCGGTGAACGGCACGCTGATCACCGGGACGAGCTACGCGGCCACCGGCCTCACCAACGGCACGACGTACTACTTCACGGTCAAAGCCGTGAACGAGATCGGCATGAGCCAGGCCTCCAATGAGGTCTCGGCCACCCCGGCCCCGACGGCTCCCGGTGCGCCCACGCTCAGCGGCCCCAGCGCGGGCAACGCCCAGGTGACGCTGTCCTGGGCGGCTCCGGCCGACAACGGTGGTTCGCCGATCACCGGTTACAACGTGTACCAGGGCACGACCGCCGGCGGCGAGTCGGGCACGGCCGTGAACGGAACTCTGATCACTGGCACGAGCTACCCGGTCACGGGCCTCACCAATGGGACGACGTACTACTTCATCGTCAAGGCGGTCAACGCAGTCGGTTTGAGCTCGGCCTCGAACGAGGTCTCGGCGATGCCGACCGTCGGCGTGTATGTCGTCAACTCGACAGCCGATCCCGGCACCGGCACCTGCGACGCGACCGAGTGCACGCTGCGAGAGGCCATTGCGGCGAGCAACGGACACCTCAGTTCCGGATCGCCGAACCTCATCAACTTCAACATCCCGACGAGCGATTCGGGCCACGCGAGCGGTGTCTGGACCATCCGGCCGGCGAGCGCGCTGCCCTCGATCGCCCAGGCGGTGATCATCGACGCGACCACCCAGCCGGGCCACACGAGCACGCCGGTCATCGCGCTCATCGGATCGGCCTCGATCTCGAATGGCCTTGTCCTCGCCGGCAGTGGCGGGAGCACCATCAAGGGGTTGGCCATCGGCGGCTTCAGCGGCGTGATGGCGCGCGGCATCTGGGTGGGCAGCCCGGGCAACACGATCAGCGGCAACTACATCGGCACGAACGCCGCGGGCACCGCCGCGGTGGGCAACACGATCGGGGTCGGCGTCGACAGTAACGGGACTCTGATCGGCGGAACCGCTCCGGGCGCCGGCAACGTCCTCTCCGGCAACACGAACCACGGCGTGTCGCTCGGCGGGGGCACCAGCGGCACGGTCATCCAGGGCAACCTCATCGGCAGGAACGCGGCCAACACGGCGGCGCTGGGCAACGCGGGCACCGGCATCTCCATGGGGAACGGCGCGCGGGCGACCATCGGTGGCACCGAATCGGGCGCGGGCAACGTCATCTCCGCCAACCACGACGCCGGGGTGCTGGTCATCAGTCCGAGCGACCACGCGACGATCCGCGGCAACAGCATCTACGCCAACGCCGGCCTCGGGATCGACCTCTACACCGGCGCGTTCGGGGTGACGCCGAACGATCCTGGTGACGCCGACACAGGCCCGAACGGCTTGCAGAACTTCCCGGTCCTCAGCGGGGCCACCACCAACGGCACCAGCATCACGATCACCGGCAGCCTCAACAGCACGCCGGGCACGTCCGGGTTCATCGTCGACTTCTACGGCAGCGCGACGTGTGATGGTGAGGGTCAGACGTACCTGGGCTCCCTCGCCCTCGGCACCACGAACGGGAGTGGCGACGCCGCCATCAGCGCAAGCTTGACCGGGACGGTCGCCGGGGGCTGCGTGACGGCGACGGCGACGAGCTCCGGTGGCGACACCTCCGAGTTCTCCGCCCAGGTGACGGTCACGACCGTTCCCGGCGCCCCGACGAGTGTGTCGGGCACGCCGGGCAACGGCCAGGTCACGGTGAGCTGGATCGCGCC
>JBQGDI010000027.1:0-2803 GCA_052038965.1 Candidatus Limnocylindrales bacterium | reverse complement strand
CAGGAACTTGCTCGTCATCGCGGCCGAGCCCGCCTCATCCCGCGTGCTGATCGCCAGGAGCGCGGCGGCGCCGGCCGCGCGCCGGAGCGACTCGCGGTGTGGCAGGGTCCCGTCGGCCGAGACGGCCGCTGGGCCAAGCGCAGCGGTCGCGGCCTCGACGACCCAGGCGGGGATGTTGCCCATCAGTCGGAGCCGAAGATCTCGCCGGACGTCGTCGCGCTCCCTTCGCAGGCGGCCGAGGACCTCGAAGAGGCGGCTGGGATCGCGCCGCCGGTGGAGCGATCCGGCATACGCGATCTCGAAGCTGGGAGGGTGCCCGACCCCAGCCGGCAGGTCGTCGGGATCGAAGCCGTTCTGGGCGACGTCGATCCGACCGCGAAGGAACGGAAACGTGGCGAGCATCTCGCCGGCAGCGGCGTCGCTCACGACGACGACGCCGGCACAGCTGCGAAGCAGCCGACCTTCGAGGCGCCGGAGCAGCCACTGGATCGGTCGAACGCGCCGGTACAGCGGGTTGACGGTCCAGTTGTCGCGGTACTCCGCGACCCACGGGATCCCGAGCCGGCGCCGGACCCCGGCGCCGACGAGATGGGGCGAGAACGGCGGCCCGGTCGTGAGGAGGAGGTCCCAGGCGCCTGCGGCCGCCGTGGCGGCGCGGGCCGCCGGGATGGCCCACAGGATGCTCGAGTCGGGCAGCAGGAGGCCGGCCAGGATCCCCTGTGGGCGCCGTCGCCACTCATCCGGCGAGGGCAGCGGTCCATCGGATCGCCGGACGCCCGCTCGCGGGTCGAGGCGACGAGCGAAGAGGCGTGGGATCCGAGTGACGTCGACCGGGCCGAGCTCGGCGGCGAGCGTCTCGTCTCGGGCCCACGCGTGATCCACGGGCGTGGTCAGGACGCCGGCCTGCCACCCGTGCCGGGGAAGGTACTTGACGAGCTTGGCGACCCGGATCGAGTGGGGTCCGATCGCCGGCGGGAACTCCCGGCTGACGATGAGGACGCGACCGCGCATCCGTTCTGGTGGGGCCGGCACGTCGCGTATCCTACGGGCATGGAGGCCGCGGCGCCGCCGCCCCGATCGCGCCGCGACGCCCGACGCTGACGATGTGCGGGATCGCCGGCGCATTCTTCCTCGACGATCCGGGTCGGGTCGCGCAGTTCGCCACGCGGGCCGACGTGGCACTCGCCCACCGCGGTCCGGACGACGCCGGCCGGTTCGAGGCGCCCGAGGGAACCCTCGTCCACCGCCGCCTGAGCATCCTCGACCCCACCCCTGCCGGGCACCAGCCGTTCGTCGGCGGGGGCGGCCGATTCCGGATCATCCACAACGGCGAGATCTACAACTACCTCGAGCTCCGTGACGAGCTGGTCGAGCGCGGCCACCGCTTCGCCACCGACACGGACACGGAGGTCATCGCCGAGGCACTGCTCGAGTGGGACGTCGACGCCATCGCCCGGTTCAACGGCATCTGGGCGTTCGCGATCTGGGATCTCGAGGCCAGGCGGCTGATCCTGTCTCGCGATCGGCTCGGCGTGAAGCCCCTCTACCTCGTCCGCGACGGCCGCGGCCTGGCCTTCGCGAGCGAGCTCAAGGCGCTCGTCGACCTCGCTGGACGCGAGCCGAACTCGCGGGCGATCCGGGACTACCTGTGGCATGGCTGGACCGACCATGCCGTCGCGACCTTCAACGCCCGGATCGAGCCGCTGCCGCCGGCCACGACCCTGGTCCTCGACGGTCGTGGGGAGCAGCGCCAGCGGTACTGGCGCCTGGCGCCGCCGTCGGAGGACGCCGACCCGCGACCGGCCCGCGACGACGAGCAGCAGCTCGCGGCGTTCGGGGACCTCCTCCGGAACGCGATCGGGCTCCAGCTCCGGTCGGACGTTCCCGTGGGCAGCTGCCTGTCGGGTGGGCTCGACTCGGCCACGATCGTCACCCTCGCCAGCACCGTGGCGGCAACCCGCCCGGCCGCGCATCAGGCCGAGGCCAGGATCGCCCTCACCGCCTCGTTCCCCGGTTCGCCGGACGACGAGACCGATCGTGCCCGGCTCGTCGCCGAGGCCGCCGGCGTCGAGCACGTCGCGGTTCGACCAGAGCACGATGGGCTCGTCGCGACGCTCGACGGCCTGCTTCGTGAGCACGACGAGCCCTTCGTGTCCTCGTCGATCCTTGCCCAGCGGGCGGTCATGCAAGCCGCCTCGGACCGGGGCATCAAGGTGATGCTCGACGGGCAGGGCGCCGACGAGCTCCTCGGCGGCTATCACCATTACCGCTACCCATGGCTCCTCGGCCTGATCCTGCGCCGGCCGGCGGCCGTCCCCGGAGCGCTCCGGGCCCTTCGACGGCTCGGCCTCGGCCCGGCCGTCGCCCTCCGGCAGGCGGTCCTCGCTGGTCTCCAGCTCCGTCCGTCCGGGGTGGCTCCCGTGGGCCGGGCATCGCGGCCGCCCGCCTGGCTCGGCCCCGGGCTCCGCTCGATCCAGGGTCTCGACCTCCTGGATGCCGACGATCCGGTCACCTCCGGCACGCCCCTCGGGCGGCATCTTCGGCGGGCCGTCCTCGCCACGAGCCTGCCGGCGCTCCTCCGGTTCGAGGACCGGAGCTCGATGCATTTCGGAGTCGAGGCCCGGGTTCCGTATCTCGACCCCCGCGTCGTCGAGGCTGCGATGGCCCTGCCGGATCGCATGAAGATCGACGCCGGCGTGACTAAGGTCGCGCTCCGCCGCCTCGGGATCGGGGTCCTGCCCGAGGTCGTCCGGATGGACCGCCGCAAAATCGGCTTCGCGACGCCGCAGGTCGCCTGGCTCCA
>JBQGDI010000026.1:0-2296 GCA_052038965.1 Candidatus Limnocylindrales bacterium | reverse complement strand
AAGCCGCTGACGCCGAGGAGCCCGAGCCAGCCCAGGAAGACCCAGTCGCCGAGCACGAACGGCCGGCGGTCGGTCGACGCGCCGCCGAGATCGACCCGCCGGTAGTCGCGGGCCGGATTCGCGATCCGGGCCCGCCGCCAGGCCATCGCCCCGATGCCCACGACCATCGCCAGCCCGAGGACGTCGAGGACGAGGGAGTAGATGACGTAGAAGGGTCCCCAGAAGAAGTGGTACTCGGGGGCGAAGACCCCGACGATGTCGGTGTCGATCGTGAGAATCGCCGTCCCGATGAACAGGACGATGAAGCCCCACATGATCGAGAGGTGGAACAGCCCGGCGTAGCCGTCGCGCTTCCGGACCGTCTGGTTCGTGGCGGTGGCGACGACGCCGCGGACGGCCCGCTCCACGAAGCCGCCCAGCGAGCCGTAGCGGTCCTCGCGCCGGCCCCGGAGGTACTTCCTGACCTTGAACCACAGCCCCAGCAGGAAGATCGAGGTCGCGACGGCCGTCAGGAGGTAGAAGAGGGGCTCCTGGAACCCGGTCAGCCCCTCGAAGATCTCCCGCGTGACGGTCCGGTCGAACACGGAACTCGCCGCTCAGCCTGCCAGGCGGCGATTCAGGGCCGGCACGACGTCGAGGATGTCGGCCACGGCGCCGAAGTGAGCCGTGCCGAAGATCGGCGCCCGAGGATCGGTGTTGATCGCGTTGATGAGATCGGCGTCGCGCATCCCCTCGAGGTGCTCGGGAGCGCCGCTGATCCCGAGCGCCAGGTACAGGCGCGGCTTGACCCGCAGCCCGGACTTGCCGACCTGGCGGGTCCGCGGCAGCCAGCCGGCATCGGCGATCGGGCGAGACGAGCTGACCGCGCCGCCCAGCGACCGGGCCAGCTCCTCGACGAGCTCGATGTTGTCCTGCTCGCCGATGCCGCGCCCGACCGAGACGAGGATCGACTCCCGGGTGATGTCGACGTCGCCGGCCTCGGGCCGATGGAGTCCCAGGAAGCGAACGCGGCTGTCCGAGGCCGGCGCCGCGAGGCGCTCCAGGACTGGCTGGCCGGCGACCTGGCCGGCGGCGGCCGGGAAGGCCCCGGCGACGACCGTCGCGACCCCGCGGCCGTCGCGGAAGCGGACGCGGACGTTGATCTTGCCGGCGTACAGCTGACAGGTGATCCGGGGCGCTCCGCCGTCGAGCTCGACACCGACGGCGTAGGCCGCCAGCGGCAGCCCCGTGGCCGCGGACAGGCCGGCGGCAACGTCCATGCCGACCGCGGTGTTCGGGGTCAAGACCAGGAGCGGCTCGCGGTCGCGGACGACCGGGACGATCGCGGCCTCGTAGGCGGTCGGGCTGAAGTCGTCGAGCGACGCGTCCTCGATGACGAGGACCCGGTGCGCCGCGCCGAGCTGCCCGACGAGCCCGTCGGTGGTCGCGGCAAGCAGCAACGCCACGGCCTCACCGCCGGCTTCGGCGGCCAGGCTCCGGGCCTGGCCGAGCAGCTCGAGGGTCCCTTCGCTGACGGCGCCGTCGCGATGCTCGACGACGACAAAGACGTCGTGGCTCATCAGTGCACCCCCGCCTTCACGATGCCGCGCTCTTCGAGGATCGTCGCGATCCTGGCGGCGATCGCGTCCGGGCTCCCGGCGATCATCTCGGCCTCGCCGCCCGTCTCGGCGATCGACATCGCCTCGACGACCAGGCCGGCGTCGCCCCCGGCGGGCGCCTCGAGCGTCCCGAACTCGGCCGTCTTCATGAGCTGGCGGACCCGGCTGACCGGTGCGTAACGCGGCGCCACGCGTGACGTCTGGACGCCGAGGACCGCCGGCAGGTCGACCTCGAACTCGGCCACGACGCCGCCGGCGTATTCCTGGTTGACCGTCGCGACCCTGGCCCCCGGGGCGATTGCGATGTGGGTCACGACGCTGACGTGCGGTAGCCCCAGCTCGGTCGCGACGAGCGGTCCCACCTGGCCGTCGAGATCATCGATCGCCTGGACGCCGGTCAGGACGAGGTCGTGGGGCATGGCTCGCAGGGCCGCGGCAAACGCCCGAGCCGCCGCGTGGGAGTCGGGCGCCCGGTCGAACGCGCCGATCTTGATGACCCGGTCGGCGCCGCGAGCCAGGCACGTCGCGAGCAGCTCGTCGATCGAGCCGGTGTCGAGGGCCAGGCAGGTGACGGACCCGCCGCCGAGCTCCTTGAGCTGGACGGCCTCCTCGAGGGCGTATTCGTCCCACTCGCTCGTCACGTAGCTCAGCCAGTCGCGAGCGAGGTCGGTGCCCGACCCGTCGATCTCGAGCTCCTC
>JBQGDI010000025.1:0-5478 GCA_052038965.1 Candidatus Limnocylindrales bacterium | reverse complement strand
CGGAGCCGGCTCCGTCGTGGGTGATCCGCGGTAGCGGTTCCAGGCCCCCCAGGCGTCCCAGGCAATGAGCGCCGAGGCTGCAAGCAGCAGCGCCGCGACGCCGATCATGGCCCAGGCACCGAGGACCGAGATCGTCGCCTGGCCCTCCTTGATGGCAATCGTGACGAGCAGGTTGTAGGCCGTCACGACGGTCGCGGCCATGGTCGTGACGTACATGAACACCATCGGGATGCCGGCGAACGCGGCGTTCTTGCCCACGGACCGCAGCCAGACCGTGACGAGCAGCAGGCTCAGCGCGGCCATCAGCTGGTTGGAGGCCCCGAACAGCTGCCACAGGTAGACCCACGTCCCGGACAGGACGAGGGCCATCGTGACGACCATCCCGACGATCGAAGCGACGTGCTGGTTCTTGAACCCGACCCACCAGTCGCCCAGCCATTCGCCGAGGGTCACGCGCATGACCCGGAACACCAGCTGGACGACCGTCAGGACGATCACGACGAACGCCCCGAAGCCCAGCGCCGTCCCGAGCGACAGTGGGATCGTCTGGAACGAGGCGACATGGATGAGCCGTCCGACGCCGTTGGCGAAGGCCCCGGCCCCGGCCCCGCCCGCGATCGCCACCGCCGTCAGCGACAGCAGGGCCAGGGTGTTCTCGGAGAACATCCCACCCCCGCCGACCGGCAAGGCGTCGGTCTCGTACTCGAGCTGGCGCGCCGTGCCGATCGATCCGAACAGCGCGTGCCAGCCCGAGATCGCGCCGCAGGCAATCGTCACGAACAACATCGGCCAGAGCGGCTGGAGCGCCCCGCCGGTACCGGTCTGGAAGCCCTTGAAGTCGGCCACCTGGAACGCACCGGCCGTGGCCGTGGCGTTCGGCAGCGTCACGAACGGCGCGATGAGCGCACCGATCGCGCTGACGCCGATGACGATGGCGGTGATCCAGAAGCCGATGTAGTTGACCGGCTGGGCGAACCGCCAGATGGCCATGTTCGCGCCGAGGTAGCTGAAGATCAGGAGCATGACCGACCAGAACAGGAAGTTCGGCAGGACCTTGATCTCGTTCGTGGCCGCCACGTAGGTCGCGGTATCGGGGCGGACGCCCTCGACGGCCGCGGGGATGCGCGGGTCGGCGAAGGTCGGATCGGTGACCCGGTATAGCTCGCCGCCCCCATTCAGCGCATCGTTGATGCCCTTGACGATCCCGCTGATCGGGCCTGTCGACCAATCGACGGGACCCGAGGCCGGGAAGGTCGCGCCGAGGGGCCCGAGCGCCATCGCGGCCAGCGTCACGACGACGGTGACCAGCGTGACCCCGACGATGCTCATCCGCAGCCGGTAGATCGCGTAGCCGGCGAAGAGGCCGGCCAGGGCCAGGACGACGATCCCGAACGGCACGTCCGGCCGCGCGGCGAGGATGCCGCCGAGGATCCCGACGAACGCCCCGGCGATCAGCAACAGGTAGAAGAAGATGAACACGAACAGGATCCGCCGAGTCCGCGGCGAGATCAGGCGGTGGGCGATCGCGCTCAGCGAGTTCCCGTCGTTTCGGACGGCCATCATGATCGCGCTGTAGTCGCTCACCCAGCCGATGAACGTCACCCCGATCATCAGCCACAGGATCGACGGCGCCCAGCCCCAGAGGTTGGAGGCCGTGATCACGCCGACGATCGGGCCGGCCGCGGCGATCGACTTGAAGTGGTAGCCGTACAGGACGAAGCGGCTCGTCGGCATGAAGTCCGCGCCGTCCATGTACATCCGGGCCGGGGTGGCCCGGTTCGGGTCGGACTGGATGATCACCCGGTCGATCCGGCGCGCGTACAGCGTGTACGCGAAGTAGATGACCACCACCCCGACGACGACGACGATCAATGAACTCATGCGGCTCCTCCTGGTCTGGGACGCGTGCTGCGTTGGGCTCGCGGGCACTCACGAGGAGAACTGCGGGCGGTCACATGGGCCGCAGCGGACGACAGGTCGAGTCCCCTCCCTCCTTTCAGGCGCCGACGGCGGGCTGGCCGCGGCCGTCCAGCGGGTCTGGACCTGCGCTGCCAGCTCGCGCGGCGATGGCCCGCTCGATCACGGGCTCCGCTGTCGCGTAGTCGGCTCCGATGGCCACGACGCGGCCGTCAACGACGACGGCCGGATGCCGCAGCGCCCGATGGCGCAGCGACGCGACGATCCCCTCCACCGAGGCGGCGTCGATGACCTCGACATGGACCCGTTCGCCGTGCCGTCCGATGATTCGACGCACCCAGTCCGACAGCTTCGCGAAGTCGAGGGCGAGATCCTCCGGCAGGGCGCTGGCCGCTTCCTCGCGGCGAATGCGTTCGCCGAGGCCGACCTGGCCGAAGGTCACCTCGCAGTGCTGGCAGTGGGTGAAGACGGTCGGGGCGTAGGTGATCACGCGGACGGAGACCGCTTCGCGGTCCGTCCTGCCGCTCCCCGGGCGCGATGGGAGGCTGGGCAACGCTCCACCCTCGTCGAGCGATCCGCTTGCGCGGGACCTTACGCCTTCGCCACGGGCGTGGCAAGGCCCCGGGCGCCCTTCCGCGAGGCGGGCGTCAGCCCGCGACCTCGCCCTCCGGGTGCATCGCGCCGGCCTTCACGGCCTGTTCGATCGTCGCGCCATCGTGGCGGGCGGCCGCCGCGACGGCCTCGCCGAAGATCCGGATCGCCGTGTCCATCTGGCCCGCGTCGACGATGAGCGGCGGGCACATCCGGACGGTCTGCCGCCCGCACTCGAGCACGAGCAGCCCACGCTGGAACGACTCCCACTGGACGGCCTCGGCGCGCTCGGGGGTGTCGAACTCGACGCCGATCATGAGGCCTTTGCCGCGGACGTCGCGGACGACCCTCGGATGGGCGGCTCGGAGCTCGCGCAGGCCAGCGAAGGCCTGCTCGCCCCGGATCGCGGCGTTCTCGACCAGCCCACCCTCGAGGAGCGAGATCGTCGCCAGGGCCGCGGCGCAGGCAACCGGGTTGCCGCCGTAGGTCGAGCCGTGAGCGCCGGCGGTCCACGACTCCATGATCTCGGCTCGGGTGACCATCGCGCCGATCGGCATGCCGGACGCAATGCCCTTCGCGGTCACGAGGATGTCCGGCTCGACGCCCCAGTGCTCGATCGCCCACATCTTCCCGGTGCGCCCGGCGCCCGACTGGATCTCGTCGGCGACGAGCAGGATGCCGTGCTTCGAGCACAGCTCGCGGAGGCCCTCCAGGAAGCCGTCCTCGGGGACGACATACCCGCCCTCGCCCTGGATCGGCTCGATGAACACCGCCGCGACCTCGTCCGCCGGCACGAGCCGGTCGAACAACACGTCGTCGAACCAGCGGAGGTCCTCGACCCGCCCGAACGGCGCGTGGTAGATGCCCGGCAGGAGCGGGTCGAAGCGGGCGTGGTACTTGGCCTTCGATGCGGTCAGCGTGACCGCACCGTAGGTCCGGCCATGGAAGCCGCCCAGGAAGCCGACGATGTACGGCCGCCCGGTCGAGTGCCGAGCCAGCTTCATGGCGACCTCGATGACCTCGGCGCCGGAGTTGCCGAGGTACGTCCGGAGGCGGCCCCCGATCGGCGCGATGCGGGCGATCTCGCGCGCCGTCTCGGCGTAGATCGGGAGGTAGAAGTCGGACGCCGAGTAGTGGATCAGCTCCGCGGCCTGCTCCTTGATCGCCCCCACGACGCGCGGGTCGGCGTGGCCGGTCGAGTTCACGGCGATCCCGGCCGCGAAGTCGAGGAACAGGTTGCCGTCGATGTCCTCGATCGCCATGCCCTGGCCCCGTACCGGCACGATCGGGTAGGCGCGCGGCAGGCTCGGCGAGGTCCACGTCTCGTCGAACGCGACGTGGGCCCGGGCCTTGGGGCCGGGGATCTCGGTGACCAGGTCCGGCAGCGGCCGCTCCGAGATCGGTCGAGTGGGGCGGTCGAGCGGCGAAACGGTCTGGGCCACCGGGCACCTCAGCGCATAAGGCTTATGCAGTGTGGATAGTCTGGCCGAGTCTACCAAGGCGCCCCACGTCCGAACGGCCCCTCCCCGAGGTGCCCTCCGGCGCCGTCAGCCTGCCACCAGACTGCAAGCCGGGCACGGACCTCCGGGGGTGCGGGCCTTCGGCGGCAGGTGCGACCTTCCGGCCATGGCTGATGACCGAGGCACCGATGCGCGACCGCCGCGGCGTCGAGGGATGCGCCGAGCCCGCGGCCACGCGGCGGGCCGCCGAGCGCTGACGCTCGACCACCTGCCGCCCGGGACGCGACCCCAGGACGTCGACCCGCAGTCCGGGCCGCCGATTCCCCCGGAGCGAGCGGCGGAGGCCGAGCCGCGCCACCGCGAGGACACCCATGGCGCCGGCCCGACGGCCGAGCGTCCCCACCTCGAGGGACCGGAGCAGAACCCGATGTAGGAACGGCGCGGCGCGGCGCGGGCTCAGCCCGGGAAGTCGGGGTCCGTCCCGATGATCTCGTAGCTGTCCACGACGAGCTGCTCGCGACAGAACAGCCCGGCGGTCAGCGCCGGGACTGGTGCCTCCCCGGCAATCGTGATCGAGCAACCGCCCGCCGCGGGGTCGTCGACGTGGACGGTCACCCGGATGATCGACCCGCCCGTGGGCGGCTCCGGTCCGCCCGGCGGGAAGCGCAGGACGATCGGGCCAACCTGCGCTGGCGGATCGAGCGACAGGAACTCCAGCGCCTGGGGATAGTTGAGCCAGATCGGCTCGAATTCGCCGGCCAGCTCGGCACCGCAGCTGGGGCAGCCGAACGTGCCCTCGAGCACGATCGGTCCGCCAAAGCAGGCGAGCCGCTCCGCGGACAGCATCGCCTCGACGACCGCCAGGTTCACGGTCGTGGGGCAGCGAGGTGGCAGGGCCCGGACGTAGGATCGCTGGCCGTCATCGGTCGCGATCCAACCCACGTCGACCTCCGTGCCGTACAGGATCGGCCGCTTCGGCAACGCCGGGAGTCCCCCGTCGGCGTTCGTGACCTGCGCAACGAGGACCGGGTACCACGTGTAGCCGTTCTTCCTCACCGGCCCGGCGCCGAACCACAGGCCGTCATACGGCGAGACGATGAGCACGGCTCCCCGCTTGAGGACCTTGACCCGTGCCGCCGATGTGGACGGTCCCTCGCGGAGGTTGAGCTCGGCGACCGCGACGGCCACGCCCGAGCCCGGCAGCAGCACGTCGATCGCCCCCGGGCCGGCCGTCGGCGTCGGGATGGTGCTCGGCGACGGGACCACGCTCGGTGCCGGCTCGCTGGGGCTGCCGGACGGTAACGTTCCCGGCGTCGCGGACGTCGGCGGGGTCGGGGGCGCTCCGCTGCCAGCGGTCGAGACGATCTGGGTGCACGCCGCGACCTGCGCGGCGACCAGGAGCGTCCCGGCGAGACGCGCGGCGGCCCGACGAATCCCCACGGTCACCTCCCCCGTCGTGACGCTCAGTCCACCACGGTGTGGCTCTGCTCGCGCATGAACTGGGCGACGT
>JBQGDI010000024.1:0-12007 GCA_052038965.1 Candidatus Limnocylindrales bacterium | reverse complement strand
GGTGACTGCGCCGGCCGGGTCGTCGGCGACGGGCTCCAGCGGGAGCACGTGCATGCCAACCGGCTTGCGCCTGGCCCGACGAAGCTGGTCGTGGCAGGCCCGGATCAGAGCCCGGTGCGCCCACGCCTCGACCCTGTCCGGGTCGCGCAGGCTCGGCAGGTCGCGCCAGATCCGGACGAGCGCGACCTGAAGCGCGTCGCCCGCCGCATCGAAGTCGCGGAGCACGCGATGGGCGACGCCAAACAGGCGGTCACTGAGCGCGAACGCCAGGCCCTGGAAGGCCTCGCGATCGCCGCGCTGCGCCGCTTCGACCAGTGACCGGTCCATCGCCACTCCGGTGCGCAAGCCGTGGCTCGACGTACAGTACGGCGTCACGAAGGGGCCGGGCGGTTCGATCGTCCGCCGCGGCCCCGTCGCGTGTTCAGTAGGCCAGCCAGCCCGTCATCTCTCCGACCAGCTGGCCGGTCGTGAAGTCGATGATCCCCGTGACGATCCACTCGCCGGATGCCCCGGCGAAGCGGCCGGTCCCGCCCGTGATCGAGTACGTGACCGTGAACGCCGCCCGGCCGGCGATGGGCGAGTCCTGGCTTCCGGAGCCCACCGATGTGAGCGTCGATCCGTCGGACGCCGTGAAGAGCGCAACGCCGTCCCAGATGTCGACGGCTTCCGTCGTCAGCGTCGGCTCCGTGCAGTTCGAGCCGACGCCGGTCAGGACGCCCAGTTGCGCGGCCGTGCCCTGGATCTCGAAGCCCAGCGTCAGCGCGTCGGTGCCGCAGCGCGGCTCCGCCGGCACGGCCTGCGCGGTGAAGCGGCCCGACGTCGGCCGCGCCTGCGAGCCGAGCACCGGCATCGCGACCAGCACGGCCAGGGCGGCGCCCAAAGCCACCGCGGTGAATCGCTTGCCCATCGTCGACCTCCTTCCGTCCCAGGGGAGCGTTCCACCGCTCCTGCCCCAAGGGCGTCGAGAGCCGGGCGAATGGTTCGATCCGCGCCGATCAGCCTCGCCGGGCGGCCGGCTCCCACTCGCTGGCGCCGGCCATCGCGGCCAGCCGTTCCAGGCCAGCCACGAACGCGCGCTCGAAGGCCGGGTCCGGGTCGAACCCGTGCTCCAGCCAGCGACCGAGGATGGCGAGCCGGGCGGTCGCGCGGTCGAGCTTCAGGTCGATCCGCCCGACCAGCCGGTCGCCGTAGAGCATCGGCAGGTCGTAGTAGCCGAACGCGCGCTTCTCGACCTTGTCGTAGACACCCCACTTGTAGTCGAAGCCGAACAGCCGCCGAGTGCGCCCCCGGTCACGGATGACCGGGTCCAGCGGCGACAGGAACGTCACCTCGTCGGTCGTCGTCGGCCCGGCCGGCCGCCAGGCGCGCGGGATCCGGCCAGCCGCGAGGGACTCGATCTCGGGCAGCTCGGCGGCCGGCATGACGAACCGACCGGTGAGGCCCTCGACCGTCACCTCGATGAGTGTCCCGTCGGCGATGCGCCGGGCCCGCCATGCCGCGAGCTCGGTTGCGTCGACGTCGCGGAACAGGATCCAGCGCGCCGAGCTGAGCCTCGAGAAGGCGCTGTCCCGGACCGATTCGAGGAGGAGGTAGTCGTCGGCCACCTCGTCCGACTCGGGCTGCAGGTAGCGGGCCGGCGTGACGAGCTCGGGCCTGGCGTAGACGCGCTCGAACGTCGGCGTCCGGCGGGCGACCATCGCCTCCCCGACGCGCCACAGGTAGTGGAGCGCGACCGAGCTGTCCTTGCGGCCGCGGTAGCTGTCGACGCGCTTCCGCTCGTGGATCGCGAAGTCGCGGTTGGCGACCTCGGCCCGCTCCGCCAGGACGCGGCGCATCTCCGAGATCGCCGGGCCATGCTCCTCGAGCGCGGCGCGGCACCACGGGTGGTACTCGATCGAGCGGCGCATGACCACGCGGTAGTGCGGCAGCACCGCGATCGGCCGGACGGCGAGCCAGCCGCCGTACTCGAAGGCGCGGCGTCGCTGGTGCGTCACGACCGTCCAGTCGTCCTCGCGGTAGTCGAGCACCCGGCTGTGCAACGCCAGGTCCTGGGCCCGCGCGACGACCCGCAGCGGGTCGAGCTGGAGGTGGACCATCGCCCGCATCGCCCCCTCGGTCCCGCGGAGACCACGCCAGCGGCGCCCGGGCCAGAGGCCGGACCGGCCGAGGAGGAAGCGGCGCGCGACATCACGAGCGACTCGCAGCTGTGGGCCGGTCATGCGCGCGAGCTGGCTGTTCGGGTGTCGGTCATTCAGGCGGGCCGATCGACACGTCGAGGACCTGCCCGTCGCGAGCCGAGATGGAGATCCGCGCGATCCCCCGCGTCGTGCGGATCTCGAACTGCCACGCGCCGCCGTCGAGCACGATCGTGGCGCCGTTGAGCTCCTGCCGGGTGACCTCGGCCAGCCAGCGCTCGACGCGCCGATCGCCGAGCGCCCGGTCCACGGCGATCGTCGACGGAATCCCGGCGAATGGCTCGCCGACGACTGTCACCGGGATCTCGACGCCGATCGCCTGGGGCTCCGGCGGATCGGGGGCGAGCCGCTCGGCCGGCCCGCGGCCGACGAGCGGGAACTGGAACGCGACCGTGTACGCGCCGGGCGGAGCGGGGGCACCGTCGCTCGTGGTCCCGGGCCATTCGGCTTCAACCCGCTCCACGCCGCCTTCTGGCGTGTCCTCGTAGCGCAGCTCCATCGTGCACGCCATGCCCCAGGGATTCGGGTCGAACCCGGGCGGGACGAAGCCGGTCAGCCGGACGCCGCTCGTCGTCGCCGACCACTTGGCCCAGTGCGCCGTCCCGTCCCAGTCACGCCCCGGCGGCGGCTGCGGGACGTCGGGGCCGCGCATCTGGAACCGAGCGAGGAGCTCACAACCTCCTGACTGCCAGGTCACCGGCCCCGGGCCGAGGTTCCTCACCTCCGCGACGGCTCGGATGGTCGTGCCCGGCGTGACGGCCTGGCGATCGAGGGTCAGGGTGACGAGCACGCCCTCGCGCTGGATCCGCGCGACGACCGGAGCCGGCAGATCGCCCCCTGCGGTCGCCGACGGCGTCGAGGTCGCACACCCGGCCAGCGAGATGAGGAGGACGACATGGAGGGACCTGGCGGCCGAGCGAAGCCGACGCGGATCCACGGCCGCACGATACCGCTCCTCGACGCGTGCGCCGCGCCCGTCAGCGGCCGATGGCCACGGTCACCGGGGTCGGTCCCGGGCGGCGGCATTCGGCCCGGCCATCGCGAGCCGAGCGGCCCTTGCTCGGCCGACGGCCGCGCGCGAACCTCCCGGAGCAGCATCTCGGAGGGTCACGCCATGAAGGTCCTGGTCGCGTTCGCGAGCCGTCGCGGCGCCACGGAGGGCATCGCCGCCCGGATCGCGGAAACGCTCGAGCGCGAGGGGCTCGAGGTCACGTTCAAGCATGTCGACGACGTCGGCCTGATCGATTCGTACGAGGCATTCGTCGTCGGCAGCTCGGCGTACATGGGCCACTGGGAGAAGTCCGCCCAGTCGTTCATCCGACGCTACGCGGACGTCCTGTCCACGAAACCGCTCTGGCTGTTCAGCAGCGGCCCGGTCGGCACGGACCGGGTCGATGCCAAGGGCAACGACGTCATGAAGGCCGCCGAGCCGAAGGAGTTCGCCGAGTTCGAGCCGCTGGTTCGTCCCCGTGGCGAGCAGGTCTTCTTCGGCGCGTATGACCCCGATTCGCCGAAGACGACGTTCGCCGAGCGGCTCGTCACGAGGATGCCGGCCATCCGCGAGGCCATGCCGGCGGGCGACTTCCGCGAGTGGTCCGAGATCGAGAAGTGGGCCCAGGGCGTGGCGCGGGAGCTGCGCGGCGCTCCGCTGGCAACCCCGGCCTGACCGGTCGGACGAGGGCTCGACGGCGGGGTGGCGAGGGCCGCCCCGTCGTCGTGTGCTGGCTACGTCGAGGGGACCTCGCCCGTGGCGTCACGCGGGGGCGGCCCGGCCTCGAAGCTCTCCTCCATCTCGGCGAACAGCTCGGTCTCGTGAGTCGAGCGCATCGGTTGCTCCCTGAGCAGGAGCACGAGAACGAAGGCGACGCCAGCCGCCGCGATCGAGATCCAGAAAGTCGACGCGATCGCGATCGCGAATGACTCGTAGACCGACCGGACGATCTGGTCGACGTATGGCTCGATCAGCGACCGGAACGGACCTGCGAGCTCGAGCAGGCGCGCCCCGAGGTCCCCGGTGCCGGTCAGGTCGACGCTCGCCCCGCCGCCGCCCGCCCCGAACCGCTCGAACTGGTCGACCATCTGCTGCGGGATCCCGTTCGCGACGAGGCGCTCCGGCATGGCCGTCGCCAGCGAGTCGGCGAGGATCGTCCCGGCGATCGTGAGGCCGATCGTCCCCCCGATCTGCTGGAAGAACGTCAGGCTCGCCGTGGCGATGCCGACGAAGCGCGGGATGACGCTGTTCTGGACGACCAGCGTGAAGACGGCGAACGTCGGCCCCACGCCGAGGCCGGCGATGACCTGCCACAGCCAGACGGTCGTGAAGTCGGTGTCGGCCCGGAGGTTCGTGAAGAGGGACAGCCCGACCCCGAGGAAGACCATCGAGGCCAGGATGAGGAGCTTGTAGCGCCCCGTCCGGGCGATGAGCTGGCCGGAGCCGGTGGCGCTGACGATGAGGGCCACGATGAGCGGCAGGAGGTTGTAGCCGGACTCGGTCGCGCTCGTGCCGCGGACGACCTGGTACCAGCGCGGCAGGAAGATCACCAGGCCGAAGAACCCGAACGAGGCCAGGGCCATCGCCCCGACCGAGAGGCTGAAGGAACGGTTCCGGAACAGCGACAGGTGGATGATCGGATCGGCGGCCCGGGTCTCCCACCACAGGAAGGCGACGAGGATGACGAGCCCGACGAGGATCGCGCCCCCGACCCACGGATCGGTCCAGGCCATCGTCTGCTTGTTCGTCAGCCCGATGAGGATCGGCGCGATCGCGCCCGAGAACAGGGCGGCCCCCAGGTAGTCGATGTTCCGCCCGGCCTCGGGGTGGCGGATCGGTGGCAGCAGGCGCCAGCAGACGACGAGCGACACGAGCGCCAGCGGCACGTTGACCCAGAAGATCCACGGCCAGCCGAAGCTGTCGGTCAGGATCCCGCCGATCGCCGGCCCGAGGAGCGACGACAGCCCGAACACGGCGCCGAACAGCGCGGCGTACTTGCCGCGCTCCTTGGGCTCGTAAAGGTCGGCGATGACCGCGAGGGCGATCGGGAAGACGGCACCGCCGCCGAGGCCCTGGAGGCCGCGGAACAGCACGAACTGCCACATCTCCTGGCTGAGGCCGGCCAGGACGGACGAGACGAGGAACAGTCCGACGGCCCAGATGAAGATCGGCCGTCGACCGTAGAGGTCGGACAGCTTGCCGTAGATCGGCCCGCTGATCGTCGCCGTCAGCAGGTAGATCGTGACCGACCAGGTGTACAGCTCCTCGCCCTGGAGGTCGGTGATGATCACCGGCAGGGCCACCCCGACGACCGTCTGGTCGAGGGCGAACAGGAACATCGCGAGCAGGATCGCGAGCAGGATCTCGAGCTTCTGGCGCGGCTCCAGGTGGAAGCTGTGGCCGGGGTCCGGGGACGTCATGCGGGCTCCTCGGAGTGTGGGGGGCGCGTTGGGCCGGTTGCCGGCCGGCAGTATGACGGAGCCGAGATTCGATCGTTGGCAGGGTTCGCGGCGTGCTAGCGTCGCGCCGACATGGACCTGCTGCACGCCCTCCTCGGGTACGTCACCGCGGCCGTCGTCGTGGCCGGCATGGCCTGGTCGCTCATCCTCGGCACCCGCCATCGGGAACCCGACGCGTGGTTCGACCGCTTTTCGCTGCTGACGCTGGCGATCGTCGTCGTCGAGGTCGTCTCCGGCGCGATGTGGCAGTCGACGGGCGGCGATCCCGCCCCTGCCCACGCACTCGCCGCCGGCGTCTCGGTCGTCGCCATCCCGGTCGTCCGCGGCTATGGCGCCCTGCTGCGACGGGAGGGCGGGCTCGGGCCGCGGGCGCCGTGGTGGTGGTTCGCGACCTACGCGGTCGTGGGCGTTGCCCTCATCGGGCTCTACGCGACCGGCTAGCGCCGGGCGCCACGGACATGACCGAGGCACGCTCCAACGGCCTGGCGTTCGATGGCACCGAGCTCGACTTCTGGCTCGGCGAGTGGGAGGTGACCTGGGACGGCGGACACGGCACGAACCGGCTCGAGCGGATCCTCGGTGGGCGGGTGATCCACGAGCAGTTCGAGGGCGGGGACGCCGATACGACCCTCCACGGCCAATCGTGGTCGGTCTTCGACCCGGAGCGGGCGACGTGGCGACAGACCTGGGTCGACGACATGGGCTCGTATCTCGACCTCGTCGGCGACCGCGTCGACGGATGGTTCGCGTTCGTCCGGGCCGCGCCGGAACACGGACCGGATGCGCGGCAGCAGATGGTCTTCCGCGACGTCGGGGGCCCGCGGACGGAGCGATTCCGATGGACCTGGGAGCTGAGCGTCGACGGTGGCGCGAGCTGGGAGACGCGCTGGGAGATCGCGTACCGACGTCGCCGCTGAGCGCCCCGCGGCGTCGCCGCTGACCTGCGGCATGCTGGCCTCGATGCCCGTGTCGAGTTCCGGTTCGCTCGCTCGACGAAGAAATGCGGGCAGCCTGGCGGACCCGGGTCGGGTAGCCTAGGCGCTGCCCCGAGCCAGCCGAAGGAGCGTCCCGTCATGTCCGTCGCGCAGCCCGCATCCCACCCCCTCATCGCCGAACTCACCGCAGGTCTCCACGGGCGAGTGATCTGGCCGGGCGACGCCGACTACGATGCTGCTCGCCGGGTCGCCGCCGGCCACGTCGATCGGCCTCCCGCCGCGATCGTCCGCGTCGCCGGCGCCGACGACATCGCGACGGTCGTCGGCGTGGCCCGCGAGACGGGCCTGCCGCTCGCGGTCCGGAGCGGCGGCCACTCCGGCGAAGGGCACGGCGTGGTCGACGGCGGGATCGTCGTCGACCTCCACGACATGAAGGCCATCGACCTCGACGTCGAAGGTCGCACCGGCTGGTTCGAGTCCGGCCTCACCGCCGGCGAGGTCACCCGCGCCCTCGCCGAGCACGGCCTCGCGGTCGGCTTCGGCGACACGGGAACCGTCGGGATCGGTGGGATCACGCTCGGTGGCGGCGTCGGCTACCTGGTCCGCAAGGAGGGCCTGACGATCGACAACCTGCTCGCTGCCGAGATCGTGACGGCCGACGGCCGGCTGCGGCGCGTCGACGCCGAGCACGAGCCCGACCTGTTCTGGGCGATCCGCGGCGGCGGTGGCAACTTCGGCGTCGTCACGCGCTTCCGGTTCCGGCTGGCTCCCCTGCCGTCGTTCGTCGGCGGGATGATGGTCCGCCCGGCCACGACCGAGGTCGTGGCGGGCTTCATGGCCGCCGCCGAGGCGGCGCCGGAGGAGCTCTCGGGGATCGTCAACGTCATGCCCTGCCCGCCACTGCCGTTCGTCGACGAGGCGCACCACGGCGAGATCGTCGTGTTCGCGTTCATGGGCTACGCCGGCGAGGCGGACGCTGGAATGCGCGCGCTGCAGCCATTCCGCGACCTGGCAACCCTGTACGCCGACCTGACCCGTCCGATGCCCTACCCGGAGATGTACGCGGGCGAGGAGGGCGACGAGGAGCACCCCAGGATGAAGATCGTCGGCCGGTCGCTGTTCGTCGGCCATGTCGACGGCGAGCGCGCCGCGGCGATCGTGGCCGCGATGCACGCCGGTGACGCGCCGATGCGGGCCGTCCAGCTGCGCGTCGTCGACGGCGCCGCCGCCCGCGTCCCCGTGGAGGCCACCGCGTATGCCCACCGCCGCAACCGGATCATGGCGATCGTGGTCAGCTCGTGGGAGACCGAGGCGGAGCGCGTCACGCGCCAGGCCTGGGTGGACGATCTCGCCGACGCCCTCGACGAGGGCCTCACCGGGATCTACGTCAACTTCCTGTCGGGCGAGGGTGAGGGGCGGATCCGCGCGGCGTACCCGGGCGCGACGTACGACCGCCTGGCGGCCATCAAGGCGACCTACGACCCGACGAACCTCTTCCGAGGCAACGAGAACGTCGTCCCGGCCGCGTAGTCGCCGGGCGGCGCAGCCGGGTGCCCGGGCGCGGCCTTAGTCCGCGATTCGGACCGACTCCAGGACCGGCTCAGCGATCGCCAGCGCCCGGTCCCACTGGTCGACCGACCCACCGACGAGGACCCCCAGCACGCCGTTGCTCGTGTCGAACAGCCCGACCCACAGGCGACGCTCGGGCGAGATTGCCAACGGACCGGCCGGCACGACGAGCACGGGCGTGTCGCCGAGGCCACCGTTCTCGACTTCGATGACGACACCCTCGCGGCCGTCGATGCGCGACTCGCTCGAGCCGAGGACCGTCAGCCGGTCGTTCGCGTGGAGGAGGCCGAGGGCGTCGGATGCGGACGCGAGAGCCACGGTCTCGCCGGTCGCCCCGGCGACCCCGGTGACGTTCGCGAACTGGAGGGCGATGACGTGGGGGCTGCCGACGTCCTGCTGGACGTCGAAGAACCCCGGGGCCTGCTGGACCGCGTACCACGGGCCGTCGACGGCGAACGTGACCGCCGGGCTGAAGGCGCTCCGGGTGTAGGTTCCCGGCGCGAGCGGGGTCGATGTCGAGACGCGGAGCTCGAGGACGCCGGCTGGTGACGCGGCCGAGGGCGCGCTCGACCCCGGTGCCACGGGCGTCGGGCTCGCCGGGACGCCCGGGCCGATGGGCGGGCTCCCGGGCGCGCTGGCACCGGCTGGTGCGCTGGCGCCGGGCGGCGCGCAGGCGCCGATGACCAGCCCCACCAGCAGCAGCCCGACGACGCCAGGGAGACGCGGCATGGCCGGGGACCCTAGCAGCAATGATCCGATTCCGCACCTGGATCCGCTGGTCTGGGGCAGCCCCGCGGTCCTGACTCGAATCGGGCCGCTCCGGCTACGAAGACCGGGTCGCAGGGCCCTACCCGATCCAGGTCCCTGGCTCCGACGATCGCGATCGAGAGGGGAACGGTTGTCGCGCGGCTGCCCCGGACGGCGCCGCGTCGTCGAGGCTCTCGGATGACGAAGCTCCTGATCGCAGCGTTCCTCCTCGCCCACGGCGCGATCCACGTCGCGTTCCTTGGGCCCCGGCCGGCGGCGACCGCGGGCGGGCCGCCCTGGCCGTTCGAGATCGGCCGTTCGTGGCTGCTCTCGCCGATGGGCTTCGACGGCGACATCACCCGCCTCCTCGGGCTGGCCCTCACGGCGGCGTCGCTCGGCGGCTTCGCCCTCGCGGCGCTCGGGGTGCTGGGCGTCCTGCCGATCGGCGTCTGGTTCCCGACGCTCTTCCTGGGGGTGGTCGCGTCGATGGCGCTGCTCGTGCTGTTCTTCCATCCCTGGCTGATCCTCGGGATCGTCATCGACGTCGTCCTGCTGTGGCTGGCCATCGTCGCCGACTGGCAACCGTCCTCGATCGCCAGCTGAATGGCCCGCGGCCCCTGGGGGTGTCGTAGGCTGGAGCGGTGAACATCCACGCCCTCCTGCTGGCCGACAGCGCGCAGGCCGTCGACGGCAAGCTGTACATCCTCGGCGGAGCCTGGAAGAACCTGCGCTTCCCGGAGTTCCCGGCCCAGCTCATCGTCGGGATCGCGGTCGCGATCGATGTCGACTGGAACGAGACCAACCAGCGGCATCACCTGGATCTCCACTTCGAGGACGCCGACGGCCACCCGATGCAGCCGACGATCGGCGCCGACTTCGAGGCCGGCCGGCCTCCCGGCGCGGTGCCCGGCTCGGAGCTCCGGATCGTGTTCGCCGTCAACGGGCCGCTGGCCATTCCGGCGCCCGGGTCCTACGCGGCCGTCGCATCCATCGGCGGGACGGAGCTGGCACGCTCGCGCTTCGAAGCGCTGAAGGTCCGTCGCGCCTAGTTCGATGGGGATAGGTGCCGATTGGCACCATCGGGCCATGGCCGGGAGATGACCTCGGAGGCACCCTGAGCGCGTGCCGTCTGACGACCCGTCTGTCGCGCTGCCCGCCGCGCGCCTCGGCAGCTCCGCGCCGCCATATCCGCCTTCGCGCCCACGCCGTCGGGGGCCGGCGCCGGCGACCCTGCTGGCGGCCCTCGTCGCGGCCCTGCTCCTCGTCGGGCTTGGTACGTTCACGGCGTCCGGGGCCACGAACTACTCGCCTCGCTGCGACGGCGTCAACGTTCGCAAGGGCCCGTCGACGACCTATGCGATCAAGGCGACACTGAGCAAGAGCGCCGTCGTCACGGTCGTCGCCACCGTCAGCGGCGGCTCGTACGGCACGCCGTGCGGCGGCAGCTCGTACAGCGGCTCGTCGTGGCACCGGATCAGCGCGATCAACGGCCGCAGCGTCAGCTCGCTGTATGGCGTCACCTACGTCTACGGCGCGTCGAAGCTGTTCCGGGCCCTGACGGCAGCCGCGACCCCGACCGGGAGCGTGGCGAGCACCGCGTCACCGGCCGGGACCACCGCATCCCCGGGTACCAGCATCTCGCCGACGGCCGCTCCGACGGCCGCTCCGACGGCCGCGCCGAGCACGACGCCCACGACGACGATGGCCGCGAAGTGCGATTCGGTGAACCTCCGGCGCGGCCCCAGCACGACCTACGCGATCAAGGATTCGATCGCCCAGGACACCCGGGTCTCGGTCGTGGCGTCCGTGAGCGGCGGCAGCTGGCAGACGTCCTGCGCCGGCAAGTCCTTGTCGGGGAGCGCCTGGCTCAAGATCAACGCGGTCAACGGACGGAGCGTGAGCTCGCTCTACGGCGTCAGCTACGTGTACGGCGCAGCCGGGCTGTTCTATCCCGTGACCGCCCCGACCCCGGCCCCGACGGCCACGCCGCCCGCCATCGCCCCCACCGCCGCGCCGACGGCTGCGCCCACGGCCGCGCCGACGGCGGCGCCCACGGCGGCGCCCACGACCGACCCGGGCGCGACGCCCGATCCCGGGGCCAGCCCGGGCACCTCCCCGTCGCCATCGGCCGCGCCGTCGGCGACCCCCGGAACTGTCACGCTCCCCTCGTCGATCACGTTCTACGGGCGCGGCTGGGGCCACGGCGTCGGGATGTCGCAGTACGGGGCCCACGGCCGAGCCCTCGCCGGACAGTCGGCGAACACGATCCTCGAGCACTACTACCGGGGCACGACGATGGGCAGCGTCGGCAACGTGACCGTCCGGGTGCTGGTCCTCGACGGCTTCGTCGCCTCGCCGACGAATCCGCTCCAGGTCTACGGCCGGGGCGGCTCGTGGACGATCGACGGCATCGCCGCGACGTTCCCGGCCGACGCTCGCCTGCGCCTGGTCCCGACGACGTCGGGCGGCACGACCTCGTGGCGAGCGGTCGTCAACCGGTCCGACGGGACGATCATCTACAACGCCCCGGTGCCGGCCAAGATCACCATCCGGCCGGGCAGCGGTGCCTCCCTGCAGCTGTGGTCGAAGCCGTCGGCCTACGATCGGTACCGCGGGCTCCTCCGAGTCCACGCTGCGACCGGCGCGACGCCCTCGGTCCGGGTCGTCAACCACCTGCCGCTCGAGTCGTACCTGCGCGGCGTCGTCCCGGCCGAGGTCTCGGCCGCCTGGCCGGTCGAGGCGGTCAAGGCCCAGGCGGTCGCGGCCCGCTCGTACGCCGCCAGGCGACTGCACCCCGACAGCGGCATCTTCGACCTGTACGACGACACCCGCCACCAGGTCTACCGCGGCCTCCTGGCCGAGAAGAGCGGCACGAACTCGGCGATCGCCGCGACCGCCGGCAAGGTCCGCCGGGCGTCGAACGGAAACATCGCGAACACGCTGTTCCACTCCACCGGCGGCGGCGCCACCGAGCACAACGAGAACGTCTTCGTCTCGAGCACCGGCAAGATCACCTCGAGCCCGGTCTCCTACCTCCGCGGCTCGTCGGATCGGCGCAGCGACGGGAGCAGCTTCGACGGCGCGTCGAACTTCGCGACCTGGCGAACGGAT
>JBQGDI010000023.1:0-13567 GCA_052038965.1 Candidatus Limnocylindrales bacterium | reverse complement strand
CGCGATGAGGGGCTCGGGTAACCGGTCGAACAGGGCCTCGACCCGCGCGGCATCGGCGCCGTGCCGGACCAGCGACGTGTCCGCCCTCGCCCCCAGGGCCAGCCCGAGGGCGTCGATGAGGAGGCTCTTGCCGGCCCCGGTCTCGCCGGTCAGGACGTTGAGGCCGTCGTCGAGCTCGAGCCGCAGCCGCTCGATCAGCGCCAGGTCGCGGACGGCGAGCTCGATGAGGCGGCCCGACCGCTGGCCGTCGATCTGGTCCCCGGCCTCGTGCTGCAGGACCTCGGTCACGCCCGGAACCCGGTCACGTCGGCAGGAGCTCGACCTTCTGGCGGACCAGGTCCCAGAAGGGCAGCGAGCCCGCCGGCTCGACGAACCGAATCGGCCGCTCGATGGCCCGGACTTCGACGACGTCGCCGACCGCGAGCGGGATGTCCTCGCGGCCATCGATCGAAACGAGCGCCTCGTGGGCGTCGATGATCCGGCAGCGGACGACGGCCTCGGGTGCGACGACGACCGAGCGGATCGTGGTCAGGTACCCGGCGATCGGCGTGACCACGAGGTTGCGGGCCGTCGGATGCAGGATCGGGCCGCCGGCCGAGAACGAGTACCCGGTCGAGCCCGTCGGGCTCGCGACGACGAGCCCGTCGGCCACGAACGTCGCGAGGTGGCTGCCGTCGATGTTGACCCCGAGCCGCACGACCCGGGCGAGCGAGCCACGGGCGACGACGATGTCGTTCAACGCGACGAGCCGCTCGCCCTGGCCCCCGTCACCCGCTCCGTCACCCGCGCCACCGCGAAGGATCCGCCCTTCGAGGGCCATCCGGGCCTCGAGACCGTGGTCACCGGCGACGAGCTGGCCGAGCACGCGTTCGATCGCCGTCGCCTCGACCTTCGACAGGAAGCCGACCTTCCCGACGTTGATGCCGAGGAGCGGCACGTCGACCTCGATGACGGCGCTCGCGGCCCGCAGGAACGTGCCGTCGCCACCGAGGACGAGGAGGACGTCCGTGCCCGGGAGCGACCGGACGAGCGTGTCGTGGTCCGCGGCGGGGGCCGCCCAGTGCTCGAGGCCGTGGAGCTCGACCCAGCCCGCGGCCCGCTCGCGGAGCTCGATCGCCGCCTCCATCGTGGGGTTGTAGGCGAATCCGATTCGTCGCACGCCGCTCACGCCGCCTCCGCTCCGACCCGGAGGTGCAGCAGGAACTCGCGGTTGCCCTGTGGCCCGAGGATCGGCGACGGGACGACCCCGGCAGGCTGGAGCCCGAGCGCGATCGCGAACGCCTCGATCTCGGCCACCACGCCCTGGTGGACCGCCGGGTCCCGCACCACGCCGCCCTTCGCCGCCCCGCGTCCCGCCTCGAACTGCGGCTTCACGAGCGCGACGATGTCTCCGGGACCGCCGTGGAAGGCGCCGACCACCGGCCCGAGCACGAGCCGCAGGGAGATGAAGGACACATCGATCGTCGCCAGGGAGACGGCTTCGGGCAGCTTCGCCGGCGTGATGTCCCGCGCGTTCGTGCGCTCCATCGAGATCACGCGCGGGTCGCGCCGGAGTGCCTCGGCCAGCTGTCCCCGCCCCACGTCGAGAGCGTAGACGCGGCGCGCGCCACGCTGCAACAGCACGTCGGTGAACCCGCCCGTCGACGCCCCGACGTCGAGGCAGACCCGTCCCCCTGGGTCGATCGTGAACGCGTCGAGCGCGGCGGCAAGCTTGTGGCCCCCACGGCTGACATAAGGCTCCGGCGCGACGACGCCGAGCGGCGTCGCTGGGTCCACGAGGTCGCCGGGCTTCCGGTCGAGACGGGCGGCGTCGCCCTCGCCCACCCGAACCTTGCCGGCGAGCAGCAGCGCCTGGGCGCGGGAGCGCGATTCGGCCAGCCCGCGTTCGACGATCAGCTGGTCGAGCCGGACCTTCGCGTTGCGCTGGCGCTGCCCCACGGCCACGCGATCATCGTGGCACAGGCCGCTAGCCTGCGGCTCACCTCGATGTTGGCGCCTGGGCCGACGGTGCCTCGCGCTCGGTCGCGATCCGCCCCGGAGCGACGACCTCGACGACCGCGGCCAACCCGAACCCCAGCAGCGCCACGGCCGTCGCCACGCCGAGCAGCATCGTCAACGACCAGGTCAGCGTGCCTGCGAGGCCCATCGTGAAGCCGAAGGCCAGCACCGCCGAGGCCGGGAAGGCCGTCGCGGCGACCCGCGCCCGGCTCGACGGTCGGGAGACGCGAACCGCGAGGTCCGTGAAGGCGCCGGCCACGATCGCCCCCGGGATGAAGCGCCACTCCTCGGTCGAGAGCACGGCCAGCGTGGTCATGATCGCCAGCACGGCCGTGAAGCCGCCGGCGGGCGCGCCGAGTGCGACGAGCACCAGGGCCACCGCGGATAGGACCAGCCCGAGGAGGACGTTCTCGGCGGTCATGAGCTCCCAGCGGACATAACCGCTCGCCGACTCGGGCTGGAAGCTGGCACGCGCGTAGACGAGCCGGGACCCGTCCGGCGACCACGCGACGCTCCACTGGCCGTCGACCGCCGACGGGTCGGTCGTGAGATTCGTGGCCCGCTCGCCCGAGGCCGCCATCGTCCAGACCTCCGAATCGCCGGTCCGGTCCGAGACGAAGGCGATCGTCGAGCCATCGGGCGACCACGCCGGCGCGCCGTCCATGCCCGGCTCGAAGGTCAGCTGGGTCAGCCCGCCGCCGTCCACGTCCACGACCCAGATGTCGTCGCTGCCGGCACGGGTGGACGTGAAGGCGAGTCGGCTCCCATCGGGCGAGAATGCCGGACCCCAATCCTCGCCGGGTGCCGGGGCCACGGCACGCTCGTCGGTCACCCGGCGGTCCACGAACGTGGCGACGAACACGTCCGCCCCGTCCTGGGCACCGCGGATGTAGGCCATCCGGGTGCCGTCTGGCGACCAGACCGCGGAGGTCGCCTCGCCGGCCAGCTCGACGGCGGCCGAGCCGTCGGGATGCGCGATCCACGTCCGGGCTCCGACGTTCGAGACAGCCGGGCCCACCGGGCCGGGCTCCGGCGCCGGGGCAGCCGCGCTGCCCCCGGCCGCGGGCCCGGTCGGGCTGAGCGTCCAGGCGAGCCACGCCCCGTCCGGCGACCAGGCGGGGATCCACGCCTGGTGCGGGGCCCCGTCGGCAACGAGGCGTCGGTCCGAGCCGTCGGCCGCCATCGTCCAGATCGCCGACGTCTGCTCTCGATGCTGCCAGTTCTGGCGGAGACCGCTGGCATTGGTCCACGCCGTGAAGGCGATCCGCTCGCCGTCGGGGGACCAGACTGGCAGCGAGAAATCGATGCCGTCGCCGAGGGCGCGCACCAGGCGTTGCTGGGACGAACCGTCCGCGCCCATCAGCCAGATCTCCGAGTTGTCGACGCCCTGGTTCGTCACGTAGTCGTTGAGCGGCTCGCGGACGGGGTTGAGGGCGGTCAGGGTCACCGCGGACCCGATCAGCCCGAGGGCGGCGACCGCGGGGCCCACCACCGACATCCCGGCAGCTCGCCCGCCCGGGCCCCGCGAGCGCTTTGCCAGGGCATCTCGCACCGGGCCGGTCGCCAGCAGGCCGACGGCCAGCGGGACCATGAGGCGCGTCGGGGCGACGGCGTTCTCGAACCCGAAGCCGATGCCCAGCGTCTCCTGCCAGGCCAGGTCCAGGACCACCCAGGCCGCGAGGACGAAGAAGCCGACCGCCAGGCCGTCATAGCCGGGCGCGAATCCGGTCCGCCAGCCGCCCCGGCGGAGACCGGCCAGGACGCGCCAGATCACGTACGCGCCGAGGACCGCGAGCGCCGCGTAGCCGACCGCGTGATACGGCGAGAAGTTGATGTCGTCGATCAGGCCGCGCCGGTTCGCCCAATCGACGATCAGGACTCCGACGGCAAGCCAGGCCGTCAGCGCGACGACCAGCCACGGCCGAAGATGCGCCCAATCGCTCATCGGCGCTCCCTTCCCTCCCCGCGGCGACCTTCGCGTGGCGGCATCCTACATCCCGGCTCACGCGTGGCAAGGTCAGCGACCCGTCAGACGAGCTCCTCGGTCCTCGCCGGCTCGTGCCGCCGCGCCGGCGCGAGCCCGAGCGCTCCGGCGGCCTCCCGGACCTGCCTGGCGATCCCGACGGCATCGAGCGCCAAGGTCCGCCGGAGGTCGCCCACGGCGCCGTGATCGACGAACCGGCCGGCCGGGATGCCGACGATCCGGACGGCCACGTCCCGCAGCAGCGGATCGCGCAGTCGCTCCTCCTCGATCGCCTCGAGGACGCCGGAGCCGAAGCCGCCGGCGGCCGCGCTCTCCTCGAGGGTCACGACGAGCCGCGCCTTCCTCGCCTGCCCGACGATCAGGCCGCGGTCGAGCGGCTTCGCGAACCGGGCGTTGACGACCCCGACCGACCAGCCCTCGGCGGCGAGCGCATCGGCCGCTTCGAGACCGCGCATCACGATTGGCCCAAAGCCGACGATGACGACGTCGCCGCCGTCCCGCAGGACCTCCGCCTGCCCGACCGGGATGGACCGTGGCTCGACCGCCGGCAGCCCGAAGCCGGCGTCGCGCGGGTAGTGCAGCGCGAACGGATGGTCCTGCGCGATCGCCGTTCGGACCAGCGACCGCAGCTCCTGCTCATCCTTCGGGCTGGCGATGACGAGATGGGGCAGCTGCCGCTGCGCTGGGAGGGTGAACATCCCCTGGTGCGACGTTCCGTCCTCGCCGACGAGCCCGGCTCGGTCAACGCCGAGCAGGACGGGCACGTCGTTCTGGCAGACGTCGTGCACGGTCTGGTCGAAGGCGCGCTGCAGGAACGTCGAGTAGATCGCCACGACCGGGCGCATCCCGCCGATCGCAAGTCCCGTCGCCAGCGTGACGGCATGCTGCTCCGCGATCCCGACGTCGATGAACCGGTCGGGGAAGGCGGCCTGGAACCGGGCAAGGCCGGTGCCGGTCGGCATCCCAGCCGTGAGCGCCACGATCCGATCGTCGGTCGCGGCGAGATCGAGCAGCTCGTCGACGAAGACCGAGGTGTAGCTCGGGGCCTTCTTCGCGGCGCTCGGGGCGGCCGTTGCCGCGGGCGCGACCGCGTCGCCGTTCGAGCCGGCACCGTGGGGTGCGCCGGGCGGGATCGCGTGGGCCGCCCTGGCCCCGACGTCCATCGGCGGCAGGGCCGCGCCGTGGAAGCCGACCTGGTCGGCCTCCGCGGGCCGGTAGCCCCGGCCCTTGTGCGTTCGCACGTGGACGAGGACCGGGCCCGGCAGCTCGAAGACCCGGCTGAACGTCTGCAGGAGGGCATGGATGTCATGCCCCGGAACGACGCCGATGTAGGTGATCCCGAGGTCCTCGAACAGCTGCCCCGGGCTCGCGAGGTTGACGACCGAGCGGCGCAGGCGCTGGCTCCACTCCAGCATCGTCGGCCCGAGGATCGGGACCTTCTCGACGAGCCGGTCGTAGGTCGTCTTGCTGGTCTGCCAGACACCCGACAGCTTGATCTTGGAGAGGTACTTCGAGAACGCCCCGACGGTCGGGCTGATCGACATCTCGTTGTCGTTCAGCACGATCAGCATCGCCGTCCGGCGATGGCCGATGTCGTTCAGCGCCTCGAGCGACAGGCCCGACATCAGCGCCGCGTCGCCGACGACGACCGCGATCCGCTCGTGGCCACCGCGCAAGTCGCGGGCCGCGGCGAGGCCCTCGGCGATCGACAGGCCGGGCCCGGCATGGCCGCCGTCGAAGACGTCGTGCTCGCTCTCGCCCCGGCGCGGGAAGCCCCCGATGCCGTCGAGCTGGCGGAGCGTGTCGAACCGATCGAGGCGACCGGTCAGCAGCTTGTGGGCGTAGGCCTTGTGGCCGGTGTCCCAGACGATCCTGTCCTTCGGCGATTCGAGCAGCCGGTGGAGCGCGATCGCGATCTCGACGACGCCGAGGCTGGAGCCGAGGTGACCGCCGGTCGTCGCCACCGTCCGGATGATCGTCTCGCGGATCTCGGCCGCGAGGGCCGTGAGCTGGGCCTCGTCGAGCGCCCGGAGGTCGGCCGGGCCCGAGAGGCTGGCGAGGAGTGAGGACACGGGAGTGGTGGAAGCTCCTGGTTCGCCGGCTGGATTGCCGTAGGGATGTCCAAGACGCGCGACGAGGGCCGAGTGTAGCCCCGGGTTCGTGGACGCGGTTATGTGATACCACGAACTCGCACGTTTCGCACGCCGGTAGACTGCCGCCGTGCCGCGCCCCCGCTCGATCCTCGACCGCGTCCTGGCGATCGGAGCGGATTCCTCCGATTCGCCCGAGCTGCGGGTCCGCAAGCGACTCCTCGTCGCGTCCGGCCTGACCGTCGGTGTCCTGTCGGCGATCTGGATCGTCGCCTACGCCGGCCTGGGCATTCCGGCGGCCGCGGCCATCCCGGCAGCCTACGCGGGCCTGACCCTGCTGCAGCTGGCCTCCTTCGCGCGGAGCCGGCGCTATGAGCCGTTCCTCCGGCTCCAGCTGGCGGCGATGGTGACGCTGCCATTCGTCCTCCAGGCGGTGCTCGGCGGATTCGCGAACTCCTCGGCCGTCGGGCTGTGGGCGTTCGTGGCGGCCCTCGGGGCGGTCTTCTTCGCCGAGCGAGCGCCGCATCGCTGGTTCGCGGCCTTCGTCGCGCTGCTCATCGTGTCCGTCGCGATCGACCCGCTCGTCGCCGGCTCCGCGCCCGCGATCGCGGAGCCGGTACGGCGAGGCTTCTTCGCCCTCAACGTGCTCGCCGTCGCGACGGTGACCTGGGGCGTGACGGCGTCGTTCGTCCGCCAGCGGGAGATCGCGCAGCGGGCGCTCGACGCGGAGCTCGCGAAGTCCGAGGCCCTGCTGCTCAACATCCTGCCGGCGCCGATCGCCGAGCGCCTCAAGGCCGGCGAGGCGGTCATCGCCGATGCCTACGACTCGGTGACCGTGCTGTTCGCCGACGTCGCCGGCTTCACGCCGTTCGCGGCCCGGACGCCACCGAGCCAGGTCATCGAGCTGCTCAACACGCTGTTCTCGGCCTTCGACGACCTCGCCGATCGCCACGGCCTCGAGAAGATCAAGACCATCGGCGACGCGTACATGGTCGTCGGCGGCCTGCCCCAGCCCCGCCCCGACCACGCCGAGGCCGTCGCCGGGATGGCCCTGGAGATGCTCGATGCCGGGTCGTCGATCGCGGCGAAGGGGCTTAACCTTCGGATCGGGATGGACCTCGGACCGGTCACGGCGGGCGTGATCGGTCGGCGGAAGTTCGCCTACGACCTGTGGGGTGATGCCGTCAACACCGCGTCGCGGATGGAGTCGCAGGGCGTCGCCGGACGGATCCAGGTCACGCCGGCGGTCGAGGCCCGACTGCGCCACCACTTCGCGTTCCAGCCCCGCGGGCCGGTGGAGATCAAGGGCAAGGGCCTGATCGAGACGTACTTCCTCGTCGGCCGAGCCGCGCGCCCGGACGGCGCTGCGTCGGCGGCCGGGAGCGCTGGATCGTCAGGACGCCGCGGCGCAGAACTCGGCGAGCAGCCCGAACAGGCGCTCCGGGGCGTCCAGCCACGAGAAGTGGCCGGCGCCGTCCAGGATCTCGAGGCGTCCGATGCCGGGCGCGAGATTCGCCACGATCTCTCGTGATGCCGCCGGCGGCGTGATCGCGTCGAGCGCCCCGGTGACGACGAGCGTCGGCGCGGTGATCTGCGGCAGCAGGTCGAGGACGTCGAAGTGCCGGAGCCGGTCCATGCCCGGCTCGCTGACCGCCAGGTTCCGGACCCGCCGGGCCATCGCGTCCGGCGCCGGCCGGTGCGGCCCGAATGTGCGAAAGACCAGCTCCCACTCATCGGGTGAGACCTCGCCGAGCCCGCCGTAGGAGCGGCGCGCGATATCGGCGGCGAGGTCGCCACCCGCGCGTCGAACGGCCTCGACGAGGCGCTCGAGGTCGAACCGGCCGAAGGTCGACAGCAGGATCAGCCCGGCCGCGTGACCGGGATGCCTGGCACCGTAGAGCATCGCCACGAAACCGCCCATCGAATGCCCGAGGACGATCGGGTGCTCGATGCCGAGCGCATCCGCGAAGGCCCTTACGTCGTCGGCGCACAGCTCGAACGTCCAGGCCGCCGGGTCACCGCGTCCGGAGCGACCGTGGTCACGGAGATCCAGGTAGACGACCTGGGCGCCCTCGGCCAGGCGCGAGAAGTCCGGCTTGAAGTACGAGTGATCCCAACCTCCGGGCCCGCCGTGGAGCAGCACGAGCGTCGGGCGTGACCGCATGCCGGATCCGTCCGGGACCAGCGCGACGCCCTCGACGTCGAACCACAGGCGGGTGCCGTTGACCTCAACGTGCACGGACGGAGCCTATCGTGTCCGATCCGGGCGGCCGGCGGCCGTGCTCGACGTGGACGGCGTGAGGGCGCCTCCGGATCGTCGTTGGAGGTCCTCCGGCGTGAACGTGTACACGGCGGCGGCCTTGACCTCGGCGTCCTCGATTTCGCGGGTGGTGCGGACGTCGTAGGCCGCGAGCCGCTCGAGATCCCGTGCGAGGTACGTGCGTCCCGGATCCCCGACGATGACTCGCGTGCCTCGTTCGTGCGCTCGGCGTAGCCATTCGAGCATCCGGTCGGCCATCGGCTGCTCGTAGCACACGTCGCCGGCGAGGATGACGTCGCACGCCGGGGGCTCGTCCTCGAGGGGATCCGTCCCCCGGAACTGGATCTGGAGGCCGTTCGCCCGGGCATTGACGGCGACCGCCGCCTCGGCCAGCGGATCGACATCGATCGCCAGGACCGACGACGCGCCATGGCGCGAGGCGACGATCGCGCAGAGGCCCGAGCCGGCGCCGACGTCAACGACCCGCCGGCCGCGGACCGCGTCGGGGTGGTCGTCAAGGAAGCGGGCGATGGCCAGCCCGCCGGGCCACGGAAACGCCCAAAACGGCAGGGGCGGGTCGACCAGCCCGAGCTCCGCTCCGGCGAGCTTGAGGATCGCCATCGAGTCGCTCGCGACGCGGAGCCGAACACCCGGGACATCGGGTAGCGAGACGAGGCGAGTGTGGCGGATGACGAAGGAGCGGAGCCGTGCATGTGATGGCGCCACGCCGGGTGTCAGTCCTCCCAGCGGACGCGGATCTCGCGCCGCAGGTCTGGAAGCGGCAACGACGCGGCCTCCGCCTCGACCGCGGCTTGCTGGGCCGGGCTGAGTCGCCACCAGGTCCGGGCGGTCACGTCGGCGTGGTCGCGGCGCCAGGTCCCGGCGATCCCGCCAGCCACCAGCAGCGCGCCCGGCCAGACCCGGGACGTCCACAGCTCGGCGCGCTGGAGCGGGTCCGGAAGGAGGAGCTCGCGATCGGCGCCGTGGAGCAGGAAGAACGCGTCGCCGCTCGGCAGCAACCGCGCCGGCGCCGCGGGACGGGCCGGTGCGCGGAGCGCCGCCTCATCTTCTTCCAAGATCCAGGCGTCGCCGATCGGCGCTCGCACGGCCAGGAGCGCGTCGCCGAGGGACTCGAACGCGCCGCGTCCCTGGGCCGTGCCGATCCCCGCCCAGTTCGCGAACGCGGCCGGGGTCGTTGGGCCGAAGACTCGAAGGTACCGGCGAGCGAGCTCGCGGCGAGCCTGGAGCGGCTCGATGGCGGGCCTCGGGAGCGTCCAGATCTCCGGCTGGCGTGCCCCCTCCCAGCGGATCCGCACCCTGCCCGTCGTCGTCGCGTACCGCAGGCTGTTAGGCGTGACGCCCATCGCGTCTCCGGCCGTGCCGTAGCCCATCCGCCGGCCGTCCAGGAAGGCCTGCAGTCGGGCCGCCGTCTCCTCGGCGACTCGGCGACCGCGAGCGTCGTCGGGGTAGCGGCCGAGCGTGAAGTACGCGGCGTCCTGCTCCGCTACGACATAGGCCTGGAAGCGCGGTCCCCACACCTGCGCCAGCGCCGGATCGTCCAGGATGGAGGGGCCGATGCCCTCGATGCGCGCGTGGAGGGACAGGATCGCGGCTCGCGGCATGCTGTCCTGCAGGCCCGCCCAGGTCGCGCTGCGGAGGGATTCGGGGCCGGGTGGCAGCCGCTCGTCGAGGCCGTTGGCTCGCCGCCGATACGCCACGACCTGCTCTCGGGTGACCTCGATGGCTCGCGTCACCCGGCGGCCTCGGCGTGGTCGGCTGGCATGCCTGAAGCCTGACGCCGCGAGGGTCGAGAGTGCAAGCGACCGACCGTCGGTGGGTCGAGCTCGCGGTTGACGACCGTGACCGGCGGCCGACACAGTGACACCGATGGGTGCACCGCATCGAGACGAATCGGTCGTCGACTGGTTGCTGGATTCCGATCCTGCGGTCCGCTGGCAGGTCATGGCCGACGTCGTCGACGCGCCACCCGAGTTGGTCAGCGCCGAGCGCGCGAAGGTCGCCAGCGAGGGCTGGGGCGCTCGTCTCCTCGCCCGGCAACGGCCGGACGGTTCGTGGCTCCCCGATCCTGCCAACACGAGCTGGACGGCCAGTCCCGAGGGCACCGCCTTCGAGACCCTGCTCTGGCTGCGGGACCTCGGGCTGAACGCGGCGAGCGGGGCGGCGCGGATCGCCGTCGAGCTCGTCCGCGATCACGTGACCTGGCACTGGTGGGACGACAACCCGTTCTTCGTCGGCGAAGTCGAGCCGTGCATCAACGGCCGGGTCGTGGCGCTCGGCGCGTACTTCGGTGAAGACGTGACCAGGCTCGTCGAGCGGCTGCGTGGCGAGCAGATGGCCGACGGTGGCTGGAACTGCGAGCAGGAGAACGGCGCCACCGTCGGCTCGTTCCACACGACGATCAACGTGCTCGAAGGCCTCCTCGAATACGAGCAGACATTCGACGGCGACGCGGCCCTCATTGACGCCCGGCGTCGCGGCGAGGAATACCTGCTTGAGCGCCGGCTGCTACGCCGCCGCTCGACCGGGGAGGTCGTGGACGAGGCCTTCACCCGGCTCTCGTTCCCGACCGGTTACCACTACGGCGTCCTGCGCGGCCTCGACTACCTGCGCCGCGCGGGCGTGCGGGACGAGCGGGCGCGCGAGGCAATCGAGCTGGTGTCGCGCAAGCGCCTAGACGACGGTCGATGGCCGCTCGAGCGCCGCCACCCCGAGGCGCTTGACATCGGCGTCGGCGAGGCCGAAGGCGAGCCGAGCCGCTGGATCACGCTCCGGGCCGCGCGGGTCCTCCGCTGGTTCGAGGACCGACGCCGCTAGACAGTCAAGTCCTGGTCGCCGCGGGTCACCAGGAGGTAGGCTCGGTGACCACGGTGCACGACGCCGCCTCACCGCGGTAGGCGCAGCGCCAGCTGTGCAACTGGCCCTTGCGATCGGTCGCATCGACCCGCCACGGTTGGGCCGCGATGCCCTCGGTGGTCGAGCATTCGGTCCCCGGGCAGGCGCCGTCATCGGGCGCGACCGTGACGGTCGCGAACTCATCGGTTCGATCGCCGACGGTCGCATCGATGAGCGCGAAGCAGGCGAGCTTCGCGTCGTCCGTGGCGGCGGCCGCGAGAGGTCCACAGTCTTCGTCGAGGATGAGCTGGATCGCCTTGCTGCCGGTGATCGTGATCGCGTCGACCGGGATCGACTCCGAGGTCTCGATCCGGAGGCCGCGCAGGATCCCGAGGGCCGGGCAGCCGAGACCGAGCTTTTCGTGCACGGCCAGCTGAAGGACGTACCGCGAGTCGTTCGGCCAGAACACCACCACCGTGTCGCTGTCGCACGCGCCGCCCAGCCACGTGAGGATGAACGCCTTCGGTTCGACCGGGTCCGCGAGGACACCCGCATCGCGGAAGTCCAGCTGGTCGAACTCAGCAGGTCCGATTCTCACGACGAGGCCGGTCTTATCGCCGAGCGTCACCGGAAGAGGGAATTCGCCGTTCGGGTTGGCCAATGTCGTGCGGAACAGCACGCCCGGCGGCGGCCCGCAGGCCGCAAGGACCGCCATCAGGATCGCACCCGCGACGATGGATCTCATCGCTCAGTGTGTGCGAATGTCATCCGGCGGAGCGCACTCCCAAGGGAAGCACGTTGCCGACCTACCTGATCCACTTGACTGTCCAACCGTCCCCGCTGCGGACGAGAAAGACCCTCGTCTCACCGTCGGCTGTGGTCACCCTCGCGATGACCTCGCAAGGGCCGTGGAACGAGACGCTAGGGGACGGGCACACCATGAGTGTCATCGGTAATTCGAACGTAACCGCCCTGACGGAGCCGCTCGCGAATGCCGCTTCAGTGGCCGCGACAGCCTGCACGCAGGACTGTGTCGAGAACAGCGGCCCGCACGCGATCGTGCTGGCCGCGGTAGCTGATGGCATCGGCGTCGACGGCGCCGGCGTATTCGGACTTGGCGAGCTCGTCAAGGACGGGATCGGCTGTGGCGACGGGTTCGGGGTGCAGGCGCCAAACAGCGTCACGAGCCACAGCGCGAGCAGCGGCTTCACCGAGCGCGCCATCAGGAGTGATTATCGTGCCATGGTCGAGGCCATTCCCAGCGTGGCACTGAGCGTCGCTGGCGGTTACGTCACTCGACGTCCCGAGCCGTTTCGGGGGCGACATCAATGGCTTCGAGGGCGCCACCAGCGCGGGTGACGAGCTGCTGGACCTTGAGCTCGGCTTCGGCGAGCAGCTTCGCGCAGCGCTCGTGGAGTGCGACGCCGCGCTCGTACAGCGCGATCGATCGCTCGAGGGGTTGGCCGCCGGCCTCGAGCTCAGCAACGGTCCGCTGCAGCGCGGCGAGGGCGTTGTCGAACGACAGCTCCGCGATCGGCGGTTCAGCTCGTTCGTCCATCAGCCTCCTCCGAGGTCGAGTCGTCGTCCGGGCCAACGGCTCGATTGGCGATCCATTGCAGGACGGTGCGCGACATCACGATACCGAGTCCCAGGCCGAGGGCGGCCGCCACGGCGGCGATGGCGACGACGAACACGAGCTCACCCATGGCGGTCACCGGACGTCGCCGGGAACTCGCCGCGAGCCACGCGCACCTGGAGCGGGGTGCCGCCGGGGGCCTCGGCAGGGTCCCGGACGATGCGACCATCCGCATCACGCCGAACGATGGCATAGCCGCGGTCGAGCGTCGCCTGCGGCCCGAGCACGCCGAGCGCGGCCCCTGACGCCGTGAGCTCGGCGCGGCGCCGCTCGAGGGCCACCCTGGCGAGCGCGGGCAGCGCGGCGGCCAGCCGATCCTCGGTCGCCCCGGCCGTCGCGAGCCGAACCTGCACCGCCCGCGACGCCCGATCGAGGAGGTCACCGGCGAGCTGGCGGGAGGCAGCGAGCCTCGCCGCGGGGTTGAGCCGATCGAGGACGCGGCGCTCTGCCTCCAGCTCGCGCTCAGCGGCGCCCACCACCCGCGCCCCGGCACCCCGCATCCGCTCTGCCCCGCGCGCCAGCGCGGCCGCGTACTCGGCGCGATCCGGCACCACGAGCTCCGCCGCAGCTGACGGCGTGGCGGCCCGCACGTCCGCGGCGAAGTCGGCCAGCGTCACGTCGACCTCGTGCCCGATCCCGCTCACGACGGGTAGGAGGTGGGCGACGATCGCCCGGACGACGCGCTCGTCGTTGAACGACCACAGGTCCTCCATCGAGCCACCGCCGCGCGCCACGATCGTGACCGC
>JBQGDI010000022.1:0-11927 GCA_052038965.1 Candidatus Limnocylindrales bacterium | reverse complement strand
ATGGCCGACCACGATGCCGGGGGCGTCGTCGCCGCCCTCGCCGGGGCCGAGGCCCTTCGGGGCGCGCGTATCATCACGACCCAGGTCGACTCGCCGCGGGCGGTGCCCGCCGACGAGCTGGCGGCAGCCTGGCGGGCGGCTATTCCGGACGCTCGTCCGGGGTCGATGCCCGACCTCGATGTCGCGCTGGAGCGGGCGCTGGACGAGGCGGACGGTCCGGTCGTCGTGGCCGGGTCGCTGTACCTCGTCGGTGCGGCGCGCGGCCGCTGGCTCGACGATCCCCTGCTCCGCGACCCGGAGGTGCCGACCGAGTGACCAGACCGGACGAACAACCCAGGGCCGCGAGGTCGATCCCGCGCGAATCGGCCTCCTCCGTCGTGGGCCCGCGCCCGGAGCTCGGCGGCGGGGCCGCGACGCCCTCGCTGGCACTGCCGCCCGGGGCCCGCAGTGGCTTGCCCGGCGACCTCGGTGAGACGCGATTCGGGCCGGCGACCCTCCACTGGGGAGCCCGGACGTACGTCATGGGCATCCTGAACGTCACCCCCGACTCGTTCTCCGGCGATGGGCTCATCGAACCGGGTGGCGATCCCGTCGAGGCCGCCCTCCGGCAGGCCCGGGCGATGGCGGCCGACGGGGCCGACCTCCTCGACGTCGGCGGGGAGTCGACACGGCCGGGCCACGCTCCAGTGACCGCGGCGGAGGAACGGGCGCGGGTCGTGCCCGTGGTCCGAGCCGTCCGCGTCGCGCTCCCGGACCTGCCGCTGACGATCGACACGACGAAGCCCGAGGTCGCGGCCGCCGCGCTCGACGCCGGGGCCGACGGGATCAACGACGTCTGGGGCGTGGCGCCCGACGACACCCTGGCCCGCCTCGCAGCCGAGCGCCACGTCCCGCTGATCCTGATGCACAACCGCGCCGAGCCGCGCTACACGAGCCTGCTCCCGGAGATCCTGGCCGATCTCCAGGCGGCGATCGAGCGGGCGCTCCGGGCAGGGGTCGCCTGGGAGAGCCTCGTCGTCGATCCCGGCTTCGGCTTCGGGAAGACACCCGAACACAACCTGGCGCTGCTCCGCGAGCTCGACGCCCTCCGGCTCCTCGGCCGCCCGATCCTGCTCGGGACGTCCCGCAAGTCGACCCTCGGCAAGGTCCTGGACCTGCCGCCCGAGGAGCGGGTCGAGGCGACGATCGCGACGACCGTCCTCGGCGTCGCCGCCGGCGTCGACATCGTCCGGGTCCACGACGTGCGGGCGAACGTCCGCGCCGCACGGATGGCCGACGCGGTCGTCCGATGACCGACCGGATCGTCCTCGCCGGCATGGCCTTCCAGGCGCGGCATGGGGTCGACGAGGTGGAGAAGGTGACGCCGCAGCGCTTCGAGGTCGACGTCGAGCTGCGCCTGGACCTGCAGCCGGCCGGTCTCGGGGACGACCTCGCCCGCACGGTCGACTATTCGCGGGTCTACGCCACGACACGCCAGATCGTCGAATCGACGACCTACAACCTCATCGAGGCCCTCGCGGAGGCCATCGCGCACGAGGTCCTGCTGGAGGAAGCGGCGGTCGACGAGGTCGTCGTGCGCGTCCGCAAGCCGGACGTCCAGCTCGGCGGACCGCTGGAACACGCCGCCGTCGAGATCCGGCGCCGGCGGTCAGGCGACTGACCGCCGCCACGCGCGGGCTAGGGCGTCAGGTCCGGCGGCCGGACGCCGAGGGTCACGCTGAGCTCGATCGGCTGGCCATCTCGGACGACCCGCATCCGCACCGACTGGCCGGGCGCGTAGCTCGTCAGGACCGCGTCGAGCGGGTGCTCGGCGTCGATCGCCTGGTCCTCGATCTGGACGATGATGTCGCCCTCCCGGAGGCCGGCTGCCTGGGCCGGGCTGCCCGGCGTGATCCCCGGGATCGACGCCCCGGTCGCGTCGGTGCTCGGCCCGATGAGCGCGCCGTGGTCGACCGGGAGGTTCTCCTCCTCCTGCAGCTGGAGGTCGATCGACCGGAACCGGATCCCGATGAACGGCCGCGACAGCTCCTGGCCCTGGAGGGCCTGGACCATGATCGGCCGGGCGATGTCGATCGGGATCGCGAAGCCGATGCCGTTCGAGCCCTGGGCGATCGCGGTGTTGACACCGATGACCCGGCCCGCGGCGTCGAGCAGCGGGCCGCCGCTGTTGCCCGGGTTGATCGCGGCGTCGGTCTGGATGAGGTTGTTGAGGCGCGTGCCGCCCTCGACGACGACCGTCCGGCCGGTCGCCGAGATGATGCCGCTGGTCACGCTGTTCGAGTACGTCCCGAGCGGGCTGCCAATCGCGATCGCCAGCTGCCCGACCTTGATGTCGATCGAGCTGCCGATCGGCGCGGCCGGGAGGCCGGTCGCGTCGATCTTCACGATCGCGAGATCGGTCAGCGTGTCAACGCCGTAGACCGTGCCCCGGAAGGTTCGCCCGTCCTTCAGCTCGACCTCCAGCTCATCAGCGATCGTGTCGCTCGCGGTCTCGACGACGTGCCGGTTCGTGAGGATCCAGCCGGCGGCGTCGTAGATCACACCGGAGCCGACGCCCTGCTGGGGGATCGCGCCGCCGAGGCCATCGGTCGACACGCCGCTGGCGGTGATCCGGACGACCGCCGGGCTGACGGTGGCGGCGGCGTCGATGATCGCCGACGACTCGTCGATCGCGACCGGCTGGCGGCTGCTGACCGGCACCTGGCCGGCCGGCTGGCTCGTGACCGGCCGGTCGAGAGCACCCGTTGACTGGAGGACGACGACCGTGCCGCCGGAGGCGAGGATGGCGGACAGGACCGAGGCGGCGAGGATCGGGCCGAGCGGCGTCCGGCCGCCGGATGGCGGGGACGCGATCGGCCGGACCGGCTCGAGGACCGCCGGGCCGGGCGTACCGGTCTCGGTCGCGACGGGTTCTTCCTGCGCGTCCGCGGCTGACGCGGATTCCGATGGCCGGTAGGCGGGAGGTGGCGGTGGCGTCGGCCACGCCCGACCCGGCCACTCGGGCGGCCGCTCGGGCGGTGGCGAATAGGAAACCGTGGGGGCTTCGTCGTCCGGCCGGGGGTTGGTCATGTGGCGCCTAGGGTGCGGGTTGGGGGTTGAGGTTCTTCTGGGCTGACGATGAAGTTTCCACCACCCGGGCATCGGGCGCCGCCGGCGGGACTCTCGGCTGCGGCGGGAGAGCGACCCGGAACGTCGAACCCTGCCCGAGGCGACTCTCGACGGTCACCGTCCCGCCGTGCATCTCGACGATGCTGCGAACGATCGCCAGTCCGAGCCCGCTCCCCGAGCCACGGGCCTCGCTGGCCCGCGAGCCGCGGAAGAAGCGATCGAAGATCCGCGGCAGCTCGGCCGGATCGATCCCGACGCCCGTGTCGGCGACCTCGATGGTCGCTCCCCCCTCGGCCGTCGCCGCGGCCGTAACCCGGACGGACCCGCCGCGGGAGGTGAACTTGACAGCGTTGCCGACGAGGTTCGACACGACCTGGCTGATCCGGACGGGATCGTGGCGGATGACGATCGGCGCGTCGGGGAGCTCGAGGGCGATCGCCACACCGCGCCGGCGGGCGGTCGTCCGCGAACCGTCAACGGCCTGCTCGACCGATGATCGGAGGTCGTCCGGGCGGAGGTCGAGGAGGACGAGGCCCGAGTCGAGCTTCGACAGCTCCAGGAGGTTCTGGGCCAGCCAGTCCAGCCGCTCGAGCTGCGCGCGGCTCGCCTCGAGGAACTCGTGCCGCGTGGCCGGGTCGTCGGCGGCGCCCTCCACGAGCAGCTCGTTGAAGGTCCGGAGCGCGGCAATCGGCGTGCGCAGCTCGTGGGAGACGTCGGCGAGGAACTCGCGGCTCCGGTCGCGGTCGCGACGGATGATCTCGACGCTCTCCTGGAGCCGCGCGGCCATGGCGTTGAACTGGAGCCCGAGCTCGGACAGCTCGACGGCCCCGGTCTGGAGGGCCTCGGTCGGGACGCGCCGAGCCAGGTCCCCCTCGCCGAGGTCACGGCTTGCCTCGGTCAGGCGCCGAAGCGGGGTCGTGAACCGCCGGGCCAGGCCCGCGGCGACGACGACGGCGACGGCCATCGCGACGAGCCCGATGACGGCCAGGAGCCCCGTCACGTTCGCGATCGTCGTCGCTCGATAGGTGTACGGATTGATGAGCGTGACCTCGACCGCATAGCCCTGCGGCTGGAGAACCACTCGGTACGGCTCGCTGGTCAGCGTCTCGCGGGACTGGCCCGATGCGGCTGGCTTCTCCAGCAGGGCCGTGAACTCCCCGTTCGCGGCCGGCACGAAGTCGGTGCCGACCAGGCGCCCGAGGCGGAACCGCACATCGGCCTGGGCCAGTCGGTCAGCGATGATCCGCTGCTGGCCGCTCTTCTGGAACTCCAGGACCACGACGTCCTGGATGGCACCGCCCTCGGTCAGCACCGGCCGCACCGGGCTGACGCCCTCGGCGATCAGGAACACGTACTGGGCCACGCCCTGGCTCCGGGTCGCGAGGTCGTCCTGCTGCTGTTGGTCGAAGTACGCCCCGACGCGGTTGATGACGAGCGCCCCGACGAGCCCGAGGGTGATCGCCACGACGGCGACGAAGCCGAGGGTCAGCCGACCCTGGAACGTCCGGGGGCCCAGCCCGTCGCGGTTCGGGAGGCCCTCGCGCAGCGGAAGGCCGACCCAGCCCGGCAGGTCGTCCCGTCCGGGAGCCGGCTCCTGCATCTGCGCTCAGCGCTCCGCGAACGCGTAGCCGACGCCGCGGATCGTCTGGACGAAGGCCGGGTTGCTCGGATCGTCCTCGAGCTTGTCGCGCAGGTGGCTGACGTGGACGTTGATCGTCTTCTCGTCCTGGTCGAGGGCCTCGTAGTCGCGGAGCAGGTCGAGCAGCTCGGCCCGGGTGTAGACCCGGCCAGGCTTGCTGGCGAGGTGGCGGAGGATCTCGAACTCCGTGGGCGTGAGCGAGATTCGCCGCTGGCCCCGCTGGACCCGGCGGCGGTCGAGGTCGATGACGAGGTCGCCGTGGCGGATGACGCGCCCACCGGCCGCGTCGGCGAGGTCGCCGTAGGCGCGCCGCAGGAGCGCCCGGATCCGGCTCAGCAGCTCGCGCAGCCCGAACGGCTTCGTCAGGTAGTCATCCGCGCCGAGCTCGAGGCCGATGACCTTGTCGACCTCCTCGTCGCGGGCGGTCAGCATCAGCACCGGCGACTTCGTCCCCGCGGCCCGCAGCCGGCGCAGGACCTCGAAGCCGTCGATACCCGGCAGCCGGACGTCGAGCAGTACGAGGTCCGGGGCATCGCGCGTCGCGACCTCGAGGCCTTCCTCACCGGACCGCGCGAGGGCGACCTCGTACCCTTCCTGCTCGAGCGCGTACTGGATGCCCCGCGCCACGGCGTGCTCGTCCTCGACGATCAGGATGGTCGCGGCCATTGGGCCGATCCTACATCGGGCTGCACTCCAAAGGATCGCGAGCCACGATGCACGTGAGCCATCGAACTGGCACGGGCGCGGGACCGGGCCGTGGTCAGGTGAACGGGCGGGCCGTGGTACCGTGTGCGCCCGACTTCGAACCTTCCGGAGGCCCAGTTCCGCATGTCCACCGCCCGCCCCACGCTCGAGGCCGCGCCGCGCGAGGTGACCGGCAAGAGGGTCGCCAAGCTGCGCCAGGAGGGCATCCTGCCCGCGGTCGTCTACGGCCGTGACGTCGCCTCGCGCAGTGTCAGCCTCGACGCGCGCGAGTTCGAAGCACTTCGGAAGCAGGCCGGCCCGCACACCCTGATCGACCTCTCGATCGACGGCAAGAAGCCGTCCCCGGTCCTCGTCCACGACGTCCAGCTCCACCGTGTCACCCGGCGTCCGCTCCATGTCGATCTGTACGTCGTCCGGATGACCGAGGAGTTGACGGTCGACGTCCCGCTGGTGTCCGATGGCGAATCGGAGGCCGTGAGCGTCCACGGCGGCACGCTGCTCCACGTCCTCGAGAACGTGAAGGTTCGGGCCCTGCCCGACCACCTGCCGCAGGCCATCCACTACTCGATCGATGGGCTCCTGACCTTCGACGACGTCGTCCACGTGAGCGACCTCACGATCCCGGAGGACGCGACGCTGCTGACCGACCCCGGCGAGATCGTCGCCAAGGTCCTGCCGCCGCGGGTCGAGGTCGAGGAGGCGCCCCCGGCCGAGGCCGAGGCGGAGGGCGCACCGGAGGCCGGCGAGGCCGAGGCCGGCGAGGCCGAGGCCGGCGAGGCCCACCGCGAGGAGGGCCAGGGCGAGGGCTGAACGCCTCGCGGCTCGTCAGCGCGCGGTGCCGGTCACGTACACGACCGGCAGCCGCAGCGTCATTGCCGCGGCGTCGAGCTTCGACAGCCGCTCGCGCATCCGGCCGACCAGGTCGTCGCGCTCGTCGGCGGCCAGGTCATCGAACAGCGACGCCTCGTCGAATCGCGTGAAGAACGCGAGGTAGCCCGCGACGTCCCACGCATGGACGAGCTCGCCGGAAACCGCCCGGACACGGCCGAAACCGGCCCGCCACATCGCCCGGGCGGCCGCATCGGGAGAGGCGAGGTCGCCCGAGCGCCCATCGGGCTCGGGTGGCTCGAACCCCGCCGCGTCGAGGACCTCGTTCGCAATCCGGTCCGGCTCGTAGACCCGGTCCGTCCGCTGCCAGGCAACCCAGCCGAACGCCGAACCGGGCCGGAGGACCCGGCGTATCTCCCGGAGTGCGGCGGCGCGACTCGGCACCAGCTGGAGGACGAAGGACGACATCGCGGCGTCGAAGGTCGCGTCGGCGAACGGCAGCCGGGTCGCGTCACCGAGCTGGGGAGAGAAGCGCGAGCGAGCGACCGTCCCGAGGCGGTGGCTGGCCGCCCGGGAGGCGAGCTCCAGCATCTCCGACGAGACGTCGATGCCGGTGATCCGGAGGGCCGGCCAGCGCTCGAGCGCCGCGAGGGCGAGGGTGCCCGTGCCCGTCCCGATGTCGAGAACGTCGTGCTCTCCCTGCGGACCGTCGGGCCACAGGTGTTCGAGGAGGCCCTCGGCGGCCGGACGGATGACCGGGCCCCACCAGCGCGCGTAGCCGTCCGCGATCGAGTCGTAGCGAGGCGTCACGGGCGCATGGTAGGGGCGGAATCGGGCGGTCCAGCCCGCTCGGGACCGTCCGGACGGCCGATGCGCCGACCCGCTGCGCGCGCGACCCTGCACGTTGAGCCGCCCCGCGCCCCGGCTCCGGCTCCTGTCGCAACGGAGTCATGCCATGCGCAAGATCCTGCTCGCGTATGACGGCTCGGAGCCGTCGCAACGGGCCCTCGAGACGGTCGCGGACCTGGCCCGTGCGACCGGTGCGCCGGTCACCGTCGTGAGCGTCATTCCGCGCCATCAGGGCCGCATCGCGTCCGACCCCTGGGATACCCGCGACGACCACACCCGCGCCTTGGCCGAGGCTCGGAGCCGCCTCCGCGAGCGGGGCATCGAGGTGGCTCTCGCGGAGCCGGTCGGCGAGCCGGCCCCGGAGATCGAGCGGATCGCCGAGGAGGGCGGCTACGACACGGTCGTGGTCGGCTCTCGCGGCCTGAATGGCCTCGAGCGATTCCTCGTGGGCAGCGTCTCCGAGCACGTCGCGACCCACGCCCACGCGACGGTCGTCGTCGTCCGCTAGTTCTCCGGCGCCGCGCCGAGGGACCGCCACCGAGGCCGCCGAGTCGAGCAGCGTCCGGAAGCGTGGGTCACGTACCGCTGGCTCACGCGCGCTGGCTCACGCGCGCTGGTTCACGCGGGCTGGTTCACGCGCGCTGGCTCGCGTCCCGCCGACTCACGGGCCCGGCTCGGGCGGCGTTTCCTGCCAGATACCAACGGGCGTGGTGCAAGGTGGCGCCAAGGCTGCGAACATCGCCGCCGCTGGCGTGATTCGTGCGTGATGGTCGATCCGGGAGCGGCCGAGACGACCGTTCGACCCGCCCAATACCACTGCCATTGGTAGTTGGTCGAGGACGGCCCTGAATCGCGACCTCGGCAATCCCGACCTCGGTAGTCGCGACCTCGGTACTCCCGGCGCGGTAGTCAGTCCTTGTCCTTCTTGGCCTTGTCGGGCTTCGAGGCGAAGTCCTCGAGTTGGTCCTCGCTCATGCCCGTCCGCGTCTTCTTGCCCTCGCGCTTGCGCTGCAGCTCGGCGCCCATGAAACGACGCTGCTTCTCGGTCCGTGCCGGCATCGGCGCCTCCTTTCGGCGGAGACCGTAGGTCGGGGCGCCTCGCGGCGGCGTCAGTGGACGGCGGTGGACATCGCGCCGGCGTTGCGCGCCGGCGTTGGGCGCCGGCGTTGCGCACCGGCTTCCGCGCCGGCGTTGGGCGCCGGCCTTGCGCGCCGGCGTTGGCCGACCGCGGCGGTCGCGCCCACGTCCGCTTACCGGCGTTGCGCGTGTCGCCGACCCCTACCATGCGGCCGTGCCCCTCGGCGCCCTCAACGGAACGATCCTGAACGCCGTCGCGGTGCTGATCGGCACCACGGTCGGCCTCGTCGCCGCGAGCTGGATCTCGCCGCGGCTCCGGGAGAGCCTCACGACCGGCCTCGGCCTGTTCACGCTCGTGATCGCGACGTCGATGGGCCTCGAGGTCTTCACCGATCCGACGGCGCGGCCCGAGGACTCGCTGGCCGTCCTCGGTGGGCTGCTCCTTGGCGTGGCGATCGGGGAGTGGCTGCGTCTCCACGACCGGCTGGAGGCCCTGGGCGGGTGGTTCCAGCGCCGGCTCGCCCGCGGCGACCGGCCGTCGCGGGTCGCCGAGGCCTTCGTCACCGCGAGCCTCGTGTTCTGCGTCGGGCCGCTGACGATCATCGGCTCGCTCGACAACGGGCTCCGCGGCGACGTCACGCTCCTGGCGACCAAATCGCTGCTCGACGGCGTGGCGAGCATTGCCTTCGCCGCCGCCCTCGGCGCCGGGGTCTACCTGTCCGTCCTGACGATCCTCGTCATCCAGGGTGGCATCGCCCTCGGCGCCTTCCTCCTGGCCGACCTGTTCGACCCGCCGACGGTCCTCGTCGTCACGGCCGTGGGCGGCGTGACCCTCCTCGGCGTCGCGCTCCGCCTCCTGGACCTCAAGGCCGTCCGGGTCGCCAACTTCCTGCCCGGGCTTGTCGTCGCGCCGGCTCTGGTCCGGCTGTTCGAGGTCGTCCGGGCGGCGCTTCCCTGAGGGCTCCGCTACCGTGGCGGCGATGCGCCTGCCGTTCGATCCGCCGATCGAGCCGATGCTCGCCAAGCTGTCCGACGGCCTGCCCGACGGCGATGGCTGGTTGTACGAGCCGAAGTGGGATGGCTTCCGGGCGCTCGTCTTCCGGGATGGCGACGAGACGCTGATCCAGTCCCGCGACCTCAAGCCCCTGGACCGCTACTTCCCCGAGCTGGCGGAGCCGCTGCGCGACTCGCTTCCGGAGCGCTGCGTGCTCGACGGCGAGGTCGTCATCGCGGGCGCCGGGGGCCTCGACTTCGAGGCCCTGCTGCTGCGCATCCACCCGGCCGAGTCGCGGGTCCGGCTGCTCGCCTCCCAGACGCCGGCGTCGTACATCGCCTGGGATCTCCTGGCGCTCGGCGACGAGGACCTCCGGGCCGTCCCGCAGGGGGAGCGACGGACGCGTCTCGAGGGGGCCCTCGCCGGCGCCCGGCCGCCGGTGCACCTGACGCCGGCCACGAGCGATCGTTCGATCGCCGCCGATTGGTTCGAGCGCTTCGAGGGTGCCGGCCTCGACGGGGTCATCGCGAAGCGCCTCGAGGCAACCTACCAGCCCGGCAAGCGGGCGATGCTGAAGATCAAGCACCAGCGCACCGCCGATTGCGTCGTCGCCGGATTCCGGTGGCACAAGAATGGCCCCGGCACCCACGTCGGGTCGCTGCTCCTGGGGCTGTTCGACGACGCCGGGACGCTCCATCACGTCGGGATCACGTCATCGTTCTCGTGGGAGCGGCGGGCGGCGCTGGTCACCGAGCTGGAGCCGCTGCGCGTGCGCGCGCTCGAGGAACACCCGTGGCGGGAGTGGGCCGAGTGGGCGGGATTCGGCACGGCCGACGCCTCGGGAACGCGGATGCCGGGCGCGGTCTCGCGCTGGAACCGCGGCAAGGACCTGTCGTGGGAGCCGCTCCGCGCGGAGCGCGTCGTCGAGGTCGGGTACGACCATCTCCAGGGCGACCGCTTCCGGCACGCGACGACGTTCGTTCGATGGCGGAGCGACAAGCGGCCGGAAGACTGCCGCTACGACCAGCTCGAGGAGACGGTGGCGTTCGAGCTCGAGAAGATCTTCGGGACGTGACAGCCGGAGCCGACGCGGCGCCCCGCCCGCGGCGCTCCGAGGCCGTGCGTTGGCTGCCGAAGCAGTTCGGGGCGTGGGCGATCCTCGCCGTCCCGCTGCTGCTCGGCGTGGCTGCCACCCGGCCCAGCGCCTGGCACCTAGTCCTCGGGCTGGCCGCCGCCGGCGCCTATCTCGGCTCGGTGGCCGTCCTGGAGTGGTCCCGGACACGGCGCGCCGGCTGGCTTCGCCCGGCGGCGGCGTTCGGCGTGCCCTTCGTGATTGCGGGACTCCTCCTCGTTGCGGTGGAACCGCGGCTGATCGTCATCGCGGCCTTCGCGGGCGCGACGAGTATCGCGATCCTCCTGGCCGTCCCGCGCGACGGCCCGCGCGGCTTCTTCGTCGGACTCCTCGAGATCGCCCAGGCGCTCGCGCTCGCCCCTGCGGCGGCCCTCGTCTCGGATGCGTTCGAGCCGCGGGCGACGGCCCTCGCGACGTTCGCCGCTGCGCTGTACCTGGTCGGCTCCCTGCTCGTGGTCCGATCGCTGATCCGCGAGCGAGGTAACCGCGCGTTCCTCGGTGCGTCGCTCGCCTACCACGTTGTCGCCGTCGCGCTGGCCGTGTGGTTCCTGCCGCTGCCGTACGCCGTGCTGATGGCGCTGCTGCTCCTTCGCGCGGCCCTCCTGCCGGCGACCCAGGCCCAGCTCGGTCCGGGACCCCGAAGGCTCCGTCCGATCCATGTCGGACTCGTGGAGATCGTCGCCTCGCTCTCGCTCGTGGGCCTTGGGTTCGTGGTGGGCTTCTAGCAGGCGGCGGTCGGACCTTCCAGGTCCGGGTATCGTTGACACCGGCCGGTGGCGGCCGAGGGACGAGGAGAGATCGATGAACGAACAGCCCGGCCCCGACGCGCGACCGGTCGACGAGACGACCACGGGCGCTGCGATGCCCGACGTGGCCCTGCCCGCCGCCCCACCGCCGCCCGCAGCCCCCCAGCCGGCCGTCCAGTGGCAGGCGCCCCCGCCGCCGGCCGTTGCGCGACCAGGCCAGCGGACGACGCTGGCCGCGGTCGCCGGCGTCATCCTCGTCGTCCTGGGCGTTCTCGGGGGGCTCATCGGCGTCGTGATCCTCGGCGGGGCGGCGCTGTTCGCCGACCTGGTCGAGGGAAGCGTGGGGACGGTGCCCGGGCTCCCGGAAGGCATGACGATCGAGGAATTCGTCGGCGGCGTCGTGGGCATCGTCGGCTCGCTCGTCATCGCCTTCAGCGTCGCCTACGTCCTGGGTGGAATCGGCGTGCTGCGAACCGCGGGCTGGGGCCGGGTGATCGGGATCACGGTCGCAGTGATCAGCGGGTTGGTCTGGGCCGGTGGGCTCAGCGGCAGGGACGGCTTCGGCTTCGCCATGGTGATGTTCCTGCTCCACGCCTACGTGTTCTTCGCGCTCGTCTTCCGGTGGCGCGAGCCGGCGACCGCCTGACGGGCCGGCCACCGCACCTGTTCGTCTTGATCGTGCTGCGGACTCGCTGGCGACCGCAGGACGCCGGCTAGGTCGTCCGTTTCCGCGGGCCGCGCTCCCGCTGCCCGGAGCGATCCGGCCACTCGTAGCCGGCCCACGGGTCGTAGTCCGGGTCGAGCGCCTCCTGCGGCGGCCGCGTTGCCTCGGGCACGTGGGTGAGATTC
>JBQGDI010000021.1:0-30445 GCA_052038965.1 Candidatus Limnocylindrales bacterium | reverse complement strand
TCGCCCGGCCCCGGGCGCGATCGAGCGCCGCGATCCGGCCGACCCAGCCGCCCGAGCGGCTGCGGGCCTGGTCGCCGACGCGCCACGCGGCAGCGCGGCCGGCGCCGCCGGGCGTCGGCGCAGGAGCGGGTGCCGGCAGCTGCCCGAGTCGCGCCTCGGCCCGCTCGAGGACCGCGTCGATCGCCGGCGCGGTCAGCTGGCCCCGCTCGAGCGATCGACGGGCCGCCGTCAGCTCGTCGCGCAGCTCGGCCACGAGCCGGTCCGCCTCCTCGCGCGCCCGCCGGGTGATCTCGTCGCGCTCCCGCCTCGCCCGGCGCCGTTCCTCGTCCGCCGTGCGCATCGCCTCGGCGGCCCGGGCCTGCTCGCCCCGCGCCCGCTCCAGCGTGTCGGCCGTCTCACCCTCTGCCTCGCGGATGCGGGCCAGCGTCGCCTCGAAGGTGCGCTGGCTCTCCGACAGCCGCGACCGGGCGTCGTCGACGATCGCGTCGGGCAGGCCCAGGCGCTCGGCGATCGCGAAGGCCTGCGAGCCACCCGGGAGGCCAATCGTCAGGTGGTAGGTCGGGCTGAGGGTCTCGAGGTCGAAGTCGACGGCCGCGTTCATCGCGCCCGGGGTCGTGTGGGCGTAAGCCTTGAGCTCCGCGTAGTGGGTGGTCGCGGCCACCAGGGCTCCGGTCCGGATGAAGTGGTCGAGGAGAGCCTGCGCGAGGGCCGAGCCCTCCGTCGGGTCGGTACCGGCGCCGAGCTCGTCGAGCAGGACGAGCGTCCCCGGGCCTGCCTCGGCGACGATCCGGATGATCGAGCGCATGTGGCCCGAGAACGTGGACAGCGACTGGGCGATCGACTGCTCATCGCCGATGTCGGCGAAGACGTTCCGAAAGATCGGCAGGCGGCTGCCGGTCGCGGCCCGGCCGTGGAGCCCGGCCGGGTGCCTCAGGGCGACGAGCCCCACCGTCCGGAGCGTGACCGTCTTGCCGCCCGTGTTCGGCCCGGTCACGACGAGCGCGGTGAAGCCGTCTCCCAGCCGGACGTCGATCGGGACGACGCGGCCGGTGAGGCCCGGGTGCCTGGCCGAGAGGAGCACGACCTCGCTCCGCTTCGCGGTCTCGGCCCGGACCCCGTCCATGTCCGCGGCCAGGCCGGCCTTCGCGACCCAGAAGTCGAAGCGGGCAAGGGCGTCGAGCGTCTCGCGCAGCGGCCCGGCGTTCGCGCCGACGAGCGTCGACAGCTCGTCGAGGATCCGCTCGATCTCCTCCTGCTCCGCGACCTGGGCCTCGCGCCAGGCATTCCCGAGCTCGACGATCGCGAGCGGCTCGACGAACAGCGTCTGGCCGCTGCCTGAGGCGTCGTGGACGATGCCCTTCACCCGGCTGCGCGCGTCGGCCCGCACGGGCACGACGTAGCGGCCATTGCGCATCGTGACGATCGGCTCCTGGAGGGCGTTGCCGAGCTCCGAGCCGACGATCGTGTCCAGCCGACGGCGGAGGCGGTCGAACGCGATCCTGACCGCCGCTCGCAGGCCGCCGAGCCGGGCCGACGCCGTGTCGAGCAGCTCGCCCGCGGGATCGAACGAGCGAGCGAGCGTCGAGGTGACTGCCGGCAGCGGGTGCAGCTCCCGCGAGAGGTCGCGCAGGAGCGGAGTCCGGATCTCGGCCAGGACGGGCTTCAGGCGGGCGGCGGCGTCGAGCGTCGCCGCGACGTCGAGGAAGTGGGCCGGATCGAGCCGGCCGCCACGGACGGCCCGCTCGATCCATGGTCCGATGTCGCGAGCGCCGGCCACGCCCGCACCGGGCCGGGCCTCGAGGAGAGCCCGGGCCTCGTCGGTCTCGTCGAGTCCACGCGCCACGAGCACCGGGTCAACCCCGGGGACGAGGGCCTCGGCCAGCCGCCGGCTCGGCGGGAACGCCGTCCGCTCGGCCAGCCGCGCGCGGACGAGCGGGAACTCCAGGAGCTCGATCGACCGGGCGTCCACGGTCAGGGGGCGGGGCGCGGGACGTCAGGGCGGGGGCGGGAGACGGACGGGCTGGCCGCGTCGAAGAAGCGCCACGGCCGGCTGCGCCACGGCTCCGGGGCGTAGTCGATCCCGATCCGCCGGCCGGCGGCGACGGTCGGAAGCTCCCCCGCCGCGACCTCGATCCGGAGCGGTGAGGCTGGGTCGAGCAGGTCCAGGCCGGTATGCGAGCGGTCGATGTCGAACGCCGCCGTGAGGACGCCGGGGCCCATCGCCAGCTGGTCGTCCGCGATCCGCCCCAGGCGGGCGGCGGCCGTCCCCGGCTCGACCATCGCGCGGCGGGGTCGGAGCGTGTGACGCAGCCGCGCCGAGCGCATCTCGGCGATGCCGTCGATCGGCTCGACGGCCCGGATGAGCACCGCGCCGGCCCGGCCGTCCGGCTCGGTCACCACGTTCAGGCAGTCGTACATCCCGTAGACAAGGTACACGTAGGCCACCCCGGGACCTCCGAACATCACGCCGTTGCGCCCCGTTCGCCCGAACCGGGCATGCGAGGCGAGGTCGTCGGTGCCGATGTACCCCTCGACCTCGACGATCCGGCCGACGCGGCGCTCCCGGGCCGGGCCGTCGGGCTCGCGCACGAGCCGCGTGCCGACGAGGGCTCGGGCCGCGTCCAGCGTCGGCCCGGCGAGCACCTCGCGGGCCACGGTCTCGCGGCGCACCGCCTCCGGGGACCGCGTCTCGGCCGCGCGGTCCGTCAGGCCCGCGCCAGCGCCCGAGAGGCGGCCGCGAGGAACGTGTCGACGACGTCCTTGGGGAACACGAAGCCGAAGATCGACAGGATCGGCGGGATGAGGCTGTTCCGGACGATGTCCGCGGTCAGCGTGTCGTCGAGCAGGCCGTGGAGGTCCCGGAGCAGGGTGAACTCGCCCCGGCCGATCGTCTGCTGCACCTCCGGCAACGTGTAGTACGGATCGAGCATCAGGAAGATGGCGATCAGGATGATGATCCCCTGGACGACCCCGAGGATCCCGCCCAGGATCTCGTCGAGGACCGGATACCGGGTCAGCAGCGGCGCCGGACGGTACGTGATCTGGATCCCAATGCTGAGGGCCACGGCCGCGGCCACGAAGACGGCCACGAAGGCGACCATCAGGCTGTAGGCCGGCTCGAGGCCGGTCCACTCACCGGCCAGGTAGCTGCCAAGCGTCGGCCGGAGGAGCGACGCGAGGACGAGCGAGAAGACGATCGCCGCGATGCCCAGCAGCCGCCGGACGAGTCCCTGGACGTAGCCGACGACGAACATCGCCAGCAGCGCCAGGAGGATGACGAGGTCGAATGCCTGGAATTCCACCCCAAAGCCCCCCTGCATTCGCGCCCGCGCGCAAGCCGCCGAAGCGTAGCAGGATCAGCTGCGGATTCGCCCCCCGACATGGTGCGCCACGGCACCCGTAATCGCCGCGATGGTCGCATCGACCTCCTCCTCGGTCAGGGTGCGATCCGGCGCCTCGAAGCGGAGGCGGAAGGCGAGGCTCCGTTCGTCGGTGGCGAGCGGCCGGCCGCGATAGACGTCGAACAGGCTGACCGAGCGAAGCTCCGGCCCACCGGCATCGCGGATCGCGGCCTCGACCGCGGCCGCGGGAACCGTCTCGGCCACGACGACGGCAAGGTCCCGCTCGACCGCCGGGAAGCGCGCCGGCGGCACGACCTCGACGGGCGGCCGCGACCCGCCCCCGAGGCCGGCCACGGACAGCTCCGCGATCACGACTCGGTCGACCCGGAGCTCCCACGCCTCGACGAGCCGCGGATGAAGCTCGCCGACCACGCCCGAGATCGCGAGACGGCCGTCACCCGTGAGGGCGGCCACCGTGGCGCTCCGGCCGGGATGCAGGAGCGGCTCGCCGGCCAGGGTCTCGTACGCCGGGCGATCGGCGCCGACGACCCGGGCGACGAGCTCGATCAGGCCCTTTGCGTCGTCGACGTCGGCGGCGCGTGCCGGCCGGTTCCAGGCTCCAGGCTCGAAGGCGCCCGCGAGCGCCAGCCCGAGCCGCCACCACTCGGTCGCGTCGTCGCCGATGCGGCCGTAGCCCTTGCCGACCTCGAACAGCGCGACGTCGGCCCCGCCGTGGCGGACGTTGCCGCCGACGGCCTCGGCAAGGCTGCCGACGAGTGACTGGCGGAGGATCGAATGGTCGTGCGACAGCGGATTGGTGACGCTGATCGGGCTGCCCTGGCGCGCCGCCTCGCCGGCCGCCGGACGATCCGGAACCGTCCACGCCGCCTCGCGAACGAGGCGCGGCGAGACGAGCGCATAGGTCACCGCCTCGGTGACCCCGGCGCCAACGAGGGCCTCCCGGATGGCGTCTCGGACGCCCAGCGGGTAGGGCCGCCAGCCGGGCATCGGGGTCGACGGCAGCCGACCGGGAACCGCGCCGTAGCCGTGGATGCGCGCGACCTCCTCGGCGATGTCCGCCTCGATCTCGATGTCGCGCCGCCATGTCGGGACGATGGCGACGATCGCCTCGGCCGCTCCGGCGCGAATCGTCTCGGGATTGGAGCCGGCTGCAACGGGCACCTCGACCTCGCCGGCCGCCGGCTCCGTGTCGACGCCGACCCGGCGCAGCAGCGCCCGCTGTGATTCCGCGTCGAGCTGCGTGCCGAGCAGGCGGTCGACGCGCGCCGGCCGGAAGGCGACCCGCCTGGGCTCCGGCTCGGCGGGGTTCGTGTCGACCCGTCCGGCCGCGGCGGTGCCGCCGGCCCAGTCGAGGATCAGGCGTGCCGTGCGATCGGCGCCGAGCCGCGCCAGCCGGTGCTCCTGGCCCTTCTCGAAGCGCAGGCTGGCCTCCGACCGGAGGGCGTAGCGGAACGCGGTCCGGCGGATGCTCACGGGATCGAACACGGCGGACTCGATGACGACGTCGCGCGTCGTTCCCGACACCTCCGAATCGGCCCCGCCCATGACCCCGGCGATGCCGAGCGGGCCGCGCGAATCGGCGATCAGGAGCGTGTCGGGGTCGAGCTCGCGGACGACGTGGTCGAGGGTCTCGATTCGCTCCCCCGCCCGCGCGGTTCGGACGACGATCCGGGCCCGTCCGTCGTCGCCCCGGGCGATGGCCGCGGCGTCGAACGTGTGGATCGGCTTGCCGAGCTCGACCATGACGTAGTTGGAGGCGTCGACGACGCCGTTGACCGGCCGCAGCCCGGCGGCCAGGAGGCGCATCTGGACGCGGTCGGGCGAGGGCCGGATGGTGACACCGGCGATCCAGCGGCCGACGAAGCGCGAGCAGAGCCGCTCGTCCTCGACCTCGACGCCGAGCAGGTCGGCCACGGGGCCTCCGCCGGCATCGACCTCGGCGGAGGGAAGCCGGATCGGCGCGCCGGTCGCGGCCGCGACCTCGCGCGCGATGCCGACGACCGACAGCGCGTCGCCGCGGTTCGGCTTGACGTCGACGTCGAGGACCGTGTCGCCGTACAGCTCCGCCAGCGGCCGCCCGAGCGGTGTGTCGCCCTCGAGGATCAGGATCCCGTCGGCGTCGGCCGTCAGCCCCAGCTCGTCGCCCGAGCAGAGCATGCCCTCGCTGGCGACGCCCATCTTCTCGGTCCGTTCGATCCGGCGGTTGCCGGGCAGGACCGCACCCGGCAGCGCGACCGGGACGCGCTGGCCCGGGGCGATGTTCGTCGCCCCGCAGACGATCGACAGCGGCTCGCCGCGGCCGGTCGTGACGGTCGTCAGCGACAGCCGGTCGGCCCGCGGATGCTTCTCGACCGTCAGCAGCTCGCCGACGACGACGTCGGACCAGTCCGTCCCTCGCCGCTCGATGCCCTGGACCTCCATGCCGAGGAGGGTCAGCCGCTCGGCGAGCGCCTCGGGCGTCAGCTCGAGGTCGACGAGCTCGGCCAGCCACGACAGCGGGACCCTCATCGCCGGGTCCTCATCGGAACTGCCCGAGGAACCGCAGGTCGTTCTCGAGGAACAGCCGCAGATCGTGGATCCGGTGGCGCAGCATCGCGATCCGCTCCGGACCCATGCCGAACGCGAAGCCCTGGAATCGCTCCGGGTCGAGGCCGCCGTAGCGCAGGACGACGGGATGGACCATCCCGGCGCCGAGGATCGTCATCCAGCCGGTCCGCTTGCAGGCCGGGCAGCCCGGGCCGCCGCACACGAGGCACTCGACGTCGAACGCCACGGACGGCTCCGTGAATGGGTAGTAGCCGGGCCTGAATCTCGTTCGCTTGCCCGGCCCGAACATCGCGTGGGCGAACTCGTCGAGCAGGCCGCGCAGGTCGCCGAGGGTCGTGCCCTCGTCGACCATCAGGCCCTCGACCTGGAAGAACTCCGAGCCGTGCGAGGCATCGATCGCCTCGTACCGGAAGCAGCGGCCCGGCAGCAGCGCCCGGATCGGCGGCTTGACGGTCCGCATGACGTGGATCTGGCCGGGCGAGGTGTGGGTTCGCAGGAGGTGCCCGGGCACGTCGATGTAGAGCGTGTCCCACAGGTCCCGCGCGGGGTGGTCGGGCGGGATGTTGAGCATCTGGAAGTTGTGCTCGTCGTCCTCGATCTCGGGGCTCTCGTAGACCACGAACCCGAACTGGCCGAAGATCCGGGCGATCTCGGCCATCGCCTCGATCGACGGGTGGTAGGTGCCCCGGCGGATCGGCCGGCCGGGGGTCGTGACGTCCGTCGCCTCCGCGCGGAGCCGGGTCTCGAGCTCCGCCACGGTGAGCAGGGACCGGCGGGCCGCGATCTCGGCCTCGATCGCTTCACGCACCCGGTTGGCCACCGCACCGACGAGGGGCCGCTCCTCGGCCGGCAGCTGGCCGATCCCGCGCAGGACGCCGGTCAGCCGGCCCTTCTTGCCGAGAACCTCGACCTCCAGCGCGTCGACGGCGGCCGAATCCGGCGCATCCGCAACCGCGGCGCTCGTCTCGGCGGTCAGCGCGTCGAGGTCGCGGGTCAGCTGGGCGAGGTCCACGACGGGGGTCTCCGGTCTCCTGGGGCGGGTCGATGGTACGGCGTGGCGGGTGCCTGAATCACGAGGCCCCCGAACGCCGTGCGACGTCGAGGGCCGGGGTCGAGGCGGTTGGCGGGAGCTCAGGCGCCCTTCGCCACCTCGACGATGCGCGCAAAGGTCGCCTGATCGCGAACGGCGAGGTCCGCCAGGATCTTGCGGTCGAGCTGGATGTCGGCGGCCTTGAGTCCCTGGACGAAGCGGCCGTAGGTCGTGCCGTGGCCGCGAACGGCGGCGTTGATCCGCACGATCCACAGGCCCCGCAGCTGGCGCTTGCGCTGCTTGCGGTCGCGGGTCGCGTAGGCCATCGCGTGGAGGAGGGCCTCGCGCGCCGGCTTGATCAGCCGGGACTTCGTGCCCTTGCGGCCCTCGGCCGCGTCGAGGAGCCGCTTGTGGCGCTTGTGCGCGGTGACGCCGCGCTTGACTCGAGCCATCTCGCGCTCCTAGAGGTACGGCAGCAGGCGCTTGACCTGCTTCGCGTGCGTGCCGTCCATGACGGACTTGCCGTCGTAGCGGCGGGTCCGGCGCGACGACTTTATCTCGAGGTGGTGGCCGCGCCAGGCGTTGACCCGGATGACCTTGCCGCCCCCCGAGGTCCCGATCCGCTTCTTGGCCGCTTGGTGGCTCTTCATCTTGGGCATCGTCGTCGTCTCACTCTCCCGTCGCCGGGCTCGCGGCCGGCGGTGCTGCCGCCGCGGGCGTCGCCGCCGGCGGGGCCGGCGCTGCTGCCGGCGGTTCCGCCGAGGCCTGGCCCGGCGTCTCGGTCGGCTGGCTGCCGCCCCGGTCGTCCGGCCCGCCCTTCGGCTTCGGCGCGTCGTTGATCTTCGGCTTGTGCGTCGAGGCCAGGACGATGAACATCGCCTTGCCCTCGAGCACCGGGGTCCGCTCCAGGACCCCGTGATCCTTCACCTGCTCGGTGAACTTCTCCAGCAGCACGCGCCCGAGCTCGGGATGACTGAGCTCACGGCCGCGGAAGCGGACCGTCACCTTGATCCGGTCGCCGTCCTCGAGAAATTCGATCGCTCGATGGACCTTCGTGTCGAAGTCACCCTGGCCGATCTTCGGCGACAGGCGAACCTCCTTGAAGGTCACCGCGCGCTGCCGGCGCTTCGCCTCCTTCTCGCGCTTCGTCAGCTCGTACTTGTACTGCCCGAAGTCGAGGAAGCGGGTCACCGGTGGGGCCGCCATCGGCGCGACCTCGACGAGGTCGAACCCCCGGGACTGCGCCATCTCGAGGGCTCGCGGCGTCGGCATGACGCCGAGCTGGTTTCCCTCTTCGTCGATCACCCGGACCTGCGGGATCCGGATCATCTCGTTGACGCGCAGATCTCGGCTGATGGCTGCTCCCCTCTCGGAACGTGCTCACGAATCGCGTCCGGCGCGGGTCACGGCAATGCCGCAGCCGCACCGGTTGCCGCGGGACTATAGCACAGGGTGGCTGCCGTTCCGAGTCACGCTCCGCGCGCCGCGGCCTCCGCCGTGAAGCGGTCGGCAAGCGCCTCCCAGCCGAGCGTCTCCTGGGCCGCGCCCTTCTCCTCGGAGCGCCGCCGGAGCGTCGCCGTGCGGGCCTCGACCTCGCGGTCGCCGAGGACGAGCATGTACGGCACCTTCTGCTCCTGGGCCAGCCGGATCTTGTTCTGCATCCGGCTGTCCGAGGCGTCGACGTCGACGCGCAGGCCGCGGCCGCGCAACAGCGCCGCCAGCTCCCGGGCCGCCGGGACGTGCCGATCCGCGATCGGGATCACGACCCCCTGGACCGGCGCGATCCAGAACGGGAACGCGCCGGCGAAGTGCTCGATCAGGATCCCGATGAATCGCTCGAGGCTGCCGTAGATCGCGCGATGGATGGCGATCGGGCGAACCGCGCTGCCTGCCTCGTCGATGTAGGACAGGTCGAAGCGCTCGGGCAGCATCGTCAGGTCGATCTGGATCGTCGCCATCTGCCATTCACGGCCGAGCGCGTCGTCGATGTAGATGTCGATCTTGGGCGCGTAGAACGTGCCGTCCCTGGGCTTGAGCTGGTAGGTGATGTCGGCCGCCGCGAAGGCCTCGATCGTCAGGCGCTCGGCGCGCTCCCAGAGCGCCGGATCGCCGATCGCCTTGTCGGGCTTGGTCGCGAACGTGAAGCGGGGCGCGAGCCCGAACCACGAGTAGGCCTCGCGGACCTCGCCGAGGAGGGCCCCGATCTCGTCGGTCAGCTGGTCCGCCCGGACGTAGATGTGGGCGTCGTCCTGGATGAACTGGCGGACCCGGGTCAGGCCGGAGAGCGTGCCGGACCGCTCGTTGCGATGCAGCCGGCCGTACTCGCTGAAGCGCAGCGGCAGATCGCGATACGAGCGCAGGTGGGAGCGATAGATGAACGTCGATTCGGGGCAGTTCATCGGCTTGAGGCTGAAGGTCTGGTTCTCCGACTCGACGAGGAACATGTTGTCGCGGTAGAGCTCCCAATGGCCCGACTGGCGCCACAGCCGCTCCGACACGACGATCGGCGTCGAGACCTCGTCGTAGCCGCGCCGGGCCTGCAGCTCGCGCATCGCGGTCTCGAGGACCCGCCAGATGACCTGGCCCTTCGGGTGCCAGAACGCCGAGCCGGGCGAGACGTCGTGGAAGCTGAACAGGTCGAGCTGGACGCCGAGCCGGCGATGATCGCGCTTCCTGGCCTCGGCCCGCCGCCACAGGAACTGCTCGAGCTCCTCAGTCGAGTGCCAGACCGTGCCGTAGATCCGCTGGAGCATCGGGCGCGTCTCATCGCCGCGCCAGTACGCCCCGGCCACGGACAGGAGCTTGAACGGCCCGATCTTCCCGGTCGACGGGACATGCGGGCCGCGGCACAGGTCGCTGAACGGCCCATGCTCGTAGAACGAGACCGCGGGCTTGGGCTCGCCCGCAGCCTCGGCGCGCGTCTCGAGGTTGTCGAGCAGCTCGACCTTGAAGACCTGGCCCCGTCCCTCCTCGACGGCTCGGGCGTCCTCGAAGCTGACTTCCTTGCGGACGAATGGGTGGTCGGCGGCGATGCTCGCCCGCATCCGCTCCTCGATCGCCTCGAGGTCGGCGGGGGTCAGCGCCCTCGGCAGGTCGAAGTCGTAGTAGAAGCCGTCGGCAATCGCCGGTCCGATGCCCAGCTTCGTCCCGGGGAAGAGGTCGAGGACCGCCTCGGCCATGACGTGGGCCGTCGAGTGGCGCATCGCGTCCAGCGGGTCGTGCGCGCCAGCGTCGAGCAGCTCGTCGACCGAGCCGCGCTCCGGCGCGACGAGCGCCTCCTCCTCGCCGGGACTCATCCCGGCGCCCGGCGCTTCGCTCAGCTCGGCCATCCTCACCACCTCCGGAGAATCGAAACGACCCCTCGTCCGACAGGACGAGAGGTCGATGGCTCGAACTCCCGCGGTTCCACCCGCCTTCACGGCCTTGTTGGTATTCCTGCTCCGGGCATACCGGACGGGCCGTGCGCTTATGCCGCGCTAACGGGCGGACCCGGGCCGGTTGGCCGGCCGCTCACGGGTGGTGCAGCTCGGGGGCTCGAACGCCGGGCTTCCAGCCAGGACCCGGCTCTCTGTCGATCTCGCCGCCCGATCGCGTGTCCCGATCGATGCGTTGGGCGGGATGATAGCGCAGGCTGCGACGGCGACCCGGGTTCAGATCTTGATGATGCCCAGGAGCAGCAGCAGGATGATGATGAGCCCCGGAACTCCGAGGAGCCAGAGAAGCAGCGGAACCATGGTCGGTTGGCCTCCTTTCGTGCCGCCGGAAGCGTCGCGGAGGACCGATCTCACCGGAGGCTGTGCGGGGACCGGGCGCCGTCAATTCGCGCTCGCGGTTCCCTGCAGCGCGCATTGCAGTGGCCCGCGCCGGCATCGCCGGCACGATGCCATCGGCCGGCGTCGTGCCACCGGCCGAGGCGCGACGACCCCGCCGGCAGTCGCCTAGCCCATTCGCCCTCGGCGGCCCGGGCCGCCAGGCCCGTCGCCGCCGTGCGAGAAGCGCAGCAGGCCGGCGGCGAGGTACAGCGCCCCGGACGCCAGGACGACGAGGAGGCCCGGGAGCAGGTCGGCCACGCGTCCCGACCCCCCGCCCGACGTGGACGTCGGCGGCGGGGTCACGGCGACCGGGCCGAGCGGTGGCAGTACCGGTGGCCGGGTCGCGCCTCCGGGCGGCAGCTCCCCGACGATCGCGCTCGGCTGGATGCTCCGGTCCTGGTTCTTGCTGCCGGCGCCGTCCAGGCCGAGCGTCCGCATGTGCCACGGGGCCCCGGACACGAGGCTGGCGCCGTCCGGAGCGCCGCCCGAGATCCGGTTCCAATACGAGGACTGGGCGAGGTGGCCGCCCCACGCCAGCAGGACGGCACCGCCCGTTGACCTGAACCGGACCACGATCTCGACCGAGCTGTTGCCGGACGCCGAGCCCGTGTGGCTTGGCGCGCTGATCGACATGATCGTTCCGCCCCAGATCGTCATCCGTCGTGGCAACCCGGAGTACTGCTGGGCGCCGGCGACCGACAGCCCATCCACCACGAACGCATCGGAGGGGAACGGGTAGGTCGAGGCCGGAGGAAGGCCCGGGCACATCGACGAGATCGCGCCGCCGCTCGGCGAGCAGATCGCGCCGGCTGCGTTCGTGACGTTCCAGGTCGCGAGGAAGTCGTAGGCCTTGTGGCCGCCGGCCGTGAAGTCGTAGCTGATCCGGATGACGTGGTCGCCGCTGACCAGGCCCTCCATCGCGAGCCGGAACGGGACGATGCCACCCTCCGGGTAGCGCGAGTTGTTGCCGTTGAGGTTGCCGTTCTGCCAGGCGAGATCGAGGCTCGCCCATTGGTCGAGGTTGACGGTCGTCGCGGCACGAACCGGTCCGGCGAGCGGCACGAGCACGGCCGAGAGGCCCAGCACGAGCGCGGCGAGCCGGCGCTCCGTGCGCAGGCGACCCGCGCTGGCCCTGCGTGCCCGAACCGACGTGACCATGGCCTCTCAGGCCCCCTCCGTGCAGGCGACCGGTGCCGAATCTGCGATGCAGACGGGTCCCGGTGTCGAGAGGGACCCTCGGGCTACTCGACGTCGGCAGCCCACCAGTCCCCACCGGACCGGGCGGATCGGGCCGATGGAAGCGGTGTGCCCCGGCACCGAGGATGCGACCATCACGTCGCAGCAGCCGGAGGACCAGCGTGATCGAACCCGACGGCAGCCGGCCGATCGCCGAACCTTCCCGCCGCCGAATCCTGTCGATCGACGGCGGGGGCATGCGGGGCCTGATCCCGGCCGTGGCGCTGGCCGCCCTCGAACGCTCGACCGGCCGCCCGACCCGCGAGCACTTCGACTTCCTGGCCGGTACCTCGACCGGCGCCGTCATCGCCGCGGGTCTCGCCGTCGGCATCCCGGCAGAACGGATCGTGGCGCTGTACCGGACCCGCGGGCCGGAGCTGTTCCGGCGGACGCCCGTGCTCAGCACGCTGCGCCGGATCGTGACGGGCCGGATGTACGACACGGCGGCGCTGCACCGGATGCTCCGCGACGAGCTCGGCGGGGCTGCGGACATCCGGGTCAACGACGTGCCGGTTGACGTCCTCGTCACCGCCAAGGGTCTCGACGATGGACACCCGTGGTACTTCGTGAAGGATCGCCCGGGCGAGAACAGCGGCCGGACGGGCTCGCTCCGGCTGGTCGACTGCGTCACCGCCTCGGCGGCGGCCCCGACGTACTTCGGACCGTGGTCGATCGACGGGATCGGGCTGCTCGTGGACGGCGGCGCCGGCGTGGCCGGGAACCCCGTCTACCAGGCCTGTGTCGAGGCGTTCGAGTACACCCTCGCCTACCAGCCGGCCCAGACGATCGTCGTGTCCCTCGGCACCGGGAGGTTCCTCGACCGACCCCGACCGACGTGGCTGTGGCCGTGGGTCGAGTGGGTCATCGGCGAGCTCTTCCGATCGCCAGGCGAGCAGCAGACGGAGTTGGTCGTCCGCCACTACGGGGCGGCCCCGCTCTATCGGGTGGACGTCCGGCTGCGCCGCAACATCCCGCTGGACGCGACCGGCACCGACCTCGCGGAGCTCGAACGCCTCGCCGACGGCCTGAGTGAGACGATCGACTGGGCGCCGATCCTCGACGGGGCCGCCTCACCGTTTCGCGTCGACTCCGACTCGGCCCACCCGGAGGCCTACTGCCGGGCGGTGTAGACCGTCAGGCCGTGCTCTGCCGGACCGCATCGAGCAGGAGCATGCCCAGCGTGCAGGGCGCCCGGCCGATGACCCGCCAGCCGTGCACGGTGCCCCGCTGCACGACGACGTCTCCGGCGCGGAGGACGACCGACTCCGTCTCCAGGATGAGCTCCACCTGCCCGTCGAGCACCCAACCGATGTCGATCGTGTCCGACCGGTGCATCGGATAGGAGAAGCCAGGCTCCCACCTGATCATCCGGGCGATCGCGCCGCCTGGTGCCGGCCATTCCCGAAGGACGTACTCGGCCACGGGAGCGGTGTCGTCGCTCAGGTCCACCGGCACCGACGCCACCGCCCACGGATCGGCGCCTCGACCCACGCCCGGCTCGGCCCAAGCCGCCGCAGGCGGAACCGCGCCGTCGCTGGTGACGCACGATCGACCCTCGCGATCAACGCCGGTGACCACCCGGCGGAACGGCGAGGTGGGATCGGGTGGCGGCAGCTGGCCTTCCATGCACTCGTCCTCGCTTCGGCGTGGTCGTGTGACCCGGATAGCAGATGACCGCCGTTGCCGACGGTCACGTACAGGACGCAGAGGTGGTGGTGGGCGACACTGGGCTCGAACCAGTGACCTCTTGCATGTCAAGCAAGTGCTCTAACCAACTGAGCTAGCCGCCCGAGCAAGTGCGACGCGGTTCCGTCGCGCCGCCGGCGAATGATACCGCAGCCGTTCGTCCGGGCCCGCTGGACTCGGCCGCCTGTAACGGCAGTGACCGGCTGGCGTCCTAGGGCCGTGGCGGCTGTGCGCTGCTCCCGCCACAGGTGCGTCCACTCCGGGCGTCGCTGTTGGAGGGTTGGTCATGCCATCGATGCTCAGGCGACTCGCCGTCGTCACCGCGTCGTTGTTCGCATTCACGGCATTGGCTCCGGTCGCGCTCGCTGCCGCACCGGGGAATGACGTCATCGCCGGCGCGACGACCGCAGCCATCGGATTCAGTGAGGTCCTCGACACCACTGAGGCCACGACGGACGCCGACGACGCCCAGCTCAACGTCGAGTGCGGCGCGCCGGCAACCGACGCCAGCGTCTGGTACACGCTCGACGGCGCCGACCAGGGCGTGATCGTCGACGTCTCCTCGTCGGACTACTCGGCCGGCATCCTCGTCGGGATCGGTTTGCCGGGCGCCCTCGGCATCGTCACGTGCGGCCCCGGTGCCGTCGCGTTCTTCGCCGAAGCGGGATCGACGTACTACGTCCTCGCGTTCGACGACCAACTGGATGGTTCCGGCAACGGTGGCCTGCTCGACATCTCGTTCAGCGGGCTACCCGATCCCCCGACCCTCGACATCACGCTCGATCGGGCCGGGAGCGTCGACACGCGCACCGGCGTCGCGACGTTGTCGGGCACCTTCACCTGCACGAATGCCGACTTCGTCGAGCTGTACGTCGATGCTCGCCAGACCGTCGGACGATTCATCGTTCGAGGCTCCGGCTGGTTCTTCGACGTCGGCACGTGCGACGGCAGCCCTCACGGCTGGTCGGCCGATGTCTACCCGGAGAACGGGAAGTTCGCAGGCGGTCGCGCGATGTCCGTGGCCTTCGCCTACACCTGCGGCATCTTCGAGTGCGCCGAGGGCTATGCGGAGCAGAGCGTCATGCTCCGTGGCAAGCGCTGAGACGATCACCGGGCCGCACCGGGTCGCGCCGGTGCAGCCAAGCTACCTGGGGCGCCCGACTCCGGTGCGACGGGACGGGCGCCCAGCCACGTCTCGGGGCGAGGGCGAAACGGCTAGCCCCCGACCGTGAACGCGGTCCGCATCCCCATCTTGTAGTGGGCTTCCTGCTCTTCCGCGGAGTAGATGTTGCAGAGCAGGACGTACTTCCCGGCCTCAAGCTCGAGCTCGAGCTGCTCGTTCGCGCCCACCGCCAGGTCCTCGATCTCGCCCTTGACCTCGATGCCCTCGCCGTCTTCGCTCACAGTGCCCGTCGCATCGGTCGGCAGCGATCCGGCGTCGAGGTCAGTCTTGATCACGACGAATTCGTGGACATCGGCGGGTCCCTGGTTCGTCACGTCGAAGGTCACGGTCCCCGCCGGCGCCGAGGCGGAACCCGCAACCACGGCCCACTCCTGGAGCGTGACGACGACGGTCCCGGCCGCCGTCGTCGGGGGGGCTGGGCTCGCCGTCGCCGCGGGGCCGCACGCGCCGAGGGCGAGAACCAGGACTGCCGTGATCGGGAGCAACCGGGCTGAATACCGCTGCATAGCCGTTCCTCCACTTCCGATGCGCGGCATCCTACGCCTCTGCGTCCGGAATCAACGTCTCGACGACCGGGCAGCGCGATCTTGAGTTCCCATATTCCGGAGTACCGCGGCCGCACCGCCCGGCCTTCCCCGGCCCATCGGTGGGCGTCGCGCCGACGCCAGGCAGGCCCATGCGCACTCGGGCGGGGGACGTTTGCCTCTGGGCCCTGCCACACCGCGCGCGCAGCGTTCGCCGTGGCGGCCGTCGTGCCGCGTCGGAACGCATACCCGGAGGGCGGGCTGGCATGCGGGGCGCCTGGGCAGCCGCGGTGATCGCGGTCGTCGCGACGGGTCTCGTCGCCCACGGCCAGCCGGCGGCAGCGGGTGCTTGGCTGGGTGTCTTCGAGGAGGGGCCGCGGGAGCAGCGCGTGGTCGCGCTGACGATCGACGACGGCTGGAGCGCCTCGGCCTGCGGGCGCATCCTCGAGGTCCTCGAACGGCGATACGTCCCCGCGACCTTCTTCCCGGTCGGCCAGGCCGTGGGCGCGCATCCGGCCTTCTGGCGGTCCGTCGCGGCCCGCGGCTATCCGATCGGCAACCACACGGCGACGCACACCCTCCTCGCCGGCGAGCCCGTCGCCGTGCAGCAGGCCGCCATCGCCGCGGGGAGCGCCTGGATCAAGCGCGTCACGGGCCGTGCGCCGATCCCGGTCCTCCGCCCGCCCGCCGGCGAGTGGGATGCCAACACGGTCGCCGCCGCCTCGCGGGTAGGCATGCGCCTCGTCTTGCTGTGGGACCGGTCCTTCGGCGACACCGGTCCCGGGACGAACGAGGAGAACAAGATCGCCAAGGCGTCCCGCGGCCGACCCGGCTCGGTGATCCTCCTCCACTGTCGCGACATCAGCGCCCGGATCCTGGAGCGCGTGATCGACGCGTACCTGGGGCGCGGGTTCGAGTTCGTCACGGTCCCGCAGCTCTTCGGGTTCAAGGGCCCCGCGCCTGAGTTCCCGGCGAAGGCGTCACTACCGACCGCGCCAGCCACCCCTTGCCGCAGGCCGGCTGGCCGGTCGGGCGACTCCGGCCAGCTTGTCGCGGAGCGAGGGGCGGATGGCCCCGTCGCCATGCCGTCGGGCGGGGGAACGTCGGACGAAGGCAACCCGTCGGCCGGGCGGTTGCCCGCACGCGCCGCCGCGCGATCCGGTTCACGGGAGGGACCGGGCCCGGCAGCGCTGGTCCTCGTGCTCTTCGGCGTGGCCGCGCTCGGCGTCGCAACCCACGCGGGCTCCGCGAGACGGTGGGGACCGCGGGATCGCGCGGGCCCGGCTTGACCGGCAGGCCCCGCTGCTCTCAGGGCAGCGTTCGGACGAGCCCGCCGTCGACGCTCACGACCACGCCGCTGACGTAGCTGGCGGCGGGCGACAGGAGGAAGGCTCCGACACGGCCGACCTCCGCGGGCTGGCCATAGCGACCGAGCGGGATCCGGGCGATCGTCCGCCGTCGGATCTGCTCGACGTCGATGCCCTCTCGCGCCGCCCAGCCCTCGTCCAGCTGGGCGACTCGCTCGGTCGCGATGCGGCCGGGCGCGAGGCCGTTGACCCGGATCGGCGCGATCTCGCCGGCGAGCGACTTGACGAGGCCCGCGAGGCCGGGGCGGAGGAGGTTGGAGGTGGTGATCCCCGAGATCGGCTCCCGGACCGACGACGAGAGGATCACGAGGATCGACGGGACCTCGCTCGCGGCCAGGTGCGGGAGCGCTGTGCGGATCAGGCGCAGCGTGCTCCACAGCGTGCCATCGATGGCGCGCTGCCAGTCCTCGTCCGCCAGGTCGCCGAAGGTTCCCGCGGGCGGGCCGCCGCTGTTGACGAGCAGGACGTCGAGGCCCCCGAGGGCGGCGATGGCGCCCTCGACCGCGGCCCGCGGCCCGTCTGGCGTCGACAGGTCGGTGGCCACGGATACGGCACCGATGCGCGCGGCCGTCGCGGCCAGGCGAGGCGTATCGCGGGCGACGATGGCGACGTGTGCCCCTTCGGCCGCGAGCGCCTCGGCGATCGCCGCGCCCAGGCCCGCGGACGCGCCCGTGGCGAGGGCCCGGCGCCCAGTCAGCCCGAGATCCATCAGCGGCCCCGCAACGACATCATCGGTCCACCATGGTGTCACCGAGATGGCGACCTGGGTAGACTCCCGGCCGCTTTACGGCGACCCGGCGGCGACCAGGGCAAGCAGGACGCCGCCCGCGACTGTGCTCGCGACCTGGCCGGCGGCATTCGCACCCATCGCGTGCATCAGCGGGAAGTTCTCGAAGTCCTCCCGCTGGGCCATCCGCTGCACGACCCGCGCGGCCATCGGGAAGGCACTGATCCCGGCTGCGCCGATCAACGGGTTGAACCGACCGCCGGACGCCCGATTGAGGACCTTGGCGAGGACCATCCCGGCGGCCGTGTCGACGCCGAAGGCCACGATCCCGAGCCCCAGGATCGCGAGGGTCGCGGGCTGCAGGAAGCTGGTGCCGAGCATCGTCGAGCCGATGGCCAGCCCGAGGAACAGCGTCACGACGTTGGCAAGCTCGTTCGAGGCGGCTCCCGTGAGCCGCTCGACGACCCGCGATTCGCGCATCAGGTTGCCGAGCATCAGCGATCCGACGAGCGGCGTGGCGAACGGGACGAGGATCCCGACCAGGAGCGTCGTCCCGATCGGGAACAGGATCCGCGTTCGGCGGCTCACGGCCCGGCTCCCCGGGCGCATCCGGATCCGCCGCTCCTCGGGGCTCGTCAGGGCGAGCATGACCGGCGGCATGATCACCGGGACGAGGGCCATGTAGCTGTACGCGGCGACGGTGATCGGACCGAGCAGGTGCGGCGCGAGCTGCGCGCTCACGTAGATCGACGTCGGGCCATCAATCGCGCCGATGACGCCGATCGACGCCGCCTCCGCACGGCTGAACCCGAGCAGCAGGGCGAGCAGGAGCACGCCGAAGATCCCGAGCTGGCCGGCCGCGCCGAGCAGGACCATCCGCGGGTTCTCGAGGAGGGGCCCGAAGTCCGTCAGCGCCCCGATCCCGATGAAGATCAGCAGCGGGAACAGCTCGTTCTCGACGCCGACCGCGTACAGGATCGTGAGCAGCCCGTCGTCGCCGATCATCGGCGCCAGCGGCAGGTTGGCGAGGATCGCGCCGGACGCGATCGGGACCAGCAACAGGGGTTCGTAGTCCCGGGCGATGGCGAGGTACAGCAGGACCCCGGCGATGACGAACATCACGACCGACTGCCACGTCAGGGCCGTCACCCCGGCGAGGAGCTGGTCGAGCGCGCCGCTCATCCCGGGGGCGCGCCGAGCCGCACCAGCGGGTCGCCGGGGCTGACCGGCGCCCCGGCCGTGGCGACGACCTCGCTCACGACCCCGTCCTGGGGCGAGCGGATCGTGTTCCGCATCTTCATCGCCTCGAGCACCAGCATCGGGTCGCCGCGGCGAACGCTCGAGCCGGGCTCGACGAAGACCTCGAGCACCACGCCCGGCATTGGCGCCGTGAGCACGCCCGCGGGTCGCGTCGGGGCGGCCCGCCCGGCAGCGGACGGCGGTTGCCCCGCCGAGCCCACCTCGGCGGGAGGCGTCTCGAGCGACGCGGGAGCAGCGCCTCCGTGGAGCGACGGGGGCGGGACCGGCTCCCCTACCGCCGGCCGAACCGCCGCGACACCGACGGCCGGCGAGACGCCCGGCGAGACGGCGCCGCCGGGTACCTCGCTCTCGCCAACGCGCGTGGCCTCGAAGACGCGGCCCTCGACCGAGACCTCGAATCGATCGGCGGCGGTCTCGACGATGTCGATCGTGAACGACTGGTCCCCGATCGAGACGGTGTAGCGACGCAGGCTCACCGGGGTCTCCGGCGCCACGACTGGCCCTGGCGCATGCGTCCCGCGGCGACCCACCGGCTGGCGAACAGCAGGCTGCCGGGCCAGTAGGTCCGCATCGCCGGCGCGGCCTCACGACGCCGCAGCTCGACATGCCGGGCGATCGCCACGGCGATCGCGGCCACGAGGGACGGCTCGATCTCGGGCTCGCCGTCGACGACCCGGAGCGACACCCGGGCCGCGGCCGGCGGGGCCGCCGGTCGCCGCGCCTCGACTCGCGCCGCGACCGTGAGCAGCAGCCACATCAGGCCGAGCAGGCCGAACACCAGCCCCATGCCCAGGACGCCGACCCGGAGTCCGAAGGCGAGGTCGTCCACTGCCGTCTCAGGCCGGGAAGAGGCCGTGCTTCTTGGGCGGGTTCTGCTGGACCTTCGTCCGGAGCAGCTCCAGCGCCCGGATCAGCCGCGGGCGTGTCTCGCGCGGCTCGATGACCTCGTCGATCTGGCCGACGTCGGCCGCGCGATACGGGTTGAAGAATGCCTCGCGGTACTGCCGGACGTACTCGGCGGTGGCCGCGGCGGGGTCGGCGGCGGCCCGAACCAGGCGGCCGTACAGGATCCGGACCGCAGCCTCGGCGCCCATGACCGCGATCTGCGCGCCCGGCCAGGCGAAGGCGATGTCGGTCCGCATCTGGCGCGAGCTCAGGGCGACGTAGGCGCCGCCCATCGCGCGCCGGGTGACGATCGAAATCTTCGGGACGGTCGCCTCGCAGTAGGCGTAGATGACCTTGGCCCCGTGCCGGATGACGCCGTCGTGCTCCTGGTCGACCCCGGGCAGGAAGCCCGGGCAGTCCACGAACGTGATGACCGGGATGTTGTCGACGTCGCAGATCCGGATGAAGCGCGCGATCTTGTCGCTGGCGTTGATGTCGAGGACGCCGGCGAGCACCGCCGGCTGGGTGGCGACGACGCCGACCGAGTAGCCATCCAGCCGGGCCAGCCCGACGACGGCGTTCGGCGCATAGTCGGCCTGCAGCTCCAGGAAGCTGTCGCGGTCGAGGACGTGCCCCAGGAGGTCTCGCACGTCGTAGGGCTCCGCCTCGTCGGCCGGGATGAATGCGTTGAGGGCCTCGTCCATCCGGTCCGCGGGGTCGTACGGCGCGAGCTGCGGCGGGTCCTCGTTGTTGTTCTGGGGCAGGTAGCCCAAGAGCAGCTTGGCCAGCTCGATCGCCCCGCGCTCGTCGTCCGCGACGAGATGGGCGACCCCGCTCCGAGCCTCGTGGACCGCCGCGCCACCGAGCTCCTCGATCGAGACCAGCTCCCCGGTCACGGCCTCGATGACGTCCGGGCCGGTCAGGAACATCGAGCTCGTGCCGCGGGCCATGATCACGAAGTCGGTCAGCGCGGGCGAATAGACCGCACCGCCGGCGCAGGGCCCGAGGATGACCGAGATCTGGGGGATGACGCCGGACGACAGGACGTTCCGGACGAACACCTCGCCGTAGGCCGCGAGGCTTGCGACGCCCTCCTGGATGCGCGCCCCGCCCGAGTCATTCAGGCCGATGATCGGGACCCCGCTCTCGAGGGCGAGATCCTGGATGCGGCTGATCTTGTTCGACTGGACGCGCGAGAACGAGCCGCCGAGGACGGTGAAGTCCTGGGCGAACGCCGCCACCCGGCGGCCGCTGATCTTGCCGAATCCCGCGACCACGCCGTCGCCCGGATACCGCTGCTCGGCCAGCCCGAACTCGGTCTCGTCGTGCGTCGCCAGGGCGCCCATCTCCTGGAAGGACCCGTCGTCGAGGAGCAGGGCGAGCCGCTCCCGGGCGGTGAGCTTGCCGCGCGCGTGCTGGGCGGCGATGCGCTCCACCCCGCCGCCCTCGAGGGCTCGTGCGCGCTTGGCGCGCAGGACGTCGAGATGGTCGTTCACTGGTCGATCGTCCGCCCCGGCGCCACTCGAGCGGTACGGCCAGATGGCCGGTTTCGCCCGGCCGATCGATCCGGGTCGCCGGGGACGATAATCCGACGCGATGGCCGTTCGCGTCTCCAGCCCGGTCCTGATCGGTCGCGAGGAGGAGCTCGGGAGGCTCCGAGCCGCCCTCGATCGGACGATCGGGGGCGAGGCCCGCGTCACCCTCGTCGCCGGTGAGGCGGGTGTCGGCAAGACCCGGCTCGTCGTCGAGCTCGGGCGAATCGCCGAGGCTGCGGGCGCGACGGTCCTTCGCGGCGGCTGCATCGACGTGGGCGAAGGCGCCCTGCCGTACGCGCCGGTCGTCGAGGCGTTGCGGAGCCTCGTCCGGGCCACGCCGGCGGCCGCCCTCGACGAGCTCCTTGGCCCCGCCCGACCCGAGCTCGCGCGGCTGCTGCCCGACCTCGGCCCGGCGGCCGAGGCCGCGCCGCTCGGGCTCAGCATCCAGTCCGGGCAGGGCCGGCTGTTCGAGCTGCTCCTCGGCCTGTTCGACCGCCTCGCGCGACGCGCGCCCGTCGTGGTCGTCCTCGAGGACCTCCACTGGTCGGATCGCTCGACGCGGGACCTCGTCGGCTTCCTGGTCCGCAACCTGCGCGCCGTCCCGGTGATGCTGGTCATGACCTACCGCTCCGACGAGCTGCATCGGCGGCACCCGTTGCTGCCCTTCCTCGCCGAGCTCGAGCGGTCCGGGGCGGTCGAGCGGATCGACCTCCGGCGCCTGGACCGCGGCGAGTCCACCGCGCTGCTGACGGCCATCGCCGGCGAAGCCGTCGATCCCGAGCTCGCCGAGTCGATCCACGTCCGCTCGGGAGGCAACCCATTCTTCGCCGAGGAGCTGCTCGTCGCGGCCGGGAACGACGGCGCCGCGGAGCTCCCGGCGACGCTCCGGGACGTCCTGCTCGGTCGCGTGGCGGAGCTCGCCGAGCCGGCCCAGGAGCTGCTGCGGATCGCCTCGGCGGCCGGGCAGCGTGTTGATCCCGAGCTGCTCGCGGCCGCGGCGGGGCTGGACGAGGCGACGCTCTACGAGGCCCTCCGGGAGTGCGTCGCCCGGCAGGTCCTGGTGCTCGACCCGACCTCCGGGCGGGAGCGATATGCCTTCCGGCACGCCCTCCTCCAGGAGGCGATCTACGACGACCTCCTGCCCGGTGACCGGACGCGCCTCCACGCGGCCTTCGCGCGGACGCTCGAGGAACGTCTCGGCGCGACGGGCGAGCACGCGCCCGAGCTGGCCTACCACTGGTACGCGGCGCACAACCTGCCTCGCGCGCTCGAGACCTCGATCGCGGCGGCCCGCGCCGACGAGGCGCGCTACGCCTACGCCGAGGCGACCGTCCACTACGAGCGTGTCCTCCAGCTGTGGGACCAGGTTCCCGACGCCGAGGCCCGCGCGGGGTCCGACCGGATCGACGTCCTGGCCGCGGTCGCCGGCGACGCGCGGTTCCACGAGCCGAACCGAGCGGTCGCCCACATCCAGTCGGCGATCGATCTGGCCCGACCCGCCGGGGATCCCGTGCGGATCGGTCTCCTCCACGAGCGGCTCGGCCGCTATGCCTGGGCGGCTGGCCATGGCGAGCTCTCGGAGCGGGCCTACCGGACGGCCGCCGAGGTCATCCCGCCCGACCCCCCGTCCGAGGCCAGGGCCAGGGCCCTCGCCGGCCTCGCCCAGATCCTGTTCCTGCACGGGCGGATCCCCGAATCCCGGCCTCTCGCCGACGAGGCGCTGGCCATCGCGCGAGCGGCCGGTGCCCGGGCGATCGAGGGCCACGCCCTCAATACGCGCGGCGCCGACCGGGTCGTCGAGGGCGAGGTCGACGAGGCCGTCGAGGACCTCCGCGCGTCACTCCGGATCGCCGTGGAGGTCGGCAGCGCCGACGACGTCGGACGGGCCTACGCGAACTGGACGTGGGTCCTCGACGTCGCCGGCCGCCACGACGATGCCCGGGCCCTCGCCGAGGAGGGCATCGCCACGTCCGAGCGGCTGGGGATCATGGCCATGTTCGGCACTCACCTCCTGTACTGGGTCGCCGACCGGCTGTACCGGCTGGGTCGGTGGGACGAGGCCGAGCGGGCGGCGCGGCGGGCCGAGTCCATCGGCCCGATCGGCATCAACGCGATCCTGGTTCCAGAGGTGCTGGCGCGGCTGGCGATGGCCCGCGGGCGATTCGAGGAGGCGGCCGCGCTGCTGCAGCCGCTGACGGCCCTCGCGGCCCGCGCCGCCGACCTGCAATTCGTCATCCCCGTCCAGGGCAGCCTCGCCGAGCTGCAGCTCTGGCAGGGGCGGCCCGCGGAGGGCGCGGTCGAGGCGACCCGCGGGATCCGGCTCCTCCGGGCGACGTCCGATCCACGGGTCGGCGAGCTCTACGCCCTCGCCCTGCGCGGCTACGCGGACGTGGCCGAGGAGGCGCGAGCGGGTCGCGCGGAGAGCGAGGAGCGGGCCGCCATCGAGGCTGGTGATGCCCTGCTCGAGGCCCTCAGCGGGCGGGAGGCCGGCTATACCGACGCCCAGCGCGTCGCTGCGCGCTGGTCGGCCGCGTGGCTGCCGCTGTGCGAGGCGGAGGCGACCCGCCTCCACGGCCGGCCAGAACCGGCTGCCTGGACGGCATGCATCGAGGCCTGGACGCCGCTCGAGCGCCCGGGCGTCATGGCCTACCTGCGCTGGCGGGAAGCGGAGTCGATCCTCGAGGCGCGCGGCGATCGCGAGCTCGCCTCGGCGGCGATCGGGGCCGCGCTCGAGATCGCGCAGCGGCTCGGCGCCGAGCCGCTGGCGCGCGAGGTGACCGGGCTGGCGGCGCGGGCCCGCCTCCCCCTCGCCTCGGCGAATGGCGGACGCGAGGCGCGGGCACCAGCCGATTCGATCCGCCGATCCCCCGATCCCGCGGAACGCCTGGGGCTGACGCGTCGCGAGCGCGAGGTGCTGGCGCTCGTGGCGCTCGGTCGGACGAACCGGCAGATCGCCGACGAGCTGTTCATCAGCGAGAACACCGCCGGCGTCCATGTCTCGAACATCCTGGGCAAGCTCGAGGTGACGAGCCGCGGCGAGGCCGCGGCGGTCGCCTACCGCCTCGGCCTCGCGGCGCCTCCTGACTGAGACGGCGGCAGCCGCCTCAGATCGGGAACGACCGGCGAAGCGGCTCAGCCGTCGGATCGACGACCGTCGGGGTCCCGGCCACGAAGGCCCGCAGGGTCCCGGCCAGCCAGGCGACCGGGCCGGTGCGGCGCCCTGCGTCCTGGGTCCCGCGGAGGCTGGCTTCGAGGGCCTGCTGCCGGAGCGTGCGGGCGACCTCGGCCTCGTGGAGCTCGATGTGGGTGAAGGGGTCGTACTGCATGGCGGGGATCCTTCCTGTTGCTGTCCGATCACCGTGGATCGATGACAACAAGCTAGGCCCCGCAACGGCCGCCGCCATCTGGAAGGTTCGGCATTCGCCGCCCCTCGATGCCGTTATTTCGCACCCCGCCCGACGCGCGTCGCCTTTAGCCGACGGCCACGCCACTCGTCCTGGAGCGGCTAAAGGATCCTGGCACCTACTCGACCTCGATCCGCTCCCGCGGGCTGCTCCCGGCGCGAGTCTCCGCGTCGTCGATGCGGCGGATCCAGAAGTCGACGATCGAGCGGATGCCGAGGAGCTGCTCGCGGCCGGCGTTCCGGAAGTGCCGGCCGGCCTCGGGCGGCATCACCTTGCCCATGAGATGGCGACTCCGCTCGCGGAGGCTCGGCTCGCCCTCGAGCCGTGCCAGGCGGGCCTCCAGCTCGGCGATTCGACTCCCGTCGCCGGTGTCGGGCAGGCCGGCGGACGCCCGGGCCTTCGAGTGGCGCGATACGACCGGCACCTCGGACTCGTTCATGCTCGACCTCCTCGTGACCCGGGGCCGGCTGACCCGGCCGTGCGTCGGAACTGGATGCGCAGGATGCCGTTCTCCATCTTCGCACCGATCGTCGGCTGGCCGACGAGGGCGTGCGGCAGGACGATGCTCCGCTTCCAGCCGCCGACGTGGAGCTGCAGCTCGTCACCGTCGCGCTGGAGGGAAACCTCGTCCTTGGCGGCGAACGGCAACGCGACCTCGAGGACGTGCACGCCGTCCTCGGACCGGACCCGGTACGGCCGTCCGCGGTAATAGAACGTCGTCGGGTCGTCGACCCCGAACAGGGCGTGCCCGATCTCGGCGAGCCGCTCGATCCCGACCATCTCGCGGTCGAACTGCGGGACCGTCTTGACCGGGACCGGCGCGAACTGCACCTCGACCTGCGGCAGGTAGCGCTGCTGCGTCGCCCGGAGCCCGGCGAACGAACCGTCGCCCGCGAGGTGGCCCGGCAGGACCTTGTTCGCGACGACGAGGTCGCTCGGGTAGCCGAACAAGTGGAAGTAGGTGAACGACCGCTGAGCCTCGGCGATCGAGAGCTTCTCCAGCCCGAGGGTCAATCGGACCGACGAACGATCCGGGTCGGCCAGCAGGCGGTGGACCTTGTCGAGGCGTGCGAGGAGCCGCTCGGCGGCGGCGAAGACCTCGTCGCGCGGCATCGGCACACCGATCATCCGCTCGAGCATCGGGCGGCCGATCTTGCTGACGCGACGACCGATCGGTGCGATCCGCTCGATCCACCACCGACTCGCCTCGGGCAGCGACAGCAGCCGCAGGGTCTCACCCGTCGGGGCGGCGTCGACGACGATGACGTCGTACTTCCCGGACTCGACGTGGTCGGCGATCCAGAGCAGGTTGCCGAGCTCGTCCATGCCCGGCAGGACGCTCATCTCCTCGGCCATCACCTCGTCCAGCCCGCGCCAGCTGAACAGGTCGGCCATGTAGTTCTGGATCGTCTTCCAGTAGCGGCCGATGTTGAAGTAGACGTCCGGCTCCTGGCCCCACAGGTTCGGGGCGATCTCGGTCGGCTCCGGGCCGAGCGGCACGTCGTAGGCGTCGGCGAGGCTGTGGGCGATGTCGGTCGACAGGACGACGGTCCGGTAGCCGCGTCGTGCGCAGAGCAGCGCCGTGGCTGCCGCGATGCTGGTCTTGCCAACTCCGCCTTTGCCGGTGTACAGCAGGATCCGAGTCACAGGTCCCTCTTAGCGATGAAGCATGCATCCTATGCCGATGCCGCGGGATCGGGCGATCGTTTCCGACACCCTGGGCTCCGCGGCCGCGGTCGCCCTCCTCGATGCCGGCGACGGGCGCCGCCTCGAGCGGTTCGAGGCCCGAACGCTCGACCGCCCGGCTCCGGCGGCCACCGCGCCGAGACGGGCCCCGCCCGAGCGATGGGCCACGGCCGACCTCCGGTTCGAGTCCTCGGCCGGCTGGTCAGGCCGAGTTCCGGTCGAGCCCTGGCGCGTCGAGCTCCTCGGGCTGGCCATGGAGCTCCGGCCCGGACCCGCCGGCGCCATCGGGCTCTTTCCCGAGCACCTCCTGAGCGCCGGCTGGGTGGAGGCCCGGATCCGCGACCGCTCCCCCGGCGGCACGCCGGCCGTCCTGAACCTGTTCGCGCACACGGGCCTGCTGACCCTCGTCGCCTCGCGGGCGGGGGCCGAGGTCGTGCACGTCGACGCGGCCCGGGCCGCGGTGTCCTGGGCTCGCCACAACGCCGGGCTGTCCGGCCTCGGGGACCGTCCCATCCGCTGGATCGTCGACGACGCCGCGGCGTTTGTCGCTCGCGAGGGCCGGCGCGGTCGCCGCTACGACGGCCTGATCCTCGATCCGCCGAGCTTCGGCCGGGCCGGACGACGCCGCTGGCGCCTGTGGGACGACCTGCCGTCCCTGCTCGCCGCGGTCCGACCGATCCTGGCCGAGGAGGCGTTCGTGCTGGTCACGACCCACACGACGGGAATCGACGGCCCCTCGCTCGGCGATCTCGTGGCGCGCTCGAGGGGTCGGCCCGGCGAGGTGCTCCCGCTCCGGCTGGACGCCGAGTCGGGCGCCGGACTCGATCTCGGCTGGGCGGTCCGGATCGGCTGACCCCTCGCTTCAGTCCGGGTCGGGACCCGCGACGTTGACGTTCTGCGGACCGCTGCCGATCCGCACCACGAACGCCTCGGCGGGTCCGTCGGCCGAGGTCTCCTCCCGATGGACCGTGCGCGCGGGATTGACGATCAGGTCACCGGCGCTGCCGGTCACGCGCTGGCGACCACCGGGTCCGAAGTCGATGGCCATCGTCCCGCGGATCATGAAGATGTACGTGTCGCGGTCGCCGTGGTGGTGCCAGCCGCTCGCGACACCCGGCTCGGTCCGCACGTGGCCGGCCCAGACGATCTCGTCGGCGAGGAGCTCTCGCCGCTCCATCCCGGGCGTCGGCGGCCCGGGCGCAACGGGCGCCTCCGTTCCGCGCACCACCGTCACGAGGCGATCATCCATGGCGTGTTCTCCTGCGAGGCTGGATGGCGTGGGTTTGCACCCTGCCGCGCCACCGTCGTGGCGTCAAGGCGCGATGATGCGCAGGTGGACATCGAGAGCCCCGCCAACCCGAGAATCCGCGCCGCGCTGGCGCTGCGGGAGCGCCGCGATCGGGACCGGTCGGGGCTGACCCTCGTCGACGGCGCCCGCGAGGCACGCCGCGCCATCGAGCGCGGCGTCGAGGTGGAGACAGCGTTCGTCTGCCGAGAGCTCATCACGTCGCAGGACGCGCGGCTGGCCGTGGCCGGGCTCGGGCGCGGCCACGGCCGGCGCGAGATCGCGGAGGTGAGCCGGCGGGCCTTCGAGCGACTCGCGTTCGGCGACCGACTCGAGGGGATCGTCCTCGTGATTCGGCAGCCGTCGACAACACTCGACGAGCTCCGGCTGCCGGCCGAGCCGCTCGTCGTCGTGACCGAGGACGTCGAGAAGCCCGGCAACCTCGGCGCGATCCTTCGCTCGGCCGACGCCGTCGGGGCGGACGCGGTCATCGCCGCCGGCGGCACGGACCTCTTCAACCCGAACGTCATCCGGGCCAGCGTCGGCACGGTCTTCAGCGTGCCACTGGCGGCCGCCGGCGCGCCGCACGTCCGCGACTGGGCGCTGCGGCTCGGGATGCGGATCATCGTGGCGCGCGTCGATGGCGAGGTGTTCCACGTCGACGCCGACCTGACCGGGGCCCTCGCGATCGTCGTCGGCAGCGAGGCGGTCGGGGTGTCCGAGGCCTGGCAGGGCCCGGGACTTGAGGGCGTCAGGCTGCCGATGCTCGGCGCGGCCGACAGCCTGAACGTGTCGGTTGCCGCCGCGGTCCTGCTCTACGAGGCCTGGCGCCAGCGTCGAGACCTCGACGCGGACGACGCCCGATGACGTTCGACTTCGTCATCATCGGCGCCGGTCCAGCCGGCGAGGCGGCCGCCCACGAGGGACGGCGTCGCGGCGCGAGCGTCGCGATCGTCGACCGGCTGTGGTTCGGCGGGTCGTGCCCGCACGTCGGCTGCATCCCCTCGAAGTCGCTCCTCGACTCGGCGAGCCGCCACCGCGCGAATCCGGCGGCCTGGTCGTGGCGCCAGGCGAGCGAGCGTCGCGACTGGATGATCAACCGCCCGCTCCACGCGCCCCAACCGGACGACGGCTCGCACGTCCGCGCGCTCGAGGACGCGGGCGCGACCTGTTACCGCGGCGAGGCCCGCATCGCCGCGCGCGGGCGGGTCGAGGTCCGGCACGACGGCATACGCCACGAGCTGGCGGCGCGCCACGTCGTCGTCGCGGTCGGGTCGCGGTCGAAGGTCCCGTCGCTGCCTGGCCTCGAGGCGATCCCGGTCTGGACGAACCGCGAGGCGACTCTCGTTCGTGAGCTGCCCGGCAGCCTGCTCGTCCTGGGCGGCGGTCCGACCGGCTGTGAGCTGGCGCAGGTCTACGCCCGCTTCGGCGTGCCCGTGACGATCGTCCAGTCGGGCGATCGGCTGATGCCAACCGACCATCCTCGTAACTCGGCGGTCATCGCCGAGGCCCTGCGAGCGGACGGCGTGACCGTGCGGCTCGGCGTCCGGGCCGTGGCGGCCCACCGCGGCGCGGGCCGCGACGGCGCCCATCGGATCGAGCTCGCCGACGGGTCGAGCGCCGACGGCCAGGCGATCCTCCTCGCGGTCGGTCGCGAGTTCCCGCTCGATGACCTGGGGTTGGAGGCCTACGGGCTCGACGCCACCGGCCGGACGCCGTTCCCCCGCGATGGCCGGCTCCGGATGGCCGACGGCCTGTGGGTCATCGGCGACCCGGCCGGCCCCGAGCTCCATACCCACCAGGCGCACTACCAGGGGGAGACCGCGGTCCGGATGGCCCTCGGCGACGCGATCGTGCCCGACTACCGCGCCCTGCCGCGGGTCACCTACACCGACCCGGAAGCAGCGTTCGTCGGGATGTCGGCCGAGGCCGCCCGCGACGCGGCGCTGGACGCGTTCGAGCTGACAGCAGACTTCGCGACCTCGACCCGCGGCTACGCCGTACAGGCCGAGCGGGGGCACGTGACGATCGTCGTCGATCGAGGCTCCCGGACTCTCGCGGGCGCGGCGATCGCCTGCCCCGATGCGTCCGCGGCGATCCACGAGTGCGTCGTCGCCATCCAGGCCCGAGTGCCGATCGACGTGCTGGCGGAAACGATCCACGCCTTCCCGTCGACCGGCCGCCTCCTGAATGGGCTGTTCGCCGACGCGCGCCGGGCCCTGGATGCCGGGCACGCGGCAGCGCCAGCACCCGCCGCCTAGCGGTCCACGACCGCCTCGCCGTCGACGAGGACGAGTCGCGGGCGGACGCCCGCCAGCGCGCCCTCCGACGCAGCCCTCGCCGGTGCGGCGGGCAGGGCGATGAGGTCGGCCGGCGAGCCCGGGACGAGCCGGCCGCCGAGCGGATCGCGTGTCGTCAGGTGCGGGCCCACGCACGCCGCGCGCAGCGCCTCCTCGAGCGTCAGCGCCTCGTCCGGGCCGAACGGCGCCGGATCCTCGCCCCACGACGGATCGCGGCGCAGGATCGACATCGCGATGCCCGGCCACGGGTCGATCGGCTCGACCGGTGCGTCGGTCCCGAAGGCCAGGACGGCGCCGGCACCGGCGAGCGAGCGCCACGCGTAGCCGCGCACCTCCGCCCGCGCGCCCCAGTCGTGGCGGGCCTTCGGGGCGTCGGCGCGGAGGTGCACCGGCTGGACGGACGCGGCGATCCCGAGCGCGGCGAATCGCCCCCGATCGTCGGGATGGCAGAGCTGGACGTGCTCGAGCCGCGGCATGAACGGCACAGTCGGGGCGGTCGGCGCGAGGACGTCGAGCGAGGCGCGGACCGCGGCGTGGCCGCTGGGGGGGCTCTGGGGGGGGCCCCCAGCCCCCGCCCCCCCCCCGCCCCCCCCCCCGCGCCCCCCCCGCCGGGGGG
>JBQGDI010000020.1:0-9458 GCA_052038965.1 Candidatus Limnocylindrales bacterium | reverse complement strand
CGGCCTCACGGCCGGGCGCCGACCACCATCCACCGGCTTCGAGGCCCACCATGACCGCCCACCGACTCACCGCCACGCAGACGATCGCGCGCCCGCTCGAGGATGTCTTCGCCTTCTTCTCGAAGCCGCAGAACCTCGCCCGAATCACCCCACCCGGTCTCGGCTTCGAGCGCCGCTCCGATCACCTCGAGATGCGCGCCGGGCTGGAGATCGACTACCGCATCCGGCCGCTGCCCGTCATCCCGATGGGCTGGCGAACCAGGATCGCCGCCTACGACCCGCCGCGCTCGTTCACCGACGTCCAGGTTGCCGGACCGTACCGTCGCTGGGAGCACGTCCATCGCTTCACCGCCGTACCGGGCGGCACTCGGGTCGACGACGAGGTGACGTACGAGGTTCCGCTCGGACCACTGGGCGCCATCGCCCACCGCCTCCTCGTCCGCGACCAGCTCCTCGCGATCTTCCGCCACCGCGCCAGGGCGGTCGAGGCGATCTTCGCGACTCCCGTGGTGAACGACGCGCCGCTGACCGTCGGCGTCGCCGGCGGGACCGGGTTCGTCGGCGGCGCGATCGCCGCGGAGCTCCACCGCCGTGGCCACCGGGTGGTCGTCCTGTCGCACCGGGGCGAGGCCGCCCGCGGCCCGCTGCCCGACGAGGTCGAGATCCGTCGCGCCGACGTCACCGTCGGCAGGGGACTGGCGGAGTCGCTCAAGGGGCTCGACGCGCTCGTCATCGCGCTCGCCTTCCCGAACTCCCCGATCGAGGCTCCGCGCCTGGGACGGACCTTCGAGGCAGTCGACGCCGCCGGGACCGAGCGGCTCGTTGCCGAGGCCGGCCGCCAGGGGCTCCGGCGCCTCGTCTATGTCTCGGGAGCCGGCGCGGCAGCGGACGCGAAGCGGCATTGGTTCCGCGCGAAGTGGCGGGCCGAAGCGGCTGTCCGCGCGAGCGGCATCAGGGCGACGATCCTTCGCCCGACCTGGATCTACGGCCCGCGCGACGTCTCGCTCAACCGCTTCGTCGGGTTTGCCCGCCGGCTCGGGCTGGTGCCGCTGACGAGCCTCGGTCGCCAGCGGCTCGCCCCGGTCTTCGTCGATGACGTCGCTCGACTCGCGGCTGACAGCCTCGTCGCCGACGCCGCCGTGGATCGGGTGTTCGAGGTCGGCGGCCCCGAGACGATGTCGATGCGCGAGGTCGTCTCGACGGCGCTCCGAGTCGCCGGCCTCCGGCGGCCGGTCGTGCCCGGCCCGGGGCCGCTCCTCAAGCTCGGCGTCGCGCCGCTGGCACTGCTGCCAGCTCCGCCGCTCACCCCCGACGCGATCGAGTTCGTCAACCAACCCGCGACCGTCGATCTCGAGCCGCTGTTGGCCGCGATGCCGCGCCGGCTCACGACGCTCGCGGAGGGGCTGGCGACGTACTTGTCGCCGACCGCCAGCCCGGGCGCCATCGACATCGGGCCCGTGCCCGCCGCCGGGCCGACGAGACCTCGCGTTCGGGCCAGCCAACCCTAGCTGCCCGCGGCCACCGACTCGAGACCTCCCTCCACTCACAGCTTCATCAGGAGACCATCCATGTCCGTCGCGACCGCCGCCATCGCCGCGGCACCCCGCCCGATCCCGGCCGAACGCGCCGCGTCGCTCACGCGCTGGAACCGCATCCTCGCCGTCCTGCACGGCATCCAGTTCGTGGCGATGGTCGCGATCTCCAACGTGAACGTCGCGTTCGCGCCGATCGTGCCGACCGTTCGGCCGATCCTCGAGGACGGCCGCTTCGTCGGCGTCGAGCCCAGCGAGGTGGTGCTGTTCTCAATGCCGTTGGCCTGGTGGATCGCGTCCTTCTTCGCCATGAGCGCCTTCGCCCACCTCCTCGCCGGCTGGCCGTTGCGGGCCCGCTACGAGGCCTGGCTCGGCAGGGGCATGAACCCGCTGCGCTGGGTCGAGTACGCCTTCAGCAGCACCGTGATGATCGTCGCGATCGCCTGGCTGTCGTACATCCGCGACTTCCCGGCGCTCGTCGCGATCGCCGGCGCGAACGTCGCGATGAACCTCTTCGGCTGGAGCATGGAGGCCGCCAACGAGGGCCGTCACGACCGGCCCGACTGGAAGCACTACATCTTCGGCTGCATCGCCGGGATCGTCCCGTGGATCGCGGTCCTGTCCGTCCTGGCCGCGTTCGGGCTGCAGTCCGATCTGCCCGAGGGCGCCGGCATCCCGGTGTTCGTCTACGTGATCGTGGCCACGCTGTTCGTGTCGTTCAACGTCTTCGCGATCACGATGGTCCTGCAGTTCCGGGGGATCGGGCGCTGGCGCGACTACCTCGTCGGCGAGAAGACCTACATGGTCATGAGCCTCGTCGCGAAGTCGCTGCTCGCGTGGCAGGTCTTCAGCGGGACGCTTCGGCCGGGCGGCTGACGCCACCCTGGCGGTAGACCCCGTCGCCGGGCGGTGGACGCCGGCTCACGGGGTCTTCGGCCCCCGGGACGTGGAAGGCGGGCGGCCCGAGCCGACCGCCCGCCGAGGGGGAGGCGCTGTGGCGGGCGGCCGCTCCTCCACGGCCGCCCGTGCGCGAGAAGCAGCTCAGAACCCCGTCACGGCGAACCAGCGGTTGGACGAGTTCGTGAAGAACACTGCCGGGCCCTGGCAGGGCGACGGCAGGCTCACGACGGTATCGACGATGGCGTCGCCCTCCGGGGAGAAGGGGACGAGATCGGTATCGTCGGCGAAGGCCCCGCCGCAGGTCACCACGGCCTTGCCGGTCGCGACCGGGTTGGCACCCCGGTCGGGGATGATCAGGCCCTCCACCACGACGTGCAGCCGGCCGTCCTCGAACAGCTGGGCCTTGCCGTCCTCGATGATCCACGGCGCGCCACCGCCGGTGAGCCCGTAGAGCACGGTGCCCGGGACCGGCAGGCCGGTCATCGTCGCATCGAGGACCTTCCGACCGCCGGCCGAGGCGGCCGTCGCGGCCCCCAGGGTCAGGGCCAGCAGCAGCGTGAGCGCGAGTGCGAGACGAGCGGTCCGGAACATCCGTGCCTCCTCTACCTGGGTCGGTAGCGAGGTATACGGACGGGGTTCGGCACTGGTTCTCGTGCCGATGACCGAGAAGCGTGGTTCGGCCGGAGCCGACCCGCCGCGACGCCGTCGATGGTCGCGCCCTCGATAGCGGCGCCCTCGATATTGCCGCCGGGATAGCGGCGCCCGCGGCCCGACCGCCCGGTTCAGCCTCGCTCGAGGTAGCGCTCCCGCTCCCAGTCGTGGACGACCGAGTCGTAGACCTCCTGCTCGACCCGCGCCGCATTCAGGTAGTGGTCGACGACCTCCTGGCCGAAGATCTCGACCGCGGCCGCCGAGCGCTCGAGCTCCGAGATCGCCTCGTACAGCGCGCGCGGCATCCGGGCCACGCCCTTGGCGATGTAGCCGTTGCCCTTGAACTCCGGCGCCAGCTCCAGGCCGTGCTCGATGCCGTACAGGCCCGCCCCGACCATCGCGGCGTAGGTGAGGTAGGCATTCATGTCGCCGCCGGGGAAGCGGTTCTCGATGTGGAGCGACTGTTCGTGGCCGACGAGCCGGAAGCCGGTCGTGCGGTTGTCGCGGCCCCAGACGACGTTGACCGGCGCCCACGACAATGAGGCATAGCGCTTGTACGAGTTGATGAACGGCGCCACGAAGACCGCCAGCTCGCGTGACAGGGCCATCATCCCGGCGATGAAGTGGCTGAACGGTCGGCTCATGCCGTACGGCAGCCCGTCGGCCTCGGCGTGCGACAGCGGTCGCTTGCCGGACTCATCCCAGATGCTCATGTGGAGGTGGCCCGACGAGCCGGTCCAGCGATGGTCCGGCTTGGCCATGAAGGTGATCCCCCAGCCGTTGAGGTAGGCGATCTCCTTCGCGCCGTGCTTGAACAGGACGCTCCGGTCGGCGGACTCGAGGACCTCGTCGAAGCGGATGTTGACCTCGTGCTGGCCGGCCGCCGCCTCACCCTTCGAGAACTCGATCGGGATCCGCGCCTCGGTCATGTGATTCCGGAGCAGCCGGTGGAGCGGCTCGGCCTTGGTGGCCTGGAGGAGGTGGTAGTCCTCGTTGTAGCGGCCGAAAGGCCTTGGGACGGCGAAGCCCTTCTCGGCGATCTCCTCCCAGCTGTCCCGGAGGACGTAGTACTCGAACTCCGACCCCGCCTTGACGGTGACCCCGAGCTCGGTGGCCCGGTCGATCTGGCGCTTCAGGATCGTCCGGGGCGCGATCGGGATCTCGTCGTGGGTCTCCTCGTCGACGGCGTCGGACAAGACGATCGCGGTCTTCTCCAGCCACGGCAGGACCCGAAGCGAATCCCAGACCGGCGAGGCAACCCAGTCGCCGTAGCCGGTCTCCCAGTTCATCAGGGCGAAGCCCTCGGGCGTGTTCATCTCCATGTCCGTGCCGAGGAGGTAGGTGCAGAAATGCGCGCCGTGGTCGATGACGCCGTTCAGGAAGGCCTGGGCCTGGACGCGCTTGCCCATCAGGCGGCCCTGCATGTCGGTGATGGCGACGATCAGGGTGTCGATCTGGCCGTCGCGGACCATGCCCTCGAGCTCCTCGAGGCGGGCGGGCTTGTCGTGGTGGCCCTGGCTGGTCATGCGGTCCTCCCTGGGACGGGTGCCATGCTCGGCTCGATGGTCGAGGCCGGCGCGACGGTGCCGGCCGGCCTCGATCTCGCGGTCGCTGGCGGAGCGCGCCGCCACGCGGCTCAGGCCCCGGCGACCTCGCCGGCGGCCGATTCGAACTCCTTCTCGATCTCGGTCAGCTCGGCCTCCTCGCCCATCCGATGCGGGCCGCGGAAATTCCGCTTGGCCCAGGCGTAGTAGTAGACGAGGAGGAGCAGGAGCGTCCCGATCATGAACGGCCACGAGATGTTGCCGCTGGTCGGGAAGCTGAACAGGACCATCAGCACGACGCACCAGGCAACGGCGATCCAGGCGATCGGCTTGGACCACCGGCCGAGGCTCCAGACCTTGCGCTGGCGCCACTCCGAGGTCGTCGCCCCGAGGTAGATGCAGATGCCGTACGCGGCGTACAGGAAGATCGTGCTGATCGCGGTCACGATGACGATCGCCGTCCCGGAGCCGACGATGAAGGCCGCGACCGTGAACAGCCATGCGACGACGACGATCGCGGTCAGGGACGTGGCTGGCGTCCGGTACCGATGGGAGACCTTCTTCAGCCAGCCCGACGCCGGGAGTCCGTCGTCGCGGGCGAAGGCGTAGAGCATCCGGCCGGCGGCGGCCACGGACGACAGCCCGCAGAAGGCCATCGCGATCGCGATGCCCGCGGCGAGGATCTCGCCGAGGCTCTCGCCAAGGTTGTAGATCAGGATCTCGATGACCGCGACGCCCCCGCCGAAGTAGTACTGGCTGTACGTCGCCGGGTCGTCGAGGGACGCCGGGAAGAGCGTTCCCAGGTTCGGCGTGTGAAGCGTGAGGGCCATCAGGAAGATGTAGCCGACGACGGCCGACACCGCGACCGAGAGGAAGACGCCCCAGGCGCTCGACACGCGCGCCCGGATGGTCTCCTCGGCGACGTGCGCGGAGGCGTCGTAGCCGGTGTACGTCCAGTTCGCCTGGAGGAGCGAGAAGAAGAACGCCGCGAGGACCGGGTAGCTCACGGCCGGGCCATAGACGAGGCTGATCGGCCCGATGTCGTTGCTCCACGACCCGGCCGTGTCCAGCGGCTGGATCGCGAACAACCCGAGCCCGGACTCGTCCGGCTTCCCGGTCACCAGGACGAGGACCACCACGATCGCCACGATCGCGATGTGCCACCAGACGCTGACCTGGTTCAGCAGGGCGACGAGATTGATGCCGGCGATGTTCATCGCCAGCTGGATGAGCATCAGGACACCCATCGTCACGAGCTGCCCGTTCAGGACACCCGGGATGATCTCGGTCGTGTTGAAGGTGCCGCCGACCAGCCGGTCCACGATCGTGGCGTTGAGGAATCCGGCGGCCGCGTAGTTGATCCCGGCGACGATCGCGAACTGGCCGATGAGGTTGAGCCAGGCGGTCCACCAGCCCCAGTTCTTGTTCTTCATTCGGGATGCCCAGTAGTACAGGCCGCCGGCTGTCGGGTAGGCCGAGGCCAGCTCGGCCATGGCGGCAGCGATGCACAGGACGAAGACGGTGATCAGGGGCCAGCCGAGGCTGACGGCGGCCTTGCCGGCCCACGCCAGGCCGTAGTCGTACAGGATCACCGCCCCTGTCAGGATCGAGATGATCGAGAAGCTGATCGCGAAGTTGCTGAAGCCGCCCATCGTGCGGAACAGCTCCTGCGCGTAGCCCAGCCCGTGCAGGTCCTGAACGTCCTGGCGGATGACGTCCTCGCGGGTCTCGCGCGCCATGCTCCCTCCCTCGCCGCAGTGGCTCGGGCGGCGTGCGCGGAGACGTGCCGACCGAGCCGATGCCAGGGACGCCGCGTGCGACGGTCGTCGTTCGCGGCGTCCACGCCCACGAACGCCGCGGATGATACGCCGCCGCGGGAGCGAGATTCGTCGATTCTGCGAGCCGTCAGCGCTCCCGGAGGCCGGCCACCAGGGATTGCAGCTCGGGGCCACTGAGACCGAACTGCCGGAGCGTGAAGCGGGTCATCTCCAACGCCAGCTCGATCTCGCCGACGATCACCGCGTTGGCGCCGAGACTCCGCAGAACCGTCCGCTCGGCCTGGCTGTGCGTCCGAGCGACGATCGGCACCCGGGGATGCGCGCGGCGGACGGTGTCGACGACGAACCGCACGGTGACGGGGTCCGGGACGGCGACGACGACGACCGCGGCGCGGTCCAGCGGCGCACGCTCGAGGACGATGCGGTTCTCGACGCTGCCGCGGATGGCCTCGATGCCCGTCCGCCGGGCCTCGGCCACGGCGCCGGGACGCTCGTCGATTACCACGAACCCAAGGCCGCGCCGCTCGAGGGCCGTGGCGACGAGCCGACCAACCCGGCCGTAGCCGAAGATCACGGCCACGCGCCGGCGCTCCGCCTCGGGTGCGCGCTGCGCCGGGGCTCCAAGCCCGACGTGCGGCGGCTCCGGCACAGGCGCCTCGACCGGCACGCGCGCCAGCCGCCGGTCCAGTCGCTCCACGAGCGGCCGGCTCCAGGCGTAGGCCAGCGGGGCAACCACGATCGACAGGGCGGCGCTCGTCAGCAGCAGGCCGAAGTGCTCGTCGGCGATCGCCCCGACCTCCGTGCCGATCGTGGCCAGGACGAACGAGAACTCGGCCGACTGGGCGAGCAGGATCCCGGCCAGGGCGGAGGTTCGGAACGGCTGCCGGAAGAGCAGCCCGAGGCCGGTCACGAGCACCCCCTTGACCGGGCCGATGAGCACCAGGAGCACGAGCAGCAAGGGCAGGCCCAGCACGATCAGGCTCGGGTCGACGAGCATCCCGATCGACACGAAGAACAGGCCCGCGAAGACGTCCCTGAACGGCACCGCCTCGCCGAGGACCTGGTGCGACAGGTCCGACTCGGCGACGAGCATCCCGGCCAGGAACGCACCGAGCGCGAGCGAGATCCCGAACAGCGAGGCCACGGCCGCCGTCCCGAGGGTCAGGGCCACGACGCCCAGCGTGAACAGCTCGCGGCGGCGGAACGAGGCGAGGAACTCGAACAGCCGCGGCACGACGCGACTGCCGACCGGCAGGACCAGGGCCATGAACAGCACCGCCTTGCCGACGGCCAGCGCGATCTCTTCGAGGCTGCCCGCACCGCCGACCGATGTCAGCAGCACGATCAGGACGATCGTCCAGAGGTCCTGGACGGCCAGCCAGCCGATGGCGATCAGGCCGTGCTCGCTCTCCGTCTCGCCGCGCTCGCCCAGGATCCGGGCTGCGATCGCGGTCGACGAGATCGAGGCGAACGCGCCGAGGAAGACCGCCTCGAGGCTCGACCAGCCGAGCGCCAGCCCGAGCAGCCAACCCAGGAGGATCGTCGCCGCAACCTGGGCCGTGCCACCGACGGCCACGAGCCGCCCGACGCGCCGGATCTCGCCGAGCGAGACCTGGGCCCCGATCGAGAACATCAGGAAGATCACGCCGAGCTCGGCCAGGTCGCGCACGACCTCGAGGTCGGCCACGAAGCCCGGCGTCCGAGGCCCGATCGCGAGACCCGCCACGATGTAGCCGAGGACCGCGGACTGGCCGAGCCGGACGGCGATGGCCCCGCCGATCGCCGCGGCGATGAGGGTCGTCGTCAGGGCGACGAGGAGATCGGGCGTCTCCATGGCGTCCTCCCTCGGTCGTCGTCGTGGCGGCGTGCCGCCGTGGCTGCCGCCCGGGTCGGGCGGCTAGTAGAGCAGGGTCGTGCCCTCCGGGAACTCGAACTCGAAGGTCGCCGGCGGCAGCGCGGTATCGGTCTCGAGGTGGACGACCTCGGCGTGGCGGGTGATCTCGCCGGCGACCGACTCGACGACCCGGGTCACCAGGCCGTCGAGGGCGTCCACGCCGACCTGGACGTGGTAGTCAGGCCGATCGGCCTCCATCTCGACCGCCCGCGGGTGGTCGCACTCGAGCAGGATCGCCTCGCGCCCGGCGATCCGGTCTCGACCCGCGACCCAGCAGTCGCCCGTGGCCAGGACGTTCTGGCAGTAGCCGGCCGGGTGGACGAACAGCTCGGCGAGCGTCTCCATCGGCAGGGCGGTGACCGGCTCGTAGACCGTCGCATGGCCCGGGAACCCGTCGGGCGTCAGGCCTCGCGGCCGGTTCCTGATCGGCCGGCTGGTGCCGAGACGATGGGCGGTGGCGTACGTCCGGATCGTCTCGCCATCGGAAATCCAGAGCTCGTGGCTGCCGGCCGGTCGACCGGGATCGGAGGTCACCACGCGCGCCAGCCCCGGGTGCTGGATGGCGACGTCCAGGGCCACCAGCTGCTCGCCCCGGGCTCCCCAGGTTCGCTCCTCGATCCGCATCCGGAGCGTCCCGAATCGGAGCTCGGCGTCGCGCATGAAGGTGAAGAGCTCGGCAACCGTCGGTTCAGCCGAGGGCAGCGAGGGCAACTCGGGTGTGCGTTGCCCGCGCCGAACCGGGACGAGGGCGGCGCGGTCCCACAGCGGTGCGGTCATCGGGCGGATTGTAGTGGGCGGCGAGGGCTTGACGGTCGACCGGATCTGTTCTATATCGAATAGCGATATATCGACGGTCGATACGACGAGGTGGTCCGATGGCGCCGCGTTCATCCCCGGTGGCTCGCGAGACTGTCGGTCCGATGGTCTCCGCCGTCCTCCGCGCCCGGCGCCTCGAGCCGAGTGCGGGGATCAGCCGCCGCCGCCTGCTGCGGCGATCACTGGGGCTGGGTGTCGGGCTGTGGCTGGCGGAGGTCGGCGCGGGGTCGATCGCCTTCCTGTGGTCGGCGGCGACGTCAGCTTCCGGGCGGGTGCGGGTTGGGACGCTCGACGACCTCGTCGCGCGGGCTCCGCACCTCCCCGTCCGCGAGGGCCACCGCGT
>JBQGDI010000019.1:0-16640 GCA_052038965.1 Candidatus Limnocylindrales bacterium | reverse complement strand
ACGCCAATTGCGGCCGCGTTCGAGAGCCCACCGATGAGGCCGGCCGCGATCGCGCAGCCGAGGACGGCGGCCGTGGTCCGTCGGGCCGACCGGCGCGCAAGGACGACCACGATCGCCGAGACGAGGGCGATCAGGGCGATCTTGGCGGCGGCGACGGTCGGCAGGCCGTAGGCGCCGAAGAGCGTTCCGACGAGGGGATTGACCTCGGCCGCCGGCCCGACGCGGCGGACCATCTCGGAGAAGGTCGCGAGGTCGAGCAGCTGTGCCGCCGCAACGGTGAGCAGGGCGGCGGCGAGGGTCGCCATGGCACCAGTATCCGCGGCCCGCTCATCGGCCGCTCATCGGGCGATCTCCGGCGCGTTGCGCGCCCGAATCAGTCGCTGGGCGCGGACCCGTCGGGGGCCCCGAATCTCGAGACGCGTCGCGCCCTCAGCGGAGGTGGAACTCGGCGCTGAGTCGGGATCCGTCGAGGGTCTCCACCCACACCAGCCAGCACGTCCCCGGCAGCCGCGGCGAGAGCCAGCTCCAGCCGAACCCGCCCGCCGCGTCGTAGCGGAGTGGCGATCGAGAATCCGCCGGTTCCGGCGTCCCGACGAGGCGCTCCGTGTCACAGCCGACCTGGACCTGGCCCAGGCCGACGACCGCCTCCAGCGTGCTGAGCTCGGTCGTCCCGGCGAAGACCCTGAACTTCAACGGGACCTGGGACCCGCCCTTGACCTCGTTCGGCGCGGTCATGTCGACCGGCTTGGCGAAGCCGACGAGCGTCCATGGCAGGACGGTGTACGACAGGCTGGCCGTCCCGACGTTGCCGGCGACATCGATGGCGGTCGCGACGACGGCGTGCGAGCCGACGCTGGCGTCGTAGCCGGTCACGGCACAGGACGCGAGGCCGGATGCGTCGTCTACCGCGGTGCAGCCCGTCGGTCCCTCCGGCACGAATCCGAAGTCGTAGGCGCCACCCTCGACGAGGCTGCCGCCGACGAAGGCGATCGCCGACGGCGCGGTCTGGTCGACGTCGAAGTCCGCGCTCGCGCCGGCATCGTTGCCGGCCCCGTCGACCGCCGCGCAGGCCACGACGTGGGATCCGTCACCCAGGACGAAGGCGCCGCCGGTCGCCGCGAGCGGCCCGACGCCGACGCCGTCGGCGGTGCACGCCAGCGAGGCCACGCCGACGAGGTCCGTCGCGGCGACCTGGACGGTCAGGCCGGGTTCGGCGTCGTTCGTGGCTTCGCTGAACCAGCCACTCGTGGCCGCCGTCTCGTCGGTCCAGATCGTGACGGCCGGGTCGGTCGTGTCGACGACCGTCACGCTGAACGCGCCAGACGTCGTCGCGCCATCGGTGTCGGTCGCCTGGCAGGTCACGGTCGTCGTCCCGAGCGGGAACGTCGCGCCGGATGCGGGCGTGCAGCTGACCGTGGGATCCGCATCGTCTTCCGCGTCGGAGGCCGATGCGGTGAAGCTCACGATGGCACCGGCGGCCGACGTCGCCTCGGCCGCGAGCGGGCCGGGCAGCGCCAGGGAGGGCGGCGCGTTCGAGCCCGACACGGTGACCGTGTCGAGGTCCTGGCTGCCACCGTAGTACGCGTTGCCGGGGTAGAGCGTTCGGAGCATGAACGTCCCAGCCGCGTTCGGGAGGGTCAGGCTCGGCGTTCCCACGGTCGCCCCGCCCCCGCCGACGGCGGCGGTCACGGGGCCGGCGACGAGGGTCGTGTTCGACGCGTCGTAGAGGGCGAAGCTGACCGGGCTCGAGGTCCCGAAGTTGAGGTCCGGCAGCCACAGGCTCGTCCCCGCGAACTGCCCGAGATCCTCGTCCGCGACGGCCGCGGAGACGGCCAGCGGATCGCCGGCCTGGCCGGCGAGGCCGCCGGTGTAGGTCGTCGTCGTGCCCTCGACATCGATCGTCAGGCCGGCGAGCAGGACGGCCTCGGCGCCCGGGGTGAGCGTGGTCGTGAGGCGGACGTCGTAGACGCCCGCGGGGACACTGATCCCGCCCGGCGCGCGGCCGGCCTTCCACTGCACGAAGAACGCCACGGAGCAGGTCGTGGGGCAGCCGGTCGAGCTCGTCGTGAAGCGAAGGCTGGTCGAGACCGTGGCAACGGTCGTGAACGTGGTGCCGCCCGACGGGCGGAGCGCGAACGTCGCGGTGCCCGACTGGGTCGTCGTCGGGCAGAGGGGATCCGGCTCCGTGCCGTTCACGCAGGTGTAGGTCCCGCGGAACTGGACGAGATCGCTGTAGTCGACGGTCGCGGGGGCCGGGGACAGCTGGGTGATGCCGTAGACCTGGGCTGCCGCGACCGGCCCCGCGAAGATCAGCGACGCGGCCAGCACTCCCGCGAGATTCGCCACGGTCCAGCGCCGGACGAGGCGAGCGCGCATTCGGTCTCCTTCCGAATCATCCCCGACTGCGGTTCGCGCTCGCCGGGATGATCAGATCTCGAGACGAGTGCACGACGTGCACGGCGGGCACGAACCGTTGTGCGCGCATTCGGCGCCGGAGTCGGGCCCTTTCGCTATCGCCCGAACGTCAGGCCCCCTCCGCCGCAGGGCCCATGCGTGGACGCACCACCCAGGGCGAGCGTCAGCTACGCTCGCGATGGATCCGCGCCGCTTCCGCTCGATTGCGCACGCCGAGCTTGTGGAGCAGGTTGCTGACGTGCGTCTCGACCGTCCGCACCGAGATCCCGAGTACGTCGGCAGCCTCGCGGTCCGTCTGGCCGTTCGCGATCATGCGCAGGACCTCGCTCTCGCGGGCGGTCAGGCGAGAGAGGCCATGGGCCCCCGGCGCGGCCGGGGGCGCGGCGCCGCGTCCCCGGGCGAGCTCGCCGATGACCTCGGCAGCGAGGCGGCGCGGCATCGGCAGGTCGCCCTCGCGAGCGCCGCGGATCGCCCGGACGAGCGCCTCCGGAGTCATGTCCTTGGTCAGGTAGCCGACCGCGCCGTAGTGGATGGCGTCGAACAGGTCGCGCCGGGCCGACGAGACCGTGAGCATCACGATCTTCGTCTCCGGCAACCGCGGCGCCAGCTCGCGCACGAGCTCGAGTCCGCTCATCCCGGGCAGGTCGATGTCGACGAGGATCATGTCCGGCCGGAGCTCGATGGCCATCGGGATGGCCTCCTCGGCGGTCGCGGTCTCGCCCACCACATCGATGTCGCGGGCCGAGATCGCCTGGCGGACGGCCGACCGGACGAGGGCGTGATCCTCGACGAGCATGACGCGCGTGAGCGCCCCACTCGGGGTCATCGGCCTCGAATCTCCGCGGCGTCCTCGATCGGAACGCTGAGGATCACGGTCGTGCCCTCCCCGTCGGCGCTGCGGATGTCGAGCCCGCCGCCGACGACGGCGGCCCGCTCGCGCATCCCCCGGATTCCGTACCTCGTTCGGTCGATCGAGTCGACGTCGAAGCCGCTGCCATTGTCGATCACGGCGACCTCGAGCGTCGCGCCGACCTGGCGCATCCGCACCTCGACCGACGACGCGCCGGCGTGCTTCGCGACGTTGGCCAGCGACTCGACGACGATCCGCAGGACCTCGGCAGAGACCCGTGGCGAGAGCGGCGGCAGGTTCGGCTCCGCCTCGAATCTCGCCTCGAGCCCGGAGCGATCCCCGAAGTCCTGGACGTACGCCTCGAGCGAGCCGCCCAGCGGCAGCTCACCGTCGAGCCCGGCCCGGATGGAGGTCAGCGCGACGCGCGATTCGCCGAGCGCCCGGTCGACCGCGCCGGCCACCTCGCCGGCGAGCCCTCGGGCATCGTCCGGGAGGCCGTCGAGGCCGGCCAGCCGGCCGGACTTGAGCTTCGCCAGCCACAGCTCCTGGGCGAGGCCATCGTGGACCTCGCGCGCCAGCTGGGCGCGGGTCTCGAGGGCCACCCGCTCGACCTCGACCGCCCGCAGCTCCTCGAGGCGGATGTTCGCCCGCCGGAGCTCGCCCACGTCGGCCCGCAGCTGGACCTGGATGCCGGCCAGGAGGATCAGCGAGAACGCGGCTCGCAGGAAATCGTCGGTCGTGACGATCGGCGCGTAGATGCCCGGACTGATCGCCCAGTGGAGCTGGCTGAAGGCGGCCACGAGGAGGGCAATGGCGAGGAAGCCGGCGTAGCGCGACCCGGTCCGCTGGCGCAGCCGAAGGTGCAGGCCGGCGCCCCACAAGTACAGCGCGGCGATGGCCGCCTGGGCTGCGAGGCCGAGTCCGGTCATCCCCTGGCCGGCGCCCGGGTCCCCGCGCAATGCCGCGACTCCCTCGGCGCCGATCAACGGCGGCAGGCTGTCCTCGATCAGTGGCAGCAGGACGATCACCGCGATCACGAGCACGCTCGGGAGGATGACCGTCCCGGCGGCCGAGAGCCGCGCCGGCCCGAGCCGTTCGAGCGCCTGGAGTGCCGCGATGATCAGCAGGACCGCGGTCAGGCCGCGCGCGAGGCTCCAGGCATAGAGCGGCCACTGTTGCGGCGCGTCGAGCGAGAGTCCGAGCCCTCCGGCCAGCCCGACGACCGCGAGCAGGACGAGCATCCCCCGAGTCGCCAGCAGGACGACGAAGGCCGATGCCTCGACGACTGCGTGATGCTCTCCGAACTCGGCGTACCGGATCCAGGCCAGCCCGGCCGCACCCGCCGCAGCGAGCGCCGTCAGGGTGTTGATGACGATGTCGAGTCCGCCGCTCGTCACCTGCCAGTCGAACCAGATGGCGACGCCGCTCAGCAGGGCGAGGACGACGACCCAGGCTGCGAAGACGACTTCGAATCGGCGGGCGCCGACGGGGACCCCGGTTCGCTCGATCCGCGCGATGCCACCGATCTCGGCCGCCCCCATCGGGGAGGCACTCTACCAGCCGGGGACCCGGCTCCACTTCGTCACTGGGGCGATGCCGGGGGCACGGCTGGTTCCGGGGGCAGCTCGACCTCGCAGATCGTGATGGGGGGCGCATCCGGTGGCAGGGCGCACTCGACCCCGAGGTCGACGCACAGCGGCACGTCGGGCGGAAGCTCGTCGGTCGCATACGGCCCGTTCGTCGCGACACAGGCGGCCATGACCGGGCCCTCATCCGGGTCCTCGATCGGCGCCTGCGATGGAACTGCGCCGCAGGGCTCGTCGGCGGCCAGCCGGTCATCGCCGACCGCATCCGGGGGCCCGATCCAGACGGTCGTGCCGACCGCGAGCACCGCACCTTCCCGCACGAGCAGGGCGTTGACCTCCCCGTCGCCGAGATCGGCGAGCACCCGCGACCAGCGCAGCCCGTTGCTCGAGACCCAGATGGCGGCGTGAGACCCGACCCACCCACCGGCGACGAAGCCGCTCCCGAGGCGGGCGACCGCCTGCATCGATCCACCGAGCAGGTCCGCGGTGCACGGCCCGCGCTCCCAGCGCGCGCCGTCGCTGGTCGTCGCCGAGAACGCTCCCCCCTCCTCGGACCCGACGGCCAGCACGCGGCCGTCGCTTGTCGAGGTGGCGGCGCGCAACTGGCCCGGGCTCAGGATGTCGCGCTGTTCGTGAAGCGTCCAGGAGCGGCCGTCGGTCGACGTCAGCGACGTGGCGCCGCGCACCCCGCCGACGGCGACGAACGCGTCGCCGAGGGTCGTCACTCCCCACAGCGGACCGCGCAGGAGCTGGACGGTTGGACCGGCCGACTCCCACACCGCACCGTCGTTCGAGAACCAGGCCGCGCCGCCGAAGTCATCGACCAGGCCCGGACCGTTGAGCCCGACCGCGACGAACCCGCGCGGGCCCTCGACGATCCGGCCCATGTAGCCCTCGCTCCGCTCGCCGGCCTCCAGCTGCGCATCGGTCAGCCGCTGGGTCTCGTGCACCTTCTCCCAGGTTCGTCCGTCGCGCGAGCGCCAGACCAGCGACTGGGCATCCCCGGGTCCGACGGCGATGAAGGCATCGCTCGTGGCAACGAGCCCCGTCATCGATGCGCCGCCAGTCGTCCGGAACGCCGGTTGATCCGGGACCGGCACCCAATCCAGGCCATCCTCGGACGTCAGCACGAGGGGCGACGACCCGGTGCTGCCGACCGCGGCGATCTGCCCTTCGAGCTCGGCTGCGCCGCTGAGCCATCCTCCAGCGAGGTCGACCTCGACGGCTCGCCACCGAGCGGCAAGTGGCGCCGCCGTGCGTCCGCTCGACGCGGTGCTCGCCGGGCCGATCGGCGTGCAGGCTGCCACCAGGATCGCGAAGGCCAGGATCGGCCGCCACCGACGAAGCGCCACGCCGGGCCTCCCCTCCGTCAACGTCAACGACGTCGAACCCAGATGGCGCCGTGGCCCTCGCGGATCCCGACCGCCACCTCGACCCCCCCGATGGCGGCGATATCGTACGCCGTCGCCGCTGGCCCCACGGGCATGCCGTCGAAGGTCCAGGCCCTTCCATCGAGGCTCCGGACGATGAGCGGGCCGGCCGTCGCTGAGCCCACGACCACGAGCTCCTCGGCCACCTCGACCACGCCGACTGCCAGGCCGGTGACCGTCGATGGCAGCTCGACGTCCGACCAGGCCATCCCGTCGACCGAGTTGCGCAGCCGGACCGAGTTGCGGTCGAAGCCGACCCACGTGCCGTCGCCTGCGACGAAGCCACCGAGCGCCTGGATGGCCCGATGCTCGCGTGACGGGAGCCAGGTGATGCCGTCGCTGGAGACGTACGGGCCATCGGTGCCGCCTGGATCGACGGCCAGGACGACGAGCCATCGCCCGTCCGGCAGGACGCTGATCGACTCCAGCGGCGGGAGACGGCCGTCCAGGACCCGGGCCTCGACCCGTCGCCACTGCCGGCCGTCGTCCGACATGAGGACCACTCCCGAGATCCCCTCCTCGGCGACACCGGCACCGACGGCCATCCAGCCATCGCCTCGCCGGGCCACGTCGTTGATGCTCACGTCCGAGAGGGCATCCGCCGGCTCCGCCGACTGCCACGCCCGGCCGTCGTCGCTCACCCAGATCGCCGGGCCGACGCCCCCGCGGCCGGCGGCGAGCAGGCCACGGCTGGTCGATTCCAGGATGGTCACCTCCGCGCCGTCGCCACCCGGAAGCTCCCCGAGCAGCCGCCAGTCGCTGCCCGACGGGCTGAGCCAGATCGCCGCTCGGCCGCCGGCCGAGCCACCGGCGACGAACCCGAGGGGGCTGCCAAGGACCGTGCGGATGCGCGAAGTCGTGGCGCCGCCGGCGAGTGCGTCGGTTGAGATGGCCGTCCATTGGTCGGTGATCGGGAGCCGATCCTGTTGCTGGAGCCACCAGGCCCCGGCAACGGCCAGCCCGGCTGCGAGCGCGAGGAGCAGGGCCGCGGCGAGGAGCACGGTCCAGGCCCGCGGTGGATCCGAGCGGCGGGCGGCCTCGAGGACCGTGGCCCGGACGCGAGGCGACGGGGCAACCTCGCCGAGGTCGCCGAGCCGCCGCTGGTCGCGTGCCAGCTCGAGGGCTTCCGTCCGGCATGTCGGACAGGCCGCGAGATGGCCCTCGAGCAGCCGCGCGTCACCGGGCGCGAGCGGACCATCGATGGCAGCGGCGGCCAGCATCCGGAACCGAAGGTGCTGGTCGAAACGAGTCTCGGTCACAGCCGTCCTCCCCCGGCTCTCGCCATGACCTCGCGAAGACGAAGGCGGTAGCGACAGATAAATGTCCGCGTCGCGATGGTCGTGCGCCCGATGGCGCGGGCGATCTCCTCGGAGCTCATGCCTCGACCGGCCATCAGCAGGGCGACCCGGGCGTCTTCGGGGAGCTCGCCGAGCGCCGCGACCAGCTCGCGGTCACGCTCACGCTCGACGGCGAGGGACTCGGGCGAATCCCCGAACCCGCGGTCGACGAGCGCCGGCTTCTTGCGCTCCGCGACGGAGAGACGACGTCCGCGGCTGGCCATGAGGTTCGCGGCGACGCGCAGCAGCCAGCCCCCGATGTTGTCCGGCGTGCGTCCCCCGCGGACCTCGCGCACCAGGCGCAGGAACGCCTCCTGCACGACGTCGTCGGCGGCATCCGGTTCTCGCGTCACCGCGATCGCGAACGCCTTCAACCGCCCGGCATGCTCGTCGAAGGCCGTCGCCACGATGTGCTCGATGCTCGACGTGGTGTCGATGACGCGGACCGCCGCCGGCTCGAAGATGCGCGGCTCGCGGTCGCTCATGTCGGCCAGACGCCCGAGCCCGGCCCGTATTTCAGCGCGGACGCGCGGTCGCTCCCGTCCACGCCGCTCGCCTACACGGGAGCCGGCACGACCAGGATCGAGAGCAGCCAGAACAGCGCCGCGGAACCGATCAGGGCGCGGATCGCCGTGTGGCTGGAGAGGAAGGTCTCGGGCGGTCGGCTGGAGTACTGGCTGAAGCCCAGCTGTCGCTCGAGCTCCGCCGCCCGCCGCACGAAGTGCCGCCAGTAGGCCATCGTCCGGCCTTCCATCACCCAGAACACGCCGGCCACGACCAACCCGGCCAGCTTCAGGGCGAGCGCCGCCTCGGGAACGCTTGGGGCGGCGATCTTGCTGAACGCCACGGCCATGATCGCGCCGGTGGCGGTCATGAAGATCGTGAGCTCGGCGAACCGGAGCACCAGGAACTGGCGGGCGTTGCTGCTGGCGTCGAGGTACTCGTCCTTGGCGCTGCCGAGCGGCGGCGCCGGCGCCGGACCGGGCTCTGCGCTTCGGTTCACCGGCGGCGCCTGGGTGGGCGGGTCCCCGTCCGCCGGCGGATGTTCGGCGTGACGGTCCGGTCCCACGTCGGGCGATCCAGCCAGCGCGCCTGCCAACCGCCCTCATCCTCGTGCTCGTCGCGGATCCCGGGCAGCCAATCGGCGGCCGTGCCCTCGGCGGGACCGTCCGGCTCGTCGGCGGTATCGGCTTCGGCCGGCAGGACCGTCACGGACGAGACTTCCAGCACCGATCCGGGTGCGTCGGCATCGGCCGTCCCGGCGACGAGCGTGCGGACATCCGTCCGGCGCCCCCCGGCCGTGCGCGCCCCGGCGGCCCGGCCGTCTCCAGCGCCGGAGGTGCGATTCGTCGCTCCCCCGCCTGCCCCCGCCGCCGCGGCCTCGGCGGCTCGGGCGACGATCGCCGACTGGTCCTGCTCCAGGACCCTGAGGCGGATCTGCTGGATCTCGTCGCGCAGTGCCGCGGCCCGCTCGAACTCGAGCTCCTTGGCGGCGGCCCGCATCTCGGCCTCCATCCGGGTCACGAGGCCCTCGACCTTGGCCCGATCGAGCTCGGCAAGCCGCCCGGTGAGCTGCTCGCGCTCCGACGTGTACACGACGGTCGACTCGGCGACCGAGCGCAGCTGGTCGTTGAGGTCGCGGATGCCCTTGACGATCGTCGCCGGGACGATGCCCCGCTCGCGGTTGTACTGCTCCTGGACCGCCCGGCGGCGGTTCGTCTCGTCGATCGCCGCCCGCATCGACTCGGTGATCGTGTCGGCGTACATCACGACCTCGCCGCCGACGTTCCGGGCCGCCCGCCCGATCATCTGGACCAGGGACCAGGCGCTCCGGAGGAAGCCCTCCTTGTCGGCGTCGAGGATCGCGACGAGCGTGACCTCGGGCAGGTCGATGCCCTCGCGCAGGAGGTTGATGCCAACGACGACATCGAACACCCCGAGCCGCAGGTCGCGCAGGATCGCGACCCGCTCGAGCGTGTCGACCTCGCTGTGAAGGTACTGAACCTTGACCCCGAGCTCGCGGAGGTAGTCGGTCAGGTCCTCGGCCATCCGCTTCGTCAGGGTCGTGACGATCGCCCGCTCGCCGCGGTCGACCCTCACCTTGATCTCTTCGAGGAGGTCGTCGATCTGGCCCTCGGTCGGACGGACGCTGATCTGCGGGTCGACGATCCCGGTCGGGCGGACGAGCTGCTCGGCGATCCGCTCGGCCTTCTCCAGCTCGTACGGGCCCGGCGTTGCCGACATGTAGACCGCCTGGTTGACCTGGCCCTCGAACTCCTCGAACGTCAGCGGCCGATTGTCGAGCGCCGACGGAAGGCGGAATCCGAAGTCCACCAGGATCTCCTTGCGGGTCCGGTCGTTCTTGTACATACCGACGACCAGCGGAATCGTCATTTGCGACTCGTCGACGACGAGCAGCCAGTACGGCGGGAAGTAGTAGAGCAGCGTCCAGGGGCGACTGCCAGCCTCCCGCCGTGAGAGGTGCCGGGAGTAGTTCTCGACGCCCGAGCAGAACCCCAGCTCGCGCAGCATCTCGAGGTCGAACGTCGTTCGCTGCCGGAGTCTCGCCGCCTCGAGGGCCCGACCCTCGCTGTCGAGCTGGCCGACTCGCTCCTCCATCTCGGCCTCGATGTCGACGATCGCGGCCTTGAGCTTGTCCGACGGCGTGACGTAGTGGGTTGCCGGGTAGACGTTGACCTCCTTGCGCTCGGTCAGCAGCTCACCGGTCAGCGGGTCCAGCTCGGTGATCCGCTCGACCTCGTCGCCGAAGAACTCGACCCGGACGAGGCGCTCCTCCGACGCGGGCTGGAACTCGAGGGTGTCGCCGCGCACCCGAAAGCGGGCGCGGGCGATGTCCGCGTCGTTGCGCTGGTACTGGAGATCGACGAGGTGCCGGAGGACCGCGTCCCGCCGGTACTGACCGCCCTGCCGCAGCCGCAGCACGGTCGCGCCGTAGTCGACCGGGGCGCCGATGCCGTAGATGCAGCTGACCGAGGCGACGACGATCACGTCCCGCCGCTCGAACAGGGCGTGCGTCGCGGCGTGCCGGAGCCGATCGATCTCGTCGTTGCGGCTGGAATCCTTCTCGATGTACGTGTCGGTCCGCGGCAGGTACGCCTCCGGCTGGTAATAGTCGAAGTAGCTGACGAAGTACTCGACCGCGTTGTCCGGGAAGAAGTCGCGGAACTCGGCGTACAGCTGGGCGGCGAGCGTCTTGTTATGGCTCAGGACGAGGGTCGGCCGATTGATCGCCTCGATGACCTTGGCGACGGTCATCGTCTTGCCGGTCCCGGTGGCGCCGAGCAGGACCTGGTGGTGAAGGCCGCGCCGCACCCCGTCGGCCAGGCGCTCGATCGCCTGGGGCTGGTCACCGGTGGGCTCGAACGGCGCGACGAGGCGGAAGTCGGGCACGACGCGAGTCTAGCACCGGGAGCGTGATATCGAACGGCTGTTCGACGACTTGGGGAGGCCGGAGCGGAGCCCAGACCGCCCTGACCGTTGGTACCGGGTGCTGGTACCACCCGCCCATATCGACGCCGGTGCCCCCTGTCGACACTGCACTCGGCCGCGTCTCGGGTGGCGCGGTTCGCCGTTTCGTGCGGCGGTCCGCAGGTCGTACCCCACTTCGCGCTCGCCGGAGGATCCCTCGACCCAGATGGAGATGGAGTACAAGGACACGAGCCGTCGTGGCAAATGGATCGTGGCCTTCGGCATCGTCTTGGCCCTCGTCGCGGGCGGCGCGTCCTTCTACCTCCTGAATCAGGCACAGCAGAACGCCACGAAGGCCGAGACGCCGATGGTCGCGGTCGTGGTCGCGGCGGTCGCGATCCCGGCGCGGACGCCCGTCCTCGCCGCTCAGCTGTCCGTCCGCGAGGTGGCCCTCGATGCGGTCACCCAGGCCGGCATCATCACGAACCCGAACCAGATCGCCGGCAAGGTCCTTGCGATCCCGGTCTCGGCCGGTCAGCCGCTGTACATCAACATGATCGCCTCGGCCGCGTCCGGCTCCGGGTTCGCGATCCTCGGCCCGGACGAGACGGTCGCGCCCGACTCGGAGGCGTGGCGGGCGGTCTCGGTCACGATCCCCGACGATCGGGCGGTCGGCGGCCTCCTCCAGCCCGGCCAGACGATCGACATCTTCGTGACGACGTCGGTGGCGGTGCGGCCGGAGCTCGAGCCGGTCGGGGTCTTCTACTCCGACTTCGCCACGAAGATCACCTACCAGGACGTCGTGATCCTCGCCCGGACGGGTGCGCTGTACGTCGTCAAGACGTCGCTCGCCGTGGCTGAGGAGATCAACCACATGCTCGCCTCCGGGACGGTGAACTTCAGCGCCGCCCTCCGGCCGGACCAGGACGTCCGCTACGTCGACGTCCGATCGCTCGGCGCGACGACGACGCGGATCCTCGAGAAGTACGGCGTCCCCTTCCCCGCCGTCTACCCGGATCCCTCCGCCTCGATCCCGCCGCAGCCACCGGTCGCCACGCCGACGCCCCCACCGACCCCCGCCCCAACGCCGGCGGCCCTCCCCTCACCCAGCCCCGCCACGTAGATCCGCGCCGGCCCCGCTGCTCCGGCCCTGCTCGGGGGGCCATCCCTTCGCCTCCTCCAGCGGCCCGCTCCCCTCGCCCCCCGGCCGCCCACCCTCGTCGCCCCTCCGGCGGCGGCGTGCACCAGGTGCACGAAAGCGACGCTGTCCAGGCGTGCGAGAGCATCTGCGCGGCGAACCCGAGCGACGTGTGCACGTCATGCACGAGTGGCCCGGGGAACGCGAACGACCGGCGGCATTTGCCTCGCCAGAGGCTCTCCTGCCTCCGGGCAACGTTCCACTCGTGCACCAGGCGCACAGCTCGGCCGTGTCGCCCGGCGCCGACGCTCCGATGGCCCAGCCGCCGGCGAACTCGCGCACGAGGTGCACACGAGCCGATGATCGGGCGGTGACCGGCAGTGAAGCGCCCCGGCGCAGACTCCCGCAGATGGGTGCCAGGACCCGCACCGTCGACATCGCGGCACGCCATGGCGTGGACGCAGCCATGCGCCTCGGCCGGGAGCTGAGGACGCAGCGCCTGTCCCTCGGGTTGAGCCAGGAAGCCGTCGCGACCGCCGCTCGGATCGAGCGCTGCCGGTACTCACGCCTCGAGAACGCGAGGCTGGACCTCACCGTCGCCGAGCTCTATCGCCTCGGAGCGGCTCTCGAACTGGATGCGTTCGTCCGGCTCTACCCGGGCGGCTCCCCGCTTCGGGACGGCGCTCACGCCCGCAAGCTGGCCGAGTTCCTGGCCCATGCTCGCCGGCCGCTCACCTGTCGGACCGAGGTGCCCCTACCGGCTGCGCAAGGACGGCTCGAACGGCGGGCCTGGGATGCCGTGCTGGCCGGCGGCAGCGAGCGGACCGCGATCGAGCTGGAGATGCGGCTGTACGACGCCCAGGCCCAGGAGCGCCGAATCTCGCTCAAGCGGCGGGATGAGCAGACCGACCACTTCCTGCTCCTCGTCGCCGACACCCGCACGAATCGGCAGGTCCTTCGCGAGCAGCCCGAGTTGTTCAGGGATCTCCCGAAGCTCCGGCCGGCGAGGGTCCGCGCGGCGCTGGCGGCCGGTCGCCATCCTGGCTCGGGGCTTCTGTTCGCCTAGCTGCCGGCCGTTCGACCTGACTCGCGGGCTGCGGCCGCTGCCAGCGCCTCGTCCCAGGCGCCCTCGACGAGGTCGCGCGTGTCCGCGAGGCGACCGGACGTGTCGAGGATCCGGGTCGCGGCCGGTGCGAGCCGGGCGGCGAGGTCGCCCTGCGCCGCGAGCCGGCGCTCGACCTCGTCCGCAGGCAGCCCGCGCCCGGCGAGGCGCCGCCGTTGGGCCGCGGCCGAGCAATCGATGAGCCAGACCTCGTCGCACAGCCTGCCGAGGCCGCCCTCGATGAGCTTGATCGCCTCGACGACGACCGCCGGCGCCCCGGCTCGCTCCGCGTCCGCCATGGCCGCGAGGACCCGCGGACGGACGGCGGGATGGACGATCGCCTCGAGGCGCGCCAGCGCCGCCGGATCCGTGAACACGATCCGGGCCAGCGCCGAGCGGTCGAGGCCTCCGTCCGGGCCACGAACGCCGTCGCCGAACTCCGCCAGCACGGCCTCCAGCGCCGGCTGTCCCGGCTCGACGACCTCCCGCGCCACGACGTCGGCATCGACGACGACCGCGCCGAGCTCGGCCAGCCATCGAGCGATCGTCGACTTGCCGCAGCCGATCGGCCCCGTGATGCCGATCCGCACGGTCCGGCGCGCCGCGCCCGCCGGGTCCGTGGGGCTCGTGGCGTCCGGGATGCCCGCGAGGCCCCTGGGCTCGGGCGTCACGGGGCGCGCTCCTCGAGCTCCAGCCAGGCGTCCTCGGCCGTGGCCAGCGCGGCTTCGACGTCCGCCAGCTCGCTGGTCACCCGCCGCAGCTCGACGTAGTTCGCCTGCACGCCGGGGTTCGCCATCTCGAGCTCGAGGTGGTTCTTCCGCAGCCCGAGCCGGGTCAGCTCCCCGTCCAGCGTGTCGCGCTGGCGGCGGTAGGCATCTTTCGACAGGCGCGGCCTCGCCGAACCCCTCGTCGACGTTGCTCGGACCGCGCGAGCCGCTGACGGGCGACCCGCTGGTGGTGTCTCCGGGACGGCCGCGGCGCCGGTCCGCCCGTTACCGGCCGGACGTCCCGCGGCCGACGGCCGGCCGGAGCCTGAGGCACGACCCGACGCAAACCGCATCCGGGCCGCCTCTCGCTCCGCGGCGGCTCGAGGCGTCCAGCCGCCCGCCACGGCCTCGCGCCAGGCCCGATACCCACCGTCGAACGGCACGACCAGCCGATCGTCCACGACCCACAGCCGCTCGCAGACCGTGTCGAGGAACCGCCGATCGTGGGAGATGACGAGGATCGTCGCCGGGGTCGAGGTCAGGAACGCCTCGATTGCCTCGCGGGCCACGATGTCGAGATGGTTCGTCGGCTCGTCGAGGAGGTAGACGTTCGACGGCATCACGCCGAGCAACGCCAGCGCGAGGCGGGACCGCTCGCCGCCCGACAGCAGCCGGACCTCCTTGAAGACGTCGTCGCCACGGAACAGGAACCGCGCCAGGTAGCCGCGCGCCTCGGCGGGCGTGACGGGGATCGTCTCGAGGAGCGCGTCGAGGACGGTCGAACCGGGGATCGCCGCGGCCCGAAGCTGGGCGAGGTAGCCCAGCTGGACGCCGTTGCCGAAGGCCAGCGAGCCGTCGAGCGGCGGCAGCTCGCCGGCGATCGTCCGGAGCAGGGTCGTCTTGCCGGCGCCGTTGGGGCCGACGATCCCGATCCGCTCGCCGCGATGCGCGAACAGGAACGGCGCGCGGGCGACCTCGACGGGCCGGGCATCCGGCGGCGAGGCCGGTGGCGGGAGGTAGCCGACGACGAGGTCGTCCACCCGGACGACGATCTCACCGGAGCGGATCGGTCCGTCGCCGGCCAGCGCGCTCGACGGGAGCCGCAGCTTCCGCGTCGCCCGGGGCGCGTCCTGCCGCGCCACGAGGAGCCGCTCGAGGCGGGCCTCGTGCTCGTGCATCTTCGTGATCTTGCGGTGGCTGCGGTACGTCTGGACGAGCTCGCGCTCCCGGGCGATCTGCTGCTCGTGCGTCTCGGCCGTCTTCACCGCGAGGGCATCACGCTCCTCGCGCTGGCGGTGGTAGGCGCTGTAGTTCCCGCGGAAGACGGTCAGCCGGCGATCCCGGAGCTCCCAGATGCGGCTCACCGTGGCGTCGAGGAAGGCCCGGTCGTGCGATGCCACGACGAGCGCGCCGGCGCGGCGTCGAAGGTGGTCCTCGAGCCATTCGAGGGCCGCCAGGTCGAGGTGGTTCGTCGGCTCGTCGAGGAGGAGCAGGTCGGGCGCGGCGATGACGAGGCGGGCCAGGGCGGCCCGGGTCTGCTCACCGCCCGAGAGCGATGCCGGCGAGCGACCGAGGTCGGCCGGCGTGAACCCGAGGCCTGACAGCGCCGCACCGACCCGCTGGTCGAGCGAGTAGCCGCCCAGCGCCTCGAACCGATGCTGGAGGTCTTCGTATCCGGGCTCCGCGGCGCGGCCGGCATGCTCCATCGCCGCGAGCTCGTCTGCCATCGCCTCGAGCGGGGCGGCACCGTGGCGGACGGCCGTGCGGAGATCCGGCGCGGCCATGAAGGCCGCGTCGAGATGGGCCTCCTGCGGCAGCAGCCCGAGGCTGAGCCCGCGCTTCCGGCCGACCACGCCGGCGTCAGGCTCCTCGATGCCGGCCGCGATGCGGAGGAGCGTCGTCTTCCCGCCGCCGTTCGGACCGACGAGACCGACGCGCTCGCCGACCGCGAGCGAGGCCGTGATCGAGTCGAGGATGACGAACGTGCCAACCTCGCGCCGCACGTTCTCGAGCCGGAGGATGGACATCAGCCGGCCTCCGGCGAACGCTCCGGGGAGCCCTGCGATGCCCGGGCCAGTGCCCGCCGCGTCGCGGCCGCCTTCCGGGTCACCGAGGCGGTACCGGTTCGCCGGCCCGTGCCCGCGGCGCGCTTCGTGCTACCCGTCGGCGTGCCCAGGGCGCCCGTCGGGCCGCCCAGGTCGACCCACCGCGGGCCGGTCCGGATCGCCGCCTCGTCTCCGCGCACGCGGCGCGCGCGGAGCGCCGGCTCCATCCCGCGAAGGATCGCCGCGGCGCCGGCCCGATCCGCCGGCGGCAGGCGCTGGCACCACGAGCAGAAGTGCGTCGAGCGGCCGCCGACGACGATCCGCCGGATCGGCCGCCCGCAGCGTGCGCACCCCTCGCCCGCGCGCTGGTACACGAGCAGCCGCTCCTGCATCTCGCCGTCGCCCTCGGGCGCCGTGTAGTCGTCGATCGAGGAGCCGCGCCGCTCGACCGCCTCGACGAGGATCCGACGCAGCTCCCGGTACAGGCGGGCCGGCTGGCCGGGTCGCAGCGTGGTCGCCGAGCGGAGGGGATGGAGGCGCGCAGCCCACAGCGCCTCGTCGGCGTAGATGTTGCCGACGCCGGCGAGGAACGACTGGTCCA
>JBQGDI010000018.1:0-2317 GCA_052038965.1 Candidatus Limnocylindrales bacterium | reverse complement strand
GGAGGCCTGGGCGGCGGCGATGTCGGCCTCGAGGCGGCGCTGCTCCTGGGCCAGCGGCCCGAACTCGCCCTGGTCCTCGCCGCCGAACGGCGGGCCTGTCGCCACGACCTCGACGTAGTTCGGGCAGTCGGGCAGGCCGGGGCCGCGATCTGTGGGTCCGGCGGTGACCTCCGGCGGCGTGGCCGACGGGGCGGCCGAGCTTCGCGGCAGGCCGGGCCCGCAGCCCGCCAGCGAGACGCCCACCAGGGTCATGGCGACGAACCGGCCGACGAGCGCGCGCATGGCAGCCTCCGAGGTCCTTCACGAGGGACGCCGTCCGCGGGTTCGAAGTTTCGGCCACGACGCGGTGAGGGGCTTGACAGCCTCGAATTCATCTGTACTCTGACGTTCAGATTTCCCTGAACGCTAGAGAGGCATCGAATGCCGAAGCCGGATGCCGCGATCGAGGCCACAACGGTCCAGCCCGAGGTCGAGCGGCTGATCTCGGACGTCGAGACGCTCAAGGCCATCTCCGACCCACTCCGGCTCCGGATCCTGGAGCTGATGGTCACCCGGGCGCGCGACAGCTGGAGCGTGAAGGAGCTGGCGGCCGGTCTCGACGTGCCGCAGACCCGGCTGTACCACCACGTCGAGCTGCTCGTCGAGCGCGACCTGCTCCGGCCGGCCGCACAGCGGGTCGTGTCCGGGATCATCGAGACCCGCTACGGCCTCGCGGCGCTGTCGCTGCGGCTCGATCCGAAGCTCGTCGGGTCCGGTGGGGCGGGGGAGTCTGCGGCCCGCGAGATGCTCGCCACGCTGCTCGACGACACCCGCCGCGACCTCGACCGAGTCCTCGCGACGGAGCCCCTCGGCGAGGCCGACTCGTCGGAGCGCGCCCTCGTCAGCCGCAACGTGATCCGGGCCACGCCGGCCCGCTTCCTCGAGCTCAAGGACCGGCTGCGGAGCCTCATCGAGGAGTTCGAGAACGAGCCGCCCGACCCCGCCGCCGTCACCCATCGGATGTTCCTCGCCCTGTACGCCGACCCGGCATTGAAGGAGCCGTCCCGTGAGTGAGTCCCCGCGCGCCATGGGCAACCGCGACGTGCTGCGGCTGCCCGAGTTCCGGAAGCTGTTCGCCGCCCAGGCGATCTCCGACATCGGCGACGGCATGACGTTCATGGCGCTGCTGCTGCTCGTGAACGAGCTGACCCACTCGCCCGCCGCACTGGCCGTCCTGTCGATCGCCGTCGCCGTCCCGTCGATGGTCGGCGGGGTCGTGGCCGGCGCCTACGCCGACCGGCTCGACCGGCGCCGGATCATGATCGCCTCCGATACCGTCCGGGCGATCCTCGTCCTCGGCTTCATCGTCGTCGGCACGGTCGAGCGATTGCCGATCCTCTATGGCGTCGCCTTCCTCCAGGCCGCGATCGGGACGCTGTTCTCGCCGGCTCGCGGCGCGCTCATCCCGAAGATCGTGCCGCCCGAGGGCATGCTCGCGGCAAGCGGCGTCTCGCAGATCAGCCGGATGATCGGCGGCCTCCTCGGGACCGGCCTCACCGGCGTCATCATCGCCACGACCGGCGCGTACTGGCCCGCGTTCCTCCTCGATGCCGCGACGTTCCTCGCCTCGGTCGTGATCGTCCTGCGGATCGCCCCCGAGCTCGGCCGTCCGCCCGAGCATCCCGAGGGTCAGCCGCGCCAGGGTGTCCGAGCCTCGGCCGCGGAGGGCCTCCGGATCATCGGCCGCTCGCCGACCCTCCTCGCGACCGTCGTCGCCCTCGCGATTGCGATGCTGGGCCTGGGCGCGGTCAACGTCCTGTTCGTGCCGTTCCTCATCGACGTCCTCCGCGAGAGCGCGGCCTGGGCCGGACCGCTCGAGGCCGCCCAGACGCTGTCGATGGTCCTGGCCGGTGGCCTCGTCGGCGGGCTCGCGATGCGGGTCACGCCGCAGGCCATCGTCGTCGGGAGCCTCCTCGGCGTGGGCGTCACGATCGCGGCCCTGTCCGTCGCGCCGAACGCGCCGGTGGTGCTCCTGATCATGTTCGTCGTCGGCTGGTTCGTGACCCCGGCCCAGGCCGCGACCCAGACGATCCTTCTCACGACGACGACCGACGCGATCCGGGGCCGAGTCCTGGGGGCGTTCAACGCCTCGATGTCGACGACGACGATCGTGTCGACGGCCGCGGCCGGCGTCTTCGCCAGCGTCGTCGGGGTCCGAACCGTTCTCCTCGCCGGCGGCCTCGTCTGCCTCGCCGCGGCGATCATCGCGGCGACCCTCTTCCGGATGGATCGCGAGGCCGTCGTCGCCGAGCCTGCGGTGGCACCGGGAAGCTAGCGC
>JBQGDI010000017.1:0-12895 GCA_052038965.1 Candidatus Limnocylindrales bacterium | reverse complement strand
AGCCCATCACTCGATCGCCGAGCCGCCGGCGCGCCCGGCTGGCCTGGCCAGCCCGGCCAGCCCGGCCAACCCGCGAGCCCGGCGAACCCGGCGAGCCCCCGGCAGCCACGACAGCCACGACATCGACTGCCACGACCTCGGGCTCCTCGCACCCAGACGCGGCCCACCCAGACGCGGCCCACCCAGACGCGGCCCACCCAGACGCGGCCCACCCAGACGCGACGCACGCCGCCTCATCGATATGCCCGTCGTGGGAATAGTGGTGGCGGGTGCCGAGACGGCTGCGCGACGCCCCGGTCCCCGGGTATGCCGGCGACGGGCATACGCAACGGAGGGTGGTTGGAGGCACGGGCGAACCGCGCGGGTATGCCGGCGACGGGCATACGCAACGGGGGGTGGTTGGAGGCACGGCATGACCGAGCCGCCCGCGCCCTCCACCGAGGCGATCAACCTCTCGCGAGGGACGATTCTCGCCGAGCGGCTCGAGCGTGCGACGTCGCTGTGGGCTCGGTTCCGGGGCCTGATGGGCCGGCGGGCGCTCGCGCCTGGTCACGGCCTGTGGTTGGCCGGCACCAACGGCATCCACATGCTGTTCATGCGCTTCCCGATCGACGCGGTCTTCCTCGGCCGCGAGGGGCCTGACGGCGCGCGACCGGTGCTGGCCGTACGGCGCGGCCTGCCGCCCTGGATCGGAATCGTCCCGCTCGTCCGCGGCGCAGCCGGGGTGCTCGAGCTGCCGGTCGGCGCGATCGACGCGAGCGATACGGCGCTCGGGGACCGGGTCCGCGTCGGATGAGCCGCCTCGGGATGAGCCGCCTCGGGGCGTGGCCATCCGACCTGCACCGACGCCCGCCCGCCTGGCTCATCGCCCTCGCGGCCGTCGGCGCGTCCCTGCTCGCGGTCATCGCGGCGACATCATGGCCGGCGTTCAACGACGAGCACGCGTACTGGCTGGCCGGGCAACGCCTCGCGATCGGGGAGCCTCTCTACGACCCGTTCGCCGCGCCGGACACGCCGTTCGCCTACTGGTATCCACCTCCGATGGCCCAGGTCATCGCGCCTCTCACGCACCTGATCACCGCGGAGTCCTTCTCGCTGGCCTGGACGGTCCTGCTCCTCGCGTGCCTGTGGTGGCTCTCGGGGCGCGACGTCTTGGCCGCGCTCGCGCTGATCGCGTTCCTGCCCGTCGCAGTCGAGCTGCGGGTCCGGAACGTTCACCTCGTGCTGGCGGTGTTGGCCGTCCTGGCCCTCCGCCGGTCGGCCCTGTTCTGGATCCCGGCCGCCGCCATCAAGCTGACGCCCGCCCTAGGCGCGGTCTACCTGCTCACGGCCGGCCGCTGGCGGGAGCTGGGGCTCGTGGTCGCCGGTGGACTCGCGGTCATGGCTGCCAGCCTGACCGCCTCACCCGATGCGTGGAGCCAGTTCCTCGACGTCGCCGGCAGCCGTGCCGGCACCGACGGGGGATCGCTCCTGCCGATCCCATTCCTCCTTCGACTCGCAGTCGGCGCCGGTCTCGCGGCAGTGGCGGGGCGAATCCCGGGCTGGCGCGGCGAGGCCATCCTCGTGGTAGCCCTGACGGTGGCCAACCCGACCCTGTGGGCCACCGCATTCAGCATGCTCGTCGCGCTCGTACCGATCGTGCGGTCGCGTCGGATCGGGGCCGACACCGCGACGGAGCCCACGCCGGGGCAACCCGAGGTGAGCCCGGCATAAGCCGCCGATGGCCGACGGGTGAGCGCTGCGTGGCACGCTGCCCGTCATGGCGATGCTCCAGGCGGTCCTCGAGGCGGTTGGTGCGGCGGGCAGCCGGATTCTCGATCTCGCGCTCCCGTCGGCGTGCGCCGGCTGCCGTCGCGAGGGGCCACCGCTGTGCCCGGAGTGCCGGGCGATCCTCGATGTTCGCCTCGCAGCGGAGCCCGGCGTGCCGTTTGGGTTGCCGGCCGACATCCCGCACCCGCTCCTCCAGCTCGAGTGGTGCGCACCCTTCACCGGGGTGACACGTCGCGCCATTCACGCGCTGAAGTACGGCGGCGAGCAACGCCTCGCGACGCCGCTCGGCGAGGCGATCGCGGCGCGCTGGCGACGGGCGGGCGCAGGCGGTGAGGTCCTGGTCGCGGTTCCAGCCTCGCCCGATCGCGTCCGGGAGCGCGGCTACGACCAGGCCGGGCTCCTCGCGGCCGTGGCCGGTCGACGACTCGGCCTGCCCGTCGTCCCGGCGCTCGAGCGCGTGCGGGCGACGACCGCGCAGGCGGCGCTCGGCCGGACGGGCCGTTCCGCCAATCTCCAGTCAGCCTTCGGCGCCCGGCCCGGCCCGGGGATCACGGGGCGCTGGGTCGTCCTCGTCGACGACGTGGTGACCACCGGCGCGACGCTCGCCGCCTGTGCGCTCGCGCTCCTCGATGCCGGCGCACTTGCGACCTCCGCGGTGACCGTCGCGCGGGAGCGCTGACTTGAAGAGCCCGTTGCGGCGCGTGGGCCCACTGCCGTTCGTCCTGTCGCGGAGGACTGACAGGGCCTCGCCGGCGCCGGGCGCGGCGGTACGATGGTCGACACCGGGAGGTCCACCGTGCGAACCATCGTCAAGGGCAAGAACTACGAGGTTCCGGATCGGGTCCGCGAGTACGCGGTCCGCAAGCTCGGGAGGCTGGAGCGGATCCTCGACGATCGAACCGACGCGACCGTCGAGCTGTCCGTCGAGCAGCACCGCAACTCCGACGACTCCCACATCGTGGACGTCACCCTCGTCATCGACGGCCGCACGGTTCGCGGTAAGGCCGCCGCGAAGACCCATCGGGCCGGCATCGACGAGGTCCTCGACAAGATCGAGCGGCGCGCGGTCGACTTCCGCGAGAAGCCGCGGTCCCGGACCCGGCCGTCGCCGGTCTCGATGGCCGGCCCGGCCGCCGCCGCGGGACGCCGTGCGGCGAGTCCGCCCTCCGAGCCCGACGAGCGCCCGCAGGTCGTGAAGGTCAAGCGGTTCCACATCGAGCCGATGTTCGAGGAGGACGCCGTGACCCGGATGGAGGAGCTCGGTCACTCGTTCTTCGTCTTCGTGAACGCCGAGAACGAGCGCGTCGCGATCCTCTACCGCCGGACGGCCGGCGACTACGGCCTCATCGAACCGGTCGTCGGCGGCGACTACACGAAGGGCGGCCCGCCCGCGCGGAACGGCGCTCGCTGACGAGCCGGTGCCCCGTCTCGGCGTCCATCTCCAGCTCGGTCATGGACTCCGACGGGCGGCGGATCGCGCGGCCGAGATCGGGGCCGAGACGGTCCAGGTCTTCGTCGACAACCCGACGGCCTGGAAGCGGCGCGCCGCGCCGCCGAAAGGGCTCGAGACATTCCGCGATCGTCTCGTCGAGCTCGGCATCCGGCCGGTGGCCGTCCACGCCTCGTACCTCGTGAACCTCGCCGGGCCGGACCCGTCATTCCGGCGAGCCTCGATCGACGTCCTTGCCTCGGATCTCGTTGCCGGGCGCGGGTACGGGGCGAGCTTCGTCAACGTCCACACCGGCTCGCACCGCGATACGACCGTCGACGAGGGCCTCGATCGCGTCGCCGGCGGCGTCGCGGAGGTCCTCGGGCGCGTCGAGGACGGGCCAGGCATGCCGATGCTGGTGCTCGAGAACGCCTCGGGCGGCGGCTGGGCGATCGGCTCGAGCGTGGCCCAGCTGGCGGCCGTCGCGGATCGCGCAGCCGCGCTGGGCGTGCCCGACCGGCGGCTGGGCTTCTGCCTCGACACCGCGCACGCCTGGGGTGCGGGCCTCCGCGTCGACGATCCCGACGCGGTGGACGACCTGCTCGATGCCTTCGATCGCGAGGTCGGGCTCGCGCGGCTGGTGATGGTCCACGTCAACGATTCGGCGTCCGAGCTTGCGTCCCACCGTGACCGCCACCAGCATGTCGGCGAAGGTCGGATCGGCGCGCGGGGCCTCGGCCATCTCGTCCGACACCCGCGGCTCGCCGACCGCCCGTTCATCCTCGAGACGCCGGGCATGGACGAGGGTTACGACCTCGTCAACCTCGACCGGCTGCGGGCCCTGCGCGACGGGGCGGAATCGCTCGACCCGCTGCCGCCCGAGGCCTTCAAGCTCTCCCGCCGAACCCGATCCGCGGCGCCCGCCGACGACGACGTCGATGTCGGTCGGACCGATCGGCGCGGCAGGTCAGGCGCGCCGGGGCCTACGGCGAGTCGACGGAGCCGATCGCGACCTGCAGCGCGTGGACCGAGCTGATGACCGCAAGGGCCGTTGACGAGCCGCCTCCGTCTCGCCTGGAGGCGATCGGATTGGCGGCGATCGTTGTGATCGCGGCACTGGCCCGCCTGCCGAACCTCCCCGCCCGAGGCCGGTTCGATGCCGATCAGGGCCACGACATGTTCGTGCTCCTCGACATGACCCGCGGCGTCCTGCCGTTGCTCGGCCCTCGGACGTCCGTCGGCGAGTTCCATCACGGCGCGTTCTACTACTACCTCCTGTCGCCCGCGGCCCTCCTGTCGGGCGCTGATCCGGTGGCCGTCACGGCCTGGATCGCGGTCCTCGGGATCGCCGCCGTCGCGCTCACGTGGTGGCTGGCCCGCCAGGTCGCCGGGCCTGTCGCCGGCCTCGTCGCCGCCATCCTCATGGCCGTTTCGCCGGCCGGCGTCGAGCAATCGACCTTCATCTGGAACCCCAACCCCATCCCGGCGTTCGCCGCGCTGTCGCTCGGTGCCGCGTGGCGCGGCCACCGCACGGCCCGGGCTCGCTGGTGGGCGGTCGCCATCGGCGCCGCGGCAGCGGTCGTGCAGCTCCACGTCCTCGGGCTGGTGTTCCTGCTGGGCATTGTTGGCATCGCGGCGCTGGCTTGGTGGCGGGGGGACGCGGGAGCGAGATTCGCAATCGGCCAGGGGCTCGTGGGCGGGCTGGGGATCGCCCTCGTCCTGTTCCTGCCGCTCCTCGTCCACGAGCTGCAGACCGGATTCCTCGAGACGCACCGGGTCCTCGACTATCTCGCCGAAGGCGACCCGGGAGGCGGCGATCCGATCTCGAGCGTGCTGCTCTTCACGCTGCTCCGTGTCGTCGGGTGGCCGCTCATCGGGCTCGTCACCGACGTCCCGGGCCTCGCGGCGGTCGTCGCCGCTGTCGTGGTCGCGATCGCGGGCTGGCTGGTCCTCCGCGCACCCGAGCCGGGGCGGACCGCCGCGCGTTGGCTCGCCGGCCTGCTGGGCTGGACCGTCCTCGCCCTCGGATTGGCGGCGCCGTCGCTCCAACGAGTCGTCGCCGGCCTGCCCAACGATCACTACCACGCCTTCGCCGACCCGATGATCTTCACGCTGATCGGCATTGCGGCCGCCCTCGTGGCCCGCGCCACGTTGCCCCGAGCCACGTCGCTCCGACCCACGTCGCTCCCAGGCTTCGCGGCCGGCCCTGCACTCGTCGTCACCGGCACGGCCCTCCTCGCGATCGTGGGCTGGCTGCGCTGGCCGGCGCCGGATCCCGACGGCGGCTGGGACGCCGCACGGGCCGCGGGAGTGCGAATCGATGCTGCCGCTGGGGGCGGAGAGGTCGCCCTGCTCGGCCTGCCGGAGTTCAAGCTCGCCGACGGGATCGGGTTCCCGATCGGCCGCGCCGGATCGGCGCTGGGGGCCATCGACGACCCGGCCGACGCCGTCGTCGTGGCCTGCGACCGGCTCTTCGAGGGCGCCATCGGCCTGCCCTGCGGCGGGCCCGCCGAGGACCGCTACGTGCGCGACCGGCTCAGCACGGCCGTCGACCCGCTGCCGTTCGCCATCTCCCGCTTCGACGCCTCGCCACGCACGGCGATCTCGATCTACACGCCGCGATGACGACGACGCGCCGCGGCCCGGCGTCCGCGCTCCTCGGCCGACGCGCAAGGCTCGTGGATCGCGCGCTCCGCTGGGCGTTCGTGGCGGTCCTCGTGGCGTTCGTCGTCCTGCGGCCCACCGAGGCCGGCGATGCCCGAGCCTACTGGCTGGTCGACATCGCCGACCCGTACGCCCGGCCGGTGGCGACGCAGGACGCGTTCACCTACCCGCCGCCCGCCGCGATCGCGTTCTGGGTCCTCGGCCACCTGCCGTGGGAGGCCTTCCAGGCCGGCTGGACGCTGCTCATCGGCCTCGCACTCCTGTGGCTCACCGGCCCATGGGCCCTGGCGTTCCTCGTCGTGCCGGTCGTCGCCTCCGACCTGTACCTCGGGAACATCCACGTCCTCCTCGCCGCGGCGGTCGTCGGTGCCTTCCGTCGGCCCGCGCTGTGGGCCTTCCCGCTCCTGACGAAGCCGACCGTCGGGGTCGGCCTGCTGTGGTACGTCGTCCGGCGGGAGTGGCGGCCCCTGGCCGTGGCCGTCGGGGTGACCGCGGTGATCGTCGTCGGCTCGTGGCTGGTCGCGCCCGGCCTATGGCCGGCCTGGATCGACTACGTCCTCGCCACCGGCGCCTCGCCCGACGTTGGCGCGGCGTGGTGGATCCCGCTGCCGCTGGTCCTCCGGCTCCCCGTGGCGGTGCTGGTCGTGGTCTGGGGCGCGAGGACCGATCGACCGTGGACGGTCCCAGTGGCCGGGATGCTGGCCCTGCCGGTCCTGTGGCTCGTCGGGTTGGCGATGCTCGCCGGCGCGTTCGCGCTCAGCCGCTGGGGCCCGCAGCGCGCTCTCGCCTCCCGGGCGACGCCCACCCGCGCCCCCGACGGACCCGCCGCGGCAGCCGGGGAGACCGTGTAGCGGCCTCGCTTCGGCTCGTGCGGCCCCGGAAAACGAACGCCGGCGCCCCGAGCGCCGGCGTTCGCCTGCCCCTGTCCGGGTGGCGTGGAGGTCGCCCCCGGGTGATCGATTCGGAAGTCAGAAGCCCTCCCCCGACCCTGCCGGTCGGAGCCTGGGCGGGAGCGATGTGGAGGGTCGATGCTGGAGCGAAAAGCGCGTCGAGGTCACGGTCGCGACCGGCCGGTGGGCGGGCGCCGCCGCGGTGCCCTCGGTCGGGCTGTTCGAGCGCGTCGATGACCCCGCATTGAAGGGCCGCACGACCTGGCCGCCGTCGGGCGAGAAGGTCCGCCCGAGGCGTCGCATCCGGACGGCGAGGTAGTACTCCATGATCTGGCGGACCTGGGGCTCGGTCAGGGCCTCGTCGGCCCGGAGTGCGTACTCGACGCGGGCCGTGGGGTGCTGGACGGCGCCGTTCATCAGGCCGAGATACTGCGGGCTCTCCGCGTCGTCGCCCAGCTCCCGCAGGCCGCGGGCGAGCTTCGTCGCGGTCCCGAGCGAGGGCATCCGGTCGCCGCGCACGAGTCGCGAGATCGTCGAATGGTCGACGCCCGACTGCTGCGCCAGCTGCCGCTGCGACATCTTCTTCGCCTTCAGCTGGGAGCGCAGCCACTCGTTGAACGCACGGCCGTTGGAGGCGGTCATGGCTCGGAATATCGGCCGAGGGCCGGGCGCGCCATATCCCCCGTTCGTACAGGTCCCGGCAGCCGCCGGCGGGACCGATCCGGGAGGGTTCGGTCCGGCGAAGGGCGGTCGAGGGCCTAGCGGTGCGGTCCGTGGTCGTACTCCCGGAGTGGTACTCCGGAGGCCGCCAGCCTCGCGCCCGCATGGCGCTGGCCTCGGGCCCGCACGGCGCCGGCCTCAGACGGGCGCCGGCTCCTCCGCGACGCCGGTACCGCGGCGCTTCGAGGAGACCGCATACAGGATCGAGCCGAAGACGATGATCGACAGGACGCTGATCGCCCGGTCGACGAGGGTGATCGCCAGCGCCTCGGTCTGCGGGACGCCGTAGATGATCGTCAGGATCCCGACGACCCCGCCCTCGACGAACCCGATACCCGCCGGCGTGAGGGGCACGGCCGTCAGCAGCGAGGCCACCAGGGCGACGAAGAACGCGCCGCTGATCCCGAGGTGGACACCCGGCAGGCCGAGCGCCTGGACGACGAGGTAGAGCCGGATCGCCTCGGTCGCCCAGATGAAGCCCGTGATCACCACCAGCCGCGGCAGCGCCCGGAGGCCCATCGAGGCGAAGACCCCCTCCTCGAAACGGTCGTACAGCTCGAGGACCTTGCCGGGCACCGGCAGCCGGTTCAGGACCCGCCGCCCGAAGTTGCGCATCGTCAGGAGCCCGATGCCGAGGACGATGACGAACCCGACGCCGAGCGCGAACACGAACTGGACCTCGGTCGGGAGCCCGCTCCGGAACGACACGAAGCCGGCCGCGAGGCCGAGGACCACGATGGCGAACAGGTCGAGGATCCGCTCGATGAAGACCGTCCCGAACGTCCGCGACAGCGAGACCGGGCTGTTGATCTTCAGCAGGTAGGCCCGGTAGATGTCGCCGAGCTTCGCCGGGACGAGGCAGTTGACGAGCCACGACAGGAAGATGATCTCGCTGGCGTCGCGGATCCCGAGCGGAAAGCCGCTGCGGCGAACGAGGATCGACCAGCGCAGCCCGCGCAGCGGGAAGCCGGCGTAGAACACGGCGAACGCCGCGATGAGCAGCCACGGGTTGGCGCCGAGGATCTTGTCGGGCAGCTCTTCGAGATGGAAGCCGGGCAGGCTCCGGACGAACAGCACCAGCAGCACGATCGGCAGGACGAGCGAGATGATCGTCCTCGGCTGGCGGAGGCGCCGGCCGAGGGACAGCTGATCGGCCGCGACCTCCGATTCACCCACCTCGGCGGCCTCGAGATCCGTGGTCACGTCCCGGGGCTCGGTCATCGCGCCGCCACGCTCGGCCGGATGCGGCCGCGGCCCCGCAGCTGGTTGACGAGTCGCGCCAGCGGCGTGATCAACCGGACGTAGCGAGAGGCGCGGCCCATGACGAGCTGCAGCTCGCCGGCCAGGGCGACCTTCAAGCCGGCGGCGGTCGAGGGATCACCGGTCATGACGGTCGAGGCGAGGCCGACCTCGAGGGTCGTGTGGCTGTCACCGACGGCCACGCCCGGCTTCCCGGCGCGCGTCGCGAGCTCGGCCGCGAGCTGGTTGCCATTGCCGATCAGAACCCGCGGATTCCAGGCCTCGATCCAGTCCACCTCGGCGGCGAGCGACTCGAGGGCTGCGGCGTCGGCCGACTTCGAGAGCGAGCCTCGGAGCCGGTCGTAGGGGTGCGGCATCCCGACGAGGCCGCCCTGCTCGTGGACGGCGGCGATCGTCTCGGCCGCGGACAGGCCCGGTGGCACGGCCTCCTCGAGGAAGACCGCGACGAGGTCACCGCCGCGGGTCCGGATCTCCTCCCCGACGAGGACGGTCAGGTCGGGCACGTCCCCCGCGGCGGCGTCGCGAGCTCGGAGCGCGCCATCGATCCGATCGTGGTCGGTGATCGCGAGGTGGGTGATGCCGCGCCCCGCGGCGGCGCGGACCATGGAGCGCGGCGAGGCGAGCGAATCGAAGCTCGCGGAGGTATGGCAGTGGAGGTCGACGAAGGCCTTGCCGGCGACGGCCGCGACGACGGCCTCCGGCTCCGACGCGACGGACGGCCGGCCCTCGGGCACGACCTGCCCGGGGCTCGGGCCGGCCGCTGGCGCGGGGCCGGGCCGGGGCCTCGGATCGACCGACATCGCCGGCCGCGATCCCTAGACGGTCTGGACCAGCGACTTCTTGAAGAAGTCGTAGTGCTTGAGGGCCTCGCCCGTCCCGAGCGCCACGCAGTTGAGGGCGTTCTCGGCGACGTGGCAGGGGACGCCGGTCACCTGGGTCAGGAGCTTGTCGATGTTCCGGAGCAGCGCGCCGCCGCCGGACATGACCATGCCCTTGTCGATGATGTCGGCCGAGAGCTCGGGCGGCGTCTGCTCGAGGACCTGGCGGACCGCCGCGACGAGCTGCTGGAGCGGCAGCTCGATGGCCTCCATGACCTCCGAGCTGGTGATCGGGATGGTCCGCGGGAGGCCGGCGATGAGGTCGCGGCCGCGGACCTCCATCGACAGCTCGCGCACGAGCGGGAGCGCGGTCCCGATCGTGATCTTGACCTCCTCGGCCGTCCGCTCGCCGATCATCAGGTTGTACTTCTTGCGGATGTACGAGGCGATCGCCTCGTCGATCCGGTTGCCGCCGACGCGCAGCGACGTCGAGACGACGATCCCGCCGAGGGCGATGACCGCCACTTCGCTCGTGCCGCCGCCGATGTCGATGACCATGTTCCCGGACGGTCCCGAGATCGGCACGTTGGCCCCGATCGCGGCGGCCAGCGGCTCCTCGATCAGGTACGCCTCGCGGGCGCCGGCCTTGAGGGCCGCGTCCTTGACGGCTCGCTTCTCGACCGAGGTCACGCCGGCCGGGACCGAGATCATCACCGCCGGGCCGCTGAGACGGGGCCGCAATCGGCCCGACATCGCCTTGTTGATGAAGAACCGGAGCATTGCCTCGGTGATGACGTAGTCGGCGATGACGCCGTCCTTCATCGGCCGGATGGCGTGGATGTTGCCGGGGGTCCGGCCGATCATCTCACGGGCGTCCTCGCCGACCGCGCGGATCCGGCCCTCGTCGTCGACGGCCACGACCGAAGGCTCCTGGATGACGATGCCCTTGCCCTCGACGTGGACGAGGACGTTGGCCGTGCCGAGATCGATGCCGATGTTCATGCGGGCGTGAGGATCTCCCCTTCCTGGACGCGCTCGATCCTGGCGCCGAGGTCCAGGAATTTCCGTTCGATGTTCTCATACCCCCGCCGAACGTGGTGCGCACCCCGGATCGACGAGGTGCCCTCGGCGGCGAGCGCGGCGAGGATCAGCGATGCACCGGCCCGCAGGTCGGAGATGTCGAGCTCGCCGGCCCGGAGCGTCGCCGGTCCGTGGATGACCGCCCGCTGCGGGCCCTTCAGCTCGATCCGAGCTCCCATCTTCACCAGCTCGGCCGTCCATTCGAGACGATCCTCGAAGATCGCCTCGTGGACGCGCGAGGTGCCGCGCGCCTGCGTGAGCAGGACCGTCGTCGGCGGCTGGATGTCCGTCGCCAGCCCTGGGTAGGCCGACGTCTCGATGTCGACCGGCACCAGGTTCCTCGGTCCGACCTCACGGGCGTCGACCTCCATCCGGGTTGGCTGGCAGGACACCGCGAGGCCCGTCCGCCCGAGGATCTCGACGAGGGCCGTCATGTGGTCGCAGTTCGCGTCCTCGAGGACGACCCGGCCGCCGGTGACGCCGGCCGCGATGGCGAACGTGCCCGCCTCGATCCGGTCGGGCATGACCTTGTGCTCGGCGCCGCGGAGGCGACGCTTGCCGTCCACCTCGATCGTGTCCGGGTAGGTCCGCTCGACGCTGGCGCCCATCTTCTGGAGGAACGCCACGAGGTCGTCGACCTCGGGCTCCTGGGCCGCCGGGCGGATGACCGTGTGGCCGTCGGCGAGGGTCGCGGCGAGCATCGCGTTCTCGGTGCCCATGACGCTCACGAACGGGAAGCGGACCTCCGTCCCCCGCAGCCGGCCGGGCGCCTTGGCGTAGTAGTAGCCGTACTTGTAGTCGATCTGTGCGCCGAGGGCCCGCATCGCCTCGACGTGGAGGTCGACCGGCCGGCGGCCGATGCGGTCGCCACCGGGGTTGCTGATCACGACCTCGCCGAACCGGGCGAGGAGCGGGCCGAGGAGCATGAAGCTGGCCCGCATCTTGGCCGCCGCCTCGAGCGGCACGAACAGCCAGTCGACGTCGCCGGCCGAGATCTCGTAGCAGTTCGGCTCGGGGTGGTCGACGACGACGCCCAGGTCGCGGAGCGTCTCGGCCATGACCCGCACGTCCTCGATCTCGGGGACGTTCGTGAAGCGGCACCGCTCACCGGTCAGGGTCGCCGCGGCGAGCATCTTCAAGGCCGCGTTCTTCGCGCCACTGACCTTGATCGTGCCGTCCAGGGCCTGCCCGCCGGTCACCAGGAACCGCTCCCGCGGGACCTCGGGCGGCTCGTACTCCCAGTGAAACGGGCGTGCGTCAGCCATGGAGATCAGACGCGTCGCCGCGGCCCTTCGCGTTGCCGCCGCTCCGCGAGGCGGATCCGAAGCAGGGCCTGCTGCAGCGCGGCGCGGGCGGCGGACAGGTCCGCGCCCTCGTGATAGCCGGCCTCCAGCGCCCGCTCGGCCTCGCGACGGGCCTCGTGGGCCTTCTCGAGGTCGATCTCGGACGCCATGTCGGCCGTCTCGGCCATCACCACGACCTTGTCGGGCCGCACCTGGAGGAACCCGCCAACGATCGCGAAGGCCTCCTCCGTGCCGCCCTTCTTGATCCGAAGCTCGCCGACCCCGAGCATCGACAGCAGCGGGGCATGGTGCGGCAGGACGCCGAGCTCGCCCTCGTAGCCCGGCAGCTGCACCGAATCGACGGTGTCGCTGAAGGCGAGCCGCTCGGGGGTGACGATCTCCAGCAGGAGCGGCACGGCTAGGCCTCCTGCGCCGGGCCGGGCGACCCGTGCGCGCGTGTGGTAGCCGTCAGGTCCGGGGCGACGGCCAGGCGATCGCGGGACATGAATCTCATCTCCCGGCTGATGCGCGTGGAGGCATCGCCGGCCGGCTCGAGCGCGCCGCCCCGCTCGCCCATGCATCCACACGCATCACCAAGGTGATGAGAAATCTCGCGACGGACGGCGTCGGCCGGCAGACCGGCGGCGCCGCCCGCGAGCATCCCTTTCGGCACGGCTGGCGCGCGCCACGCGGCGCCCGCAAAGTTCGGCATCAGCCGGCCAGCTTCGCCGCGTTGGCGCGGACGTCGTCGATCGTGCCGGCCAGGAAGAAGGCCTGCTCCGGCAGGTCGTCGGCGCCGCCCTCGAGGATCGCCTTGAACGATGCGACGGTGTCCTTGATCGGCACGTACACGCCCGACCGGCCAGTGAACACTTCGGCGACGAAGAACGGCTGCGACGCGAACCGCTGCAGGCGGCGGGCCCGGGCAACGGTCGACTTGTCCTCCTCCGACAGCTCGTCGATGCCGAGGATCGCGATGAT
>JBQGDI010000016.1:0-7884 GCA_052038965.1 Candidatus Limnocylindrales bacterium | reverse complement strand
CTCGGGACCGATGACCACCGCCCCCGAACCGCCGGCCGCGATCGCCACCGCGAGGATCCCGACCGCACCGGCCGCGACGAGGGCCGCGATCGCCGTCCCGGGCAGGGATCGGCCTCCAGTCGCGGACGGGCTTGCCGCCTCGCCCGGCGGCGCGACCCCGGTTGTTGCCGGCGCATCGAACACGCGCCACGGGGCTGGCGTCTGTCCCACGGGGGTCCTCGCCGGCGGGTGCGGGCGGGAGGGCGGAAGGAACGTCCCGTCCGTCGGGGCACTTCGTCGGACGGGACGTCGGAGACGAGCCTAGCGACGGCCGCTTATCCGGCGCTTATCTGGCCAGCTTCTCCCAGGGCACCCAGCGTGTTCCGTCCCACCAGCGGTGCCACTCGAGCCCATCGCGGCCCCGGGCGTAGACGTCGAGCCGGTCGGCGCCCCACGAAGAGGCCGCCGGAGTCTCGGACGGGTCGAGCTCGCCGCCGAGCGGCTCCCACTGGTGCCAGTACGTGCGGTCCCAGTAGCGATTCCAGAGCTGGCCGTCGTCCATGACGGCGAAGACCTCCATCTCGCCCTCCGCCCAGGCGGTGACGGTCGGTCCGGACGCCAGCGGCCCGCCGAGCGACTCCGGTTCTGCCCAGGTGCCGGTGTCGAACACCCGATGCCAGAGAACCCGGTCCGCGTCGACCCAGAAGAGGTCGAGACGGCCGGGTCCCCAGCTGCAGGCGGCGAGCCCTCGAGGGCCCACGCGATCGGTCATCGTCGCGAACGGTACGGAATGGCAGCCTCAGGCGGCAAGGCTCGCGATGCCGCCGCGAGGGCTCGTCTCCGCGCCGCGGGTCCCGATCGTCGGATCGGCCGCCCCGGCGGCTCGGGTGAACGCTCGGCCCAGGCCGGCCGCCGTGCGGCCGACGAGCCGTCGCCACGCCGGGATCGTCGGGCGGGCACCCTGGACGAGCCGGCCGCGACGCTCGATCTCGGCCTCGTCGAGCAGGGCCTCGCGATGCATGTCGGCGATGAGCGGGGTGAGAAGCGTGAACATGATCCGGACTCCCAGGCTGATGGATGGCTGAGCGGGCCTCAGCGGGCGTGATCGTCGCCGAGGCCGGGACGCGAGTCGACGCCCCAGGCGCCTGATGCGAGCGCGAACATCGCCAGGACGGCGATCAGGGCGACGAAGACGGTGATGGCGGAGAAGACGGGCATTTGGACCTCCTGGGACGCTGTAACCACTATCAGGTCTCTTACTGGTTACGGGTTGTACAGTAGCCTCTTGCGCGTAACCTGTCAAGTGGATTAGAGTGGTTATCGCCATGTCGAACATCCATCCCGCCGAGCACTCGCACGGCATCGAACTCGAGAACGCACTCGAGTTCCTGAACACGCTCCATCCCGGACACGGCCAACGCGACGAGGGCCTTCAGCGCGATGAGCGCTTGGGCTCGCCCGCCGAGGCGGCGGCCTGGCTGCTCGAGCAGGGGCTCATCCATCCCGAGGCCGTGGTTCGGGTCGGCGAGCCCGAGGTCCGGCGGATCCGCGACGTCCGGACGGCCCTGCGCGAGGTCTTCGACGCGGTCGTCGAAGGACGCGCTCCCGTGGCCGACGCCGTCCATCTCGTCAATGCCACGCTCGAAGCCCGGCGCCCGACTCGCCTGGAGCTCGATGGCTCGGCGATCCGGATCGGCCACCGCCACGCCGCCAGCCCCGTCGACGACGCGTTGGCAGTGATCGCCGAGGCGATCGTCGACGAGCTCGCCGGCGGCACCCCGGAGCGGTTCCGGATCTGCGCCAACGACCGCTGCCGCTGGGCCTTCTACGACTTCTCGCCCGCAGCCCGGCGGCGCTGGTGCGACATGCGGACCTGCGGCAACCAGGCCAAGGCCGCCCGCTACCGGGCCCGGCACAAGCCGGCCGAGGAAGCTGACGCCGCGCGACCGAACTGAGCGGAGTTCGCAGCGCCCGCGGCCGGGCCTCAGGCGCCTCGGATGGCGATCTCGGCCCGGATCAGCGCGACGACCCTGGGATCCCGGGCCATCGCCGGGCTGCGCAGCTTGACGTGGCGGATCCGCTTGCCGGTGCCCTCGACGAGCCCGTCGACGTTCGGCAGGACGGCGCCGTCCGCGAGCTGGAGGTTGACCCAGCCACGATGCGGGATGACGGCGAACAGCAGGCCGCGCATGGTCATGTCGAGCCCGACCGCGAGGAGCCCGTTGCCGGAGTCGTAGCGAATCGCGCCACCGGGCAGCTCCTCGCGCAGGACGGCCTCGACGGCTCGCGCCGTGGCCTGGATCTGCGGGACGTGCTCCTCGAGGAGCCCGTCCCAGGTCGGCCGGTTCAGCGTGGCTCCTGGTTGTCTCGCACGACGAGGTTCACCAGGCGCCCGCCCCCGGCCTGGACGACCCGATCCGGCGCCCGGCCGGCGAGGATCGCCTGGATCCGCGGCGCCGCCAGCGCAGCCGCCTCCAGCGCCGCGGCGCCGATGCCGACCGGGACGACGATCCGGTCACGGACCTTGCCGTTGACCTGGACCGGCACCTCGCGTGTCGTTTCGGCCGCGGCCGCCTCGTCAACGGCCGGCCACCGCTCGGCGTGGATCGAGCGCCATGCCTCGCCGCGCCCGGCCAGGCGGCGTGACCACAGCTCCTCGGCGATGTGCGGCGCCGCCGGGGCGAGCATCAGCAGCAGCAGGTCGACCGCCTCGTTCCACTCCGGGTCGCCGGCGACGGACGAGCCGCGGTAGCGAAACAGCGTGTTCGCCAGCTCCATGAGCTTGGCGACCATGGTGTTGAAGTGGAAGGCCGCGTAGTCGTCCGTCGCGTCACGCAGGGTCCGGTGCGCCGCGGCCCGGATCGCCAGCCGTGCCGCCGCCTCGTCCTGGCCGGCCGGCAGCGTGCCTGCCTCCGCGTCGCCGGGCTCGATGAAGTGCGGATCGATGGCCAGCGCCCAGACGCGGTTCAGGAAGCGGTGGACGCCGCCGATCCCGGTCGGGCTCCACGGCCCGCCCTGGTCCCACGGTCCCATGAACATCAGGAACAGCCGGACGGTGTCCGCGCCGTACTTCGCGACCAGCTCGTCGGGGTCCTGGACGTTGCCCCGCGACTTGCTCATCCGCTCGCCGTCGGCCCCCAGGATCTGGCCCTGGTTGAAGACCTTCTTCCACGGCTCGTTGTGCTGGATGAGCCCGAGGTCGCGGATCATCTTCGTGAACTCGCGGGCATACAGCAGGTGCATGACCGCGTGCTCGGCCCCGCCGGTGTACTGCTCGACCGGCGTCCAGCTCTCGACCATGTCGGGATCGATCGGCCCGTCCGGCTTGCGAGGCGACAGGTATCGATACCAGTACCAGCTCGAGTCCATGAACGTGTCCATCGTGTCCGTCTCGCGCCGGGCAGGCCCACCGCACGACGGGCAGTCGACGTTCAGAAACGCCTCGTCGCGGGTCAACGGGTTTACACCGGAGCCGGCGTAGTCGACGCGGTCCGGCAGCAGGACCGGCAGGTCGGCCTCCGGGACGGGCACGATGCCGCAGCGCTCGCAGTGGATGACCGGGATCGGCGTGCCCCAGTAGCGCTGGCGGCTGATCAGCCAGTCACGGAGCCGGTAGGTGACCGCCGGACGGCCCTGGCCGCGCTCGGCAAGCCAGGCGACGATCCGCCGCCCGCCTTCGTCGGCCGACAGGCCGCTGAACTCACCGCTGTTGACCAGGACCTCGTCGTCGGCATGGGCGACGTATGCGGTGTCCAGGTCGGCGTCTTCGTGCCCGGGTCGGGCGACGACGCGCCGGACCGGCAGCCCGAACTTCACGGCGAACGCGAAGTCGCGCTCGTCGTGGGCCGGGACGGCCATGATCGCGCCGGTCCCGTAGCCGGCGAGGACGTAGTCGGCGACGAACAGCGGAATCCGCTCGCCGTTGACGGGGTTGATCGCCTCGGCGCCGATCCGGACACCGGTCTTCTCGCGCTCGATCGAGAGGCGCTCGATCTCCGTCTCCGCTTCGGCCCGGGCGACGTAGGCCGCCACTTCGTCGCGGCGCTCCGGCGCGGTCAGCGTCGTGACCAGCGGGTGCTCGGGCGCGAGGACCATGAACGTCGCCCCGAACAGCGTGTCCGGGCGGGTCGTGAAGACGCGGATCGCCTCGCCACCGGGGTGGTGCGCCGACGGAGCGGTCTCGAAGACGATCTCGCCGCCCTCGGAGCGCCCGATCCAGTTCGTCTGCATGACTCGGACCGGCTCGGGGAACTCGATCTCGCGAAAGTCGAGCAACTCGTCGGCGTACTTCGTGACGCGCAGGTACCACTGCTCGAGCTCGCGCTTCTCGACCCTGGCGCCGCAGCGCCAGCAGCGCCGGTCGGTCCCCTCGACCTGCTCGCGGGCCAGCGTCCCGTCGTTCGGGCACCAGTCGACCGCGGACTTCGCGCGATAGGCCAGGCCGGCCTTCAGGAACTGGAGGAAGAACCACTGGTTCCAGCGGTAGTAGTCGGGGTCGCAGGTCACGACCTCGGCATCCCAGTCGAACGTCGCGCCCATCTGCCGCAGCTGGCGGCGCATGTTGGCGATGTTCGACATCGTCCAGTCGCGCGGGTTGATGCGGTTGCGAATCGCGGCGTTCTCGGCCGGCAGCCCGAAGGCGTCGAAGCCGATCGGCAGGAAGACGTTCTTGCCGTGCATTCGCTGGAACCGCGCGATCGCGTCGGTCGGCGTCTTGATGTACCAGTGGCCGATGTGGATGTCGCCCGAGGGATACGGGTACATCGTCAGCAGGTAGTAGCGGTCCCGGGTGTCCTCGAGGTTCGTCCGATGAAGGCCCAGCTCGTCCCAGCGCGCCTGCCAGCGCGGCTCGATCGAGGCGGGGTCGTACCGCTCGAGCTTCGTGCGCTGCCTGGGTTCCTGCGTCTGGGTCACTCGTCGTCGCTCCTGGGGCCGCCGCCGGGGAATGAAAGACCCCTCGCCGGGCTCGGGAGGGGTCAAGGATAGCCAGCGTGCCTGCGCACGCTCGGCTACCCGCCGAGAAGGGAGAGGGTCGTCGAAGGTGGTGGAGCTAAGGGGATTCGAACCCCTGACCTTCTGAATGCCATTCAGACGCTCTCCCAGCTGAGCTATAGCCCCACGCGAGCGGGGAGTATACCCCAGGCCCTCCTCAGGCCCGGCGTGTGGGGACCCGTGGGGCTGGCTCGGGCTGAGGGGCCGGCCGTCGCCGGGGCGGCGCCGTGCCGTTCGGCGATGACGCGGCAACTGCCCCGGCGCCCGCCTCGTCCTCGGGTTCCACGCGGTCGTCGTACAGCGGCAGCTCGACGACGAGCTCGGCCCCCGGGCCGTTTCTCGCCTCGGCCCAGATTCGCCCGCCCATCGTCTCGGCCAGGCGCCGGCTCACGAACAGGCCGACGCCCGAGCCGGCGGCCTGCGCCTCGGTGGCCGGACTCCGGTACAGGAGGTCGAAGACCCGCTCGTGCTCGCCCGGTCGGATGCCCGGACCGTCGTCGATGACGCGAATCCGGACACTGGCCTCGCCGCGCTCCGCGATCACCCGGACGGTTCCGTCCGGTGGCCCGTACTTGAGGGCGTTGCCGACGAGGTTCCGAAGCAGCTGCTCGAGGTACGTGTCGTCGCCTCGCACGATCGGCAGGTCCCTCTCGATCTCGACCTCGAAGCGCTGCCGCTGGAGGCCGCCGCGCTCGGCCGCGATGACTCGCTCGACGATCCGGCCGACGAGCACGGGATCGTCGGTCATCGACAGGCTGCCGCGCTCCACCCGGGTCAGCACGAGCAGGTCCTCGACGAGGCGGTACAGGCGGTCGGCCTCGGCGCCGATGTCGTCCAGCAGCTCCCGGGCCGCCGCGCCCCGGACGCGGCCCAGCATCTTGGCGGCGCCGAGGATGGTGGTGATCGGGGTCCGCAGCTCGTGCGACAGGATGCCGCTGAACGCCTCCTGCGAGGCCTGCATATCCCTGACCTCGGTGATGTCGCGGAGCAGCAGGATCTGGCCGACTTCGGGCCCGCCGCGGGTCTCCGCGCGGGCGTGCAGCGGGATGGGATGACGCGACAGCCGGACCCAGCGGCGATTGCGACCGCCCAGCAGCTGAAACTCGGGGGCGGCGGCGTTCGCGGAGCTCGAATCCGGCGTCGCTTCGATGGCGCCGAGGATCTGGTCCTCGGTCTCGACCCCGGGCAGGAGCTGTGCCGCAGCTCGATTCCGAAGCAGGATCGTGCCGTCGGCGGCGCAGACGAAGGCGATGTCATCGATCGCCGCAATGACCGCCCGCAGCCGAGCGTTCATGGTGGTCTCGGCGGTCGTGTCGCGGAAGTACCAGACCCGTCCGTAGTGCCGGCCGTCCGCGCCCAGGACCGGTGCGCTGAATCGATCGAACACCCGGCCGTCGCGCAGCCAGACCTGGTCCCGGCTGGTCGTCACCGGGTCGGCATCGAGGCCCGTGACGGACTGCGCGTACGCGTCCGGGTCGAGGACCTGGCCGCGGGCCCGCTCGAGCTCCGCGGCATGCGTGCCGAAGGCGCCGCCGGCAACGCTGCCACTCCACATCCCGACGTACCGCGCGTTTCGGAAGATCACCTCTCCGTCCGGGTCGACCACCAGGATGCCGTCGAGCGACGCCTCGGCCTGGGCGACGAGCAGGGACTTCTGGAGCGAGGCGGATTCCGCCAGCCGGCGCTGTTCGGTGATGTCGCGCGCGATCGTCGACGCCCCGACGACGGCGCCGTCCGCGTCGCGGACCGGCGAGATCGTGAGGGACACCGGGAAGCGCTCTCCGTCGCGGCGAACGCGGACAGTCTCGAACGGCTCGATCCGCTCGCCCCGGCGGAGTCGGGCCAGGATCGAGTCGATCTCGGCCCGCCGATCTCGCGGCGCGAGGCGGTACACGTAGTCGCCGACGATCTCGTCGGGCCGGTAGCCATACATCCGCTCCGCGCCGGCGTTCCAGCTGAGGATCCGGCCATCGAGGGACTTGGCCAGGATGGCGTCCTCGGCCGACTCGACGATGGCGGCGAGGAAGCGCTGGCGGTCTGTTGGCAGGGTCACCTCGAGGCCGCGCGCGGGAACACGCACGCTCCCCGGGCGCTCGCCGGTGGGCGTCACGCTCGAGATTGTGGTGGCTCGCCAGGGGCTTGGCTATGGTCGGACGGGTGCTCACGGCTGGTTGCCGCGCAGCTGTAAGGCGCGGGCGCCCGAGTGCTGCGGGCGCGTGACGCGAGCGCGAACGGGACTATTGGGCCCCTCCCCGGGCGGCGCCGCGGTGCTTCACTGCACCAAGAGCGATCGACGGGGCGCGGTATCCTCGCCGCGTCGGCTCGCGGGATGCGAAGCGGGGGAGGTCGAGTTCATGTCGCTGCTCCAGCGGGTGGAGCGCGCCGAGCGGGGCGCTGCGGAGGCCGAGGCCGCCCCGCCGCCCAATGCCATCGTCCCGGTCCCGCCGGCCGGGGCGATCAGCCGTGATCCCGCCCGCGAGGAGCTGCTGCACCAGATCCGAGCCCTCCTCCAGACCGAGGTCGTGACGGCCTTCAACGCGCTCCTCGACGGGACGTCGCAGGAGGTTCGCGGCAAGATCGAGGGGATCGTCGACCGCGTCATCAGCCAGCACGGCTTCGCCGTCACCCGCGACGAGCGCCTGCGCCTCGTCCAGGAGATGGTTCACGACATCACCGGCCTCGGGCCGCTCGAGCCGTTGCTCAACGACGAGACGATCACCGAGGTCATGGTCAACGGCCCGAACAACATCTACATCGAGCGCCACGGCAAGATCACGCGGGTCGACACGTCGTTCCTGAACGACGACCACGTCCACCGGATCATCGACCGGATCATCACGCCCCTGGGTCGCCGGATCGACGAGACCAGCCCCCGCGTCGACGCTCGACTGGCCGACGGCTCGCGCGTCAATG
>JBQGDI010000015.1:0-18442 GCA_052038965.1 Candidatus Limnocylindrales bacterium | reverse complement strand
CGTCCCGCCCAGGGATCGGCTGCGTCCCGCGTCAACCCGGTAGAACCGCTCGAAGACGGCCGTTCGCTGCTCGGCCGTCAAGCCCGGCCCGCGATCCGTCACCGCGAGCCGCGCCCGTCCACCAGCCCGGTCGACCACGACCGAAACGTTGCTCCCCTCCGGCGCGTGCCGGATGGCATTCGACAGGTAGTTCCCGAGGATCTGGCTCACCCGGTCGCGATCGGCGAGTGCCGCGGCGGCGCCGTCGACCTCGATCCGGAGGCCGCGCTGCGCCGCGAGCGGTATGAAGCGTTCGACGACGTCGTGGGCGATCGCGGCGAGGTCAATCGGCTCGGCGGCCAGGGTCAGCTGGTGCGCCTCGGCGCGCCACAGGTCCGCGAGATCGTTGACCAGCAGGGTCAGCCGACGCGTCTCCGAGCGCAGCAGCCGCCACGTGTCGTCGGTGGGCCGGACCACCCCGTCCTCGAGGCCCTCGAGGTAGCCGTCGATCGTCGTCAGCGGGGTCCGCAGCTCGTGGGCGACGTCGCCGACCAGCTCGAGTCGCCGGCGCTCCGTGGATTCGAGCGACGAGGCCATCGAGTTGAACGACCTCGCGAGCTCGCCGAGCTCGCCGGGCTCGACCGACGGCACGCGCTCCGCGTAATGCCCAGAGGCGATCCGGCCCGCGGCCGAGGCCATCGAGCGGATCGGCCGCGTGATCCGCGCCGTCACGGCGAGGCTGACGACGGTCGCCGAGGCGATCGCGATGACGGTCGCCGCCAGCAGGGCCCGCCGCATGGCCTCGCCGAACGCCGCACGCGTGGCTTCGTCCATCGCCTGCCCGGTCGGGTCGTTCGGGCCGTGGCCCATCGCATCCGCGAAGTAGCCCGGCCCGACGAGGAGGACCGCGATCCCGACGGTTCCGAGCGCCGCCGCCGCAACGACGAGGAACGCCAGCAGCAGACGGGCGGCGAGCGAGAAGGGCAGCCGCCGCTCAGTTGCCACGTTCACGAAGCCGATAGCCGACACCACGGACGGTCTCGATGAAGCGCGGTCGGTCGGCCTCGTCGCCGAGGCGCCGCCGGAGGTTGGCGATGTGGACGTCGACCAGGTGCTCGTCCGCGACGTACTCGGGGCCCCAGACGCGGTCCAGCAGCGCGGAGCGGCGGACGACCGTGCCCGGATCGCGAGCCAGGGCGGCGAGCAAGTCGAACTCGAGGGCCGTGAGGCCGGTTTCTCGCCCGTCGACACGGACGGTCCGCCGCGCCTCGTCGATATCGAGCCCCGACGGCATCCCTGCGGAAGCCGTGCCGGCCGACGAGCGGGGCCGCCGGAGCACGGCCTTGATCCGGGCGACCAGCTCCCGCGGCGAGAAGGGCTTGACGACGTAGTCGTCGGCGCCGACGGTGAGCCCGATGATCCGGTCGATCTCCTCGCTCCTCGCGGTCAGCATGAGGACGTAGGCGTCGGAGAAGGTCCGGATCTGCCGACAGACCTCGATGCCGTCGAGGCCCGGGAGCATCACGTCGAGGATCACGACGTCAGGCCCGAGGGATCGGGCCAGGTCCACGGCCGCGGGTCCGTCGGACGCCTCGTGGACGTCGAACTGCTCCGCCTCGAGGTAGCCCCGGAGCAGTTCCCGGATGGGGGCCTCGTCATCGACGACGAGGACGCTGGCGCGAGCGTTCACGTCCCGGAGTGTCGCGGCTCGGCGACCGGCGCGCAAAGGGCCGGCGTTGCGACTGGGACGACATGTTCGGGGGAGCCTCGATTCGATGGCTTCTTGATGCAGACCTGATCACCGCTCGACGCTGGCTTCGTGCGCCCACCGGACGATCGGACCAGGGCGCGTCCGCGGGGTCGCGCAGTGAACAGGGAGCGCAAGATCAATGACCAACAGGATGGCCGGCCTCCTCATGGCCGGCCTGTTCGGCATCGGAATCCTCGTCGGCTCGGCGGGGACCATCGTCGTCGGCGCCGCAGCTGCACCACGTGTCGCGGAGTACTCGGGCTTCGGGCACATGGGCGGCTACGGGATGTCGGGGATGATGGGCCCCGGCATGATGGGCCCCGGCATGATGGGCGGATGGCAGGTGACGCCTGGTCCGTCCGGAAGCCCCTCGACGACCTTCGATTGTCCCTATCACGCCGCGCTCGACACCTGAGCGCCTCGCGACACCCGGCCCCGTCGCGGAGCGAGGGCCTGTCGTCACTTCACGCCCGTCGAGCCACCATCCATCCACGTCGCCTGGAGGACCATGCATGCGCCGCCTGTCGTCTTTCGCCCTGCCCCTGATCGCCATCACTGTTGCCGCCTGCGGCGGCGGGACGTCCACATCGAGCCCCTCGATCGCCCCGACGCCGACCCCGACCGCGGCCGGCAGCACTCGGATCGAGGTCCAATTGACCGACGAGTTCCGGATCTCGCCGGATGAGATCAACGTTCCGCTCGGCGAGCCGGTCACGTTCGTGATCACGAACGTCGGCGCCATCGAGCATGAGTTCTTCGTCGGGACCGAGGAAGAGCAAGCGGAGCACGAGGCGGAGATGGCCAGCGGCGGCATGGCCCACGACGAGCCCATGGGCGTGAGCGTTGCGGCAGGCGCCACGAAGGAGCTCACGATCACGTTCACCGATCCCGAGACGCTCCTTGCCGGCTGCCACGAGACCGGCCACTATGGGGCCGGGATGAAGGCGACCATCCGGGTCGGCAGCTGACCGTTCCCTCCTCCCCGAGATCTTGGCTATCGAGCGTCCCAGCCGGCCCAGCGCGGTGACGAGCGCCAGGCTCGGCTTGCACGGAGTGCCCCCCTGACGATGGATCATCCAGACCACCGCCCGGACTCGAACGTCGACCGCGGCAGCCCGGCCGGCCACGGCAGCCCGTCTGGCCACGGTCATCACGACATGGGAACCTCGGCGGCGACGCCGATGCCCACGGCGGCCGCCCACGACATGGGTCACGCCGCCCCTCCCCGGGTGGCCCACGCCGGCGGCCATGGCCGCGCCCACGATAGACACGAGGGCCACTCCGTCGCGATGTTCCGCGATCGGTTCTGGCTGAGCCTTGCGCTCACGATCCCGGTCGTCCTGCTCAGCCACGACATCGGGGCCTGGCTGGGCTACGAGCTGCCGATGCTGCCCGGGATCGAGTACGCGCCCGCGGCCCTGGGCACGATCGTCTTCGTGTATGGCGGCCTCGTCTTCATCCGCGGGGCCGTCGGCGAGCTGCGCGACCGGCAGCCGGGAATGATGAGCCTGATCTCGCTGGCGATCGCGGTCGCGTTCGTGACGAGCTGGGCCGCCACGCTTGGCCTGTTCGAGGTCGAGATCTGGTGGGAGCTGGCAACGCTCATCACGATCATGCTCCTCGGCCACTGGCTGGAGATGCGCTCGATCGCCCAGGCGCGCGGCGCGCTGGCCGCCCTTGCCGAGCTGCTGCCCGACACGGCCGAACGGGTCACGCCGGCGGGCGTCGAGAACGTGCCCCTCGACGCGCTGGCGGTCGACGATATGGTCCTCGTCCGGCCGGGCGCGCGCGTGCCGGTCGACGGGGTCGTCGAGGAAGGCGCCGCCGACGTCGACGAATCGATGATCACCGGCGAATCCCGGCCCGTGGCCAAGTCGCCCGGTGACCGTGTCATCGCCGGCACCGTCGGCGCCGGTGGTTCGCTTCGAGTTCGGGTCACGGCCATCGGCGAGTCGACCGCGCTCTCGGGGATCATGCGGCTGGTCGCGGCCGCGCAGGCCTCCGCGTCTCGGGCCCAGGCACTCGCCGACCGGGCCGCCGCGCTGCTGTTCTACGTCGCCCTCGGGGCGGGGCTGGTGTCGCTCGCCCCGGGGTGGTGGCTGGGCGCGCCGGAGGGTGCGCTCGTCCGGACCGCGACCGTCCTCGTGATCGCGTGCCCCCATGCCCTGGGACTGGCAATCCCGCTCGTCATTGCCATCTCGACGTCCCTCGGGGCCCGGAACGGGCTCCTCGTCAAGGACCGCCTCGCGCTCGAGCGGGCCCGTGAGCTCGACGTCGTGATCTTCGACAAGACCGGAACCCTGACGAAGGGGCAGCCGGCCGTCGCCGAGCTCGCGACCGACGACGAAGAACGGCTCCTGCGCCTCGCTGCCTCGGTCGAAGCCGACTCGGAGCACCCGCTGGCTCGGGCGATCGTGGCCGCCGCGGCGGCCCGGGCCATCGAGCCGTCGCCGGTCACGGACTTCGAATCGCTCGCCGGCCGCGGCGCGCGCGCGGTCGTCGACGGCCAGCCCGTCGCGATCGGCGGGCCGAGGCTGCTCGCGGACGAGGGCCTGACGCCCCGGGCCGAGGCCGAGGCCTGGGCCCGCGACGGCCGCACGGTGCTGCACCTCGTCGTCGGCGGGCGAGTCCTCGGAGCGCTTGCGCTCGAGGACGAGATCCGGCCGGAATCGCGCGAGGCCGTCGAGCGGCTGCACGCGATGGGCCTGAAGGTCGCGATGATCACCGGTGACGCCCAGGCCGTCGCCGATTCGGTCGCCCGGCGGCTGGGGATCGACGAGGTGGCGGCCCAGGTCCTCCCGGGCGACAAGGCCGACGCCGTGCGGCGCTTCCAGGCCGGCCGCCGGCGCGTCGCGATGGTCGGCGACGGCGTCAACGACGCGCCGGCCCTGGCCACCGCGGATGTCGGAATCGCGATCGGCGCGGGAACGGATGTCGCCGTCGAATCGGCCGGGATCGTCCTTGTCCGGAGTGATCCCCGCGACGTCGTCGGGGCCATCGAGCTGTCGCGGGCCAGCTACCGGAAGATGATCCAGAACCTCGTCTGGGCCACCGGCTACAACATCGTCGCCATCCCGGTCGCCGCCGGCGCACTGTCGAGCTGGGGCATCGACCTGCCGATGGCTGTCGGGGCGATCGCGATGAGCGCGTCGACGATCATCGTTGCCCTGAACGCCCAGCTGCTGCGGCGGCTCCGGCTGCGCCCGGCGTAGCGTCGGTGCGGCGGGCGTAATCGACGACCGCGCGGCGCGGGGAGCCCTAGCCGAGCTCGGCGAGGATCCGCTTCGGGATGACCAGCTCGATCCGCGTCAGCGCCCCGGAGCCAAGGTCCCGCGCGACCGTGAGCTCGAGGTCGCCGCGCTCCCCGCGGAGCTGGAAAGTCGCCGCCCCGTCGCCATCGCCGGAGATCGCCGGGCCGAGGCGCAGCTCGCCGAACCGAGCCTCGGACGCCCGCATCGCCCGCTCGATCGCCGTCCGATCGACGCCCCCGTCGAGCACAACCACGTCTGGCAGCGTCGGAGCGCGGCCGTCTCGGACCGCCAACGCACCGGCGATCGCCTCCGCCGCCTCCACGAGCTCCGGCGGCGGGTCGGGCACGGAGGTGAGATTCAGGGTTTGGACCCGCGCCGGGAGCTCGGGCGACAGGCGGATCTCGGCCCGGACCCGGCCTCGCTCGCCGCGCAGCCACCATTCGAGATGGAGGGGCGTGTCGGAGCGCGACGGCAGCTCGTCGTCGACCCGCAGCCGGCCGTGGCTCTGTCGGAGTCGTGCCATCGCCGCGCGCCGGCGCTCGACCGGCTCGTCGAGCTCGACGTTCATGGCGAACAGGCCCGCCGCGGCCGCGTCGTCCCACGACTCGAGGAGGCCCTCGACTTCCGCCTTGGCCGCCGCGGTCGCGTCAGCCGGCGCCGGAGTCCGGGTCCGTGGCGTGGTGCCGGCGACGAGGTCGGCCAGGATCTCGCGGACGAGCAGCGTCACCGGCGCATACCGCCCGTTGCCCATCCCGATCACGCCGAAGCCCGAGGCGGGGTGCCAGCGCATGTGCGACCCAAAGCCCGGGTAGCCGCCGCCGTGACCGACCGTCGCCCCGACACCGAGGCGGTCCATCGAGTACAGCCCGAGGCCGTACGCCACGACCTCGAGGTCCGGGGTCGCGTCCGGCGAGGCCTGCGCGGTCGCATTCGTGGCGGGCACCATCCGGGCCTGCATCTCGCGGCGGCTCGCGCGGGACAGCGGGTGGTCGTCATGGTCCTCGCCGCGGGGCGGCCAGGCGGCCTGGAATCCGGCGACCCAGCGAGCGAGGTCGGCAATCGAGGTGAACACCCCGCCCATCGCCGCGAGCGCGCCGTAGCCGTCGATCGGCTCCTCGACGAACGCGTCGTCACGCCAGACGTAGCCGTGCGCCAGGCGATCGGCCGGGACTTCTTCGGCCAGGTAGCCTGTGGAGGTCATCCCGAGGGGCTCTAGCAGCCGCTCCCGGACCACCTCGCGATACTCCCTGCCCGCGATGTTCGTGATGACCCGGCCCAGGATTCCGTAGCCGAGATTCGAGTACTCGAAGCGGACGCCCGGCACCCATGCGAACGACACGCCGCCGTGGAGCAGCTCCGAGAACAGCCCGAGGTCGAGGCCCTGCTGTCGATCGCCCCACGGGTCGTCGGTCGGCAGCCCTGCGGTCATCGTCAGCAGGTGGCGGATCGTGATCCGCGGCGAATCGGCGGTCGGGTAGCGGAGCCCGGCGAGCTCGGGCACGTACCGTTCGGCGGGGTCGTCGAGGGCCAGCCGACCCTCGTCGCGCAGCAGCAGGACGACCGCGGCGGTGAAGCTCTTCGTCATCGACGCGATCCGGAACACCGAGTCGAGACCGGGGGGCGCGTCCTCGCCGACGCGCAGCGTCCCCAGGCTCCGGGCATGGATGAGGTCGCCGTCGGCGAGGACGCCGTAGACGAGCCCGGGCACCTTCCAGCTCGCGAACGCCCGATCGGCCCGTTCGTCGGCCGACTCGAGGAGTGACTCGAGCGAAGCCGGGACGTCGGCCCGGAGCAGAACCCGACCAGCGCCGTCGGTCATGAACGCGGCGCGGAATCAGGAAGCCGCCGGCGGGCCGGCGGCTTCGGGCGAGCGATCGCGTCGGGTGATCAGTGGGCGCAGCTGCGGGCCTGGCCGGCGCTGTCGGCGGTCCGGAAGCTCGAGCCGCAACCGCAGGCGGCGACGGCATTCGGGTTGTTGACCGTGAAGCCGGCCCCCATGAGGGTGTCCACGTAATCGATCTCGGAGCCGGTCAGGAGCGGGATGCTCTGGCGGTCGACGTAGACCTTGACGCCGTTCGCCTCGAGGACGTCGTCGTCCGGCGTGGGCTGGTCCTCGAGCATCATTCCGTAGCGGAATCCCGAGCAGCCGCCGGAGTACACGTACACCCGCAGCCCGATGTCCGGGTTCGTCTCCTCCTTGGTCAGGTCGCGGAGCTTCGTGGCCGCCGCGTCGCTGAGGGAGAGCACCGTCGGCTGCTGTTCGATCATCAAGTCTGTCCTTCTCCGGGTCTCGTCGCGCTCGCCGCCGGATTCGGCGACAGCCCAATCGTACGCAGCGCAACGGATTCCGACAACCATCCCCGTCGAAATCCCGTTGCGTCGGCCTCGCGGCCGACACCTCGCGCCGCCTCGGCTATCGTTGCCCGGTCCCCACTGCACGGAGGGCCGATGGCCAGCCCGGACTCCAGCCGCGTTCGCCGGTTCGCGCTCCCGGAGCTGCACGACGAGCGGGCCGGTGACGTCATCGAGGCCTTCCTCGACGGTCGGCACGCCCGCCGCGGTCGCCCCAACCCGAAGGAGGAAGGGCACCACGAGGCACCGACGCCCCTCGCTGGCCTCGTCACCCGCGTCGATTGGACCGAGGCCCTGAAGCGCGAGGCGGCCCGGAGCCGTCGCTACCGTCGCCCGGCGAGTGTGCTGGTTCTCGCCGCGCGACCGTCGATCGGGACGACCGGCGTCGGCCAGCCGCCCGACTCGGTCGCGGAGTGGATGAACCGGGTCGCGACCCCGATCGCGCACGTGCTGCGGCGCGGGATCCGCTCGTCCGATCTCGCGACCCGGACCGGCGAGGCGCGCTTCCAGCTCCTCCTGCCCGAATCGACCGAGCTCGCCGCGGCGACCCTCGCCGAGCGGCTCGTCGCCGATTGCGAGGTCTGGCTCGCGGCGACGGGCGCCCCGATCGCGGTCGACGCCGCCGTCGTCGCCCTCTCGCCCGACGTCGCGTCGGAGGCCACGGTCGCCTCCGCCTGGGGGCTGATCAATCGGGGACCGGCGGCGGACTGACCCGCGGAGCGAGCCAACTTCTCCGACCCCGCTACCCCTCGATCCGCTCCACGACCGTGGCGATCCCCTGCCCGACGCCGATGCACATCGTCGCGAGACCGTACCGGCCACCGCGGCGACGGAGCTCGTGGACCAGCATCGTGACGAGCCGCGCCCCCGACGCGCCCAGCGGATGGCCGAGGGCGATCGCGCCGCCGTTGACGTTGACCTTCTCCGGATCGAGCCCCAGCTCGTCGATGCAGACCAGCGACTGCGAGGCAAAGGCCTCGTTCAACTCCACCAGGTCCAGATTCCCGACACCGATCCCCGCCCTCGCCAGGGCCTTCCGGGCCGCGGGCACGGGCCCGACGCCCATGACAGCTGGATCGACACCGGCGACCGCGGTCGAGACGATGCGAGCCAGCGGCCGGAGGCCCAGTTGCCGAGCGGCCTCCGCCTCGACCACGAGGGTCGCCGCGGCGCCGTCGTTGATGCCCGACGCGTTGCCCGCCGTCACCGACCCGCCCTCGCGGAACGCCGGCCGGAGTCTCGCGAGGGCCTCGAGCGACGTGTCGGCCCGGGGGTGCTCGTCGCGCCGCACCACGACCGGGTCGCCCTTCCGCTGCGGAACCTCGACGGGCACGATCTGGCCGTCGAAGAGGCCCGCCTCGATGGCGGCCACGGCGCGCTGGTGGGATTGCAGCGCGAACGCGTCCTGGCGCTCTCGCGTCACGTCGAATCGCTCGGCGTAGCGATCGACGACGTTCTCGGCCGTCTCGCCCATCGAGTACGGGTGGTGCGCCGCCGCGAGCTTCGGGTTGACGAACCGCCAGCCGAGGGTCGTGTCGTAGGCCTCGCGAGTGCCGCGGTCCCAGGCCGCCTCGGACTTGGCCATGACGTACGGGGCGCGGGTCATCGACTCGACCCCGCCGGCCACGAAGACGTCGCCATCGTCGACTGAGATCGCGTGGGCTGCGGCGTTGATGGCCTGGAGCCCCGAGCCGCACAGCCGGTTGACGGTCTGGCCCGCGACCTCGACCGGCAGCCCGGCGAGCAGTGCCGACATCCGGGCGACATTTCGGTTGTCCTCGCCGGCCTGGTTGGCGCAGCCGAGGATGACGTCTTCGATGAGCCCCGGATCGATCCCCGATCGGTCGACGATGGCCCGGATCACGAGGGCCGCCAGGTCATCCGGCCGGACGGTCGCGAGGGCGCCGCCATAACGGCCGACCGGCGTGCGGACCGCCTCGACGATCCAGGCCTCGCGGACCGGTCGATGGAGGTCGCGTGCCATGGCTCCGATTGTAGGCGCGCCTCGTACGGCGGCCGGCGTGCTGGCCGGATCGCAGGCCGATCCGGCCCGCGCTACGGCAGCTTCTGAAACGCCTCGGTGAGGAGCGCCTCGCTGACGCCATCGCCACCGACGATGAACAGGACGTCGCCGGACGCGTAGACGTAGGTCGTTCCCATCTCGGAGTCCGCGGAGACGGCCTTCTTCACCGCCTTGCCGCCGATGGTCACGTCGGTGATCGTCACCTCGGCGTCCTGCTGGGCCGCGGCGAGGAACGCCGGGAAGACAACCGATGCCGGGACGCCCTCGATCTGGTAGGCGATGACGACGATCTTGTCCGTGCCAGCGAACCCGACGCTCAGGTCGGCCACGGACTTGCCGAACTGGCCGAGGACCGCGTTCAGCTCCTCGCTCCCCTGACCGCCGGTGCCCATGAAGCTGTCGCCGGCCATGCTGAACTTCTGGGTGGCCGTGCCGCCGAGCTCGTCCGGGAGGAGCGCCTCGAGGTCGACGTCGGCGTTGAAGGACGGCAGGACGAACGTCGGGAGGCCGCCGTCGGTGGGGCCGCCGGGCGTCGCGACGGGGGCCTGCGTCGCGGGCGCGTTCGTCGCGACGGCGCCGGAGGTCGGCGCGGTCGAGCCGCTCGGCCCGCAGGCGGCAACGACGAGGGCCACGGCGCCGGCCGCCAGGGCCAGGGCGCGCGGGAGCTTGGACGTGGTCATCGGGTCTTCCCCCTCGTGGAACGCTCGGTCGTGGCTCGCGGTGTCCGGCGACACTCTAGGCGCGATCGCGCAATCCGGCTGACGGTCGAACGGCCCGAAGCAGCGCGAGCGCCGGCCGGAACGTGTCGGCATCCTCGTCCGCGAGCCCATCGAGCATGATCACGACCTCCGTCAGGCCGGTCCGCTCCGCCCACTCGAAGGGGCCGAACGGATGCCCTGCACCGAGTCGGATCGCGCGGTCGATGTCGTCAGCCGCCGCGATCCCATCGCCGAGCGCCCGGTAGGCCTCGTTGACGATTGCGAGGATGAGCCGCTCCGCGACATCCGCGGCGTCCGGCGCAGCGCGGCCGCTCCCCGCGGCGCTGCCCGACGCGGCGCTGCCCGACGCGAACCGCGGGGCGACACCGGTGCGTCGGCCTTCCTCGTACCGGTAGAACCCCTCCCCGGCCTTGCGTCCGAGCCGACCCGCTCCCACGAGCTCCTCCTGGATCGGCGATGGGCGGAACCGCGGCGGCCGCCCGAAGGCCTCGAACAGCGATCGAGCGGCCGCCAGGTTGACGTCGAGGCCGATGAGATCCATCAGCGTGAACGGGCCCATCGGGAAGCCCGCGGCGACGACGGCCTCGTCGATCGACTCGACCGTCCCGGCCCCCGAGCGCAGCAGCCGAAGGGCTTCGAGGGTGAACGGGCGATTGACCCGGTTCACGATGAAGCCCGGCGAATCGGCACACCGGATCGGGGTCTTGCTCCAGGCGGTCATGAACCCGGTCGCCCGCTCGAGCGCCCAGTCGGCGGTGCGCTTCCCCGCCACGACCTCGACCAGGCCGAGGAGCGGCGCGGGGTTGAAGAAGTGCAGGCCGAGGACGCGCTCGGGGGCGCGCGGGGCTGCTTCGGCGAGCTTCGTGACCGACAGCGCGCTGGTGTTCGTCGCGAGGAGGGTGTCGTCGCTCGCGACCTCGTCCAGGGCGGTGAAGATCACCCGCTTCGTGTCGAGGTCCTCGATCGCCGCCTCGATGACGAGCTGGGCGCCATCGGCGGCCGCTTCGACGGTGGTGACGGACTCGAGACGCGCCAGGTAGCCGGCAACGAACCCGTCGCGCTGCGCCGGGTCCGGCACGGCTCGCGAGGCGCGGCGCCCGAGGCCCTCGCGAATGCGCTCGCGGGCCCGCTCGCGAGCTGCCGCCGCGACGTCCTGGAGGCGAACCTCCCAGCCCGCTTCGAGGGCGACCTGGGCGATCCCGGAGCCCATGGTCCCGGCACCGACGATCCCGACTCGGGCCGCCATCAGACGGCCTTGAAGCCCTCGAACGGCTGGCGACAGTCGGCGCAGTGATGGACCGTCCGACATTGCGTCGGGCCGAACGGGCTCACCAGCGTGGTCCGGTAGGAGCCACAGTATGGGCACGGCGTCGGGTCGTCCGACGTCGCGGCTGCGCCCGCCGCGGCTGCGCCCGCCGGCGGGGACTCCAGCACGGGCAGGCTCCGACCCCTGGCCACGCCGATCCGCGGTGGCGGAGCAACGCCGGAGCTCCGGAGGCCCTCCCGCCCAGCCGGAGTGATTCGGTCCGACGTCCATGGCGTGGCATACGAAACCCGAACCTCGACCGGTCGAGCGAACCTTGCCAGGCGCTCGACGATCGAATCGCGGATCAGCTCCAGGGCGGGGCAGCCAACGAACGTCGGCAGCAGCTCGACGCGGATGGCGCCGGCGTCCACCTCGACATCGCCGATCATCCCGAGCTGGACGATCGAGACCCTCGGGATCTCGGGGTCGGGGACGGCGTCGAGCTCGGCGAGCACCACGGCTCGGTCGAGGCCGACCGCCCGAGCCAGCGGTGCCGCCACGGCGGCGCGATCCGGGCTCACCAGGCGGCCCCGGGATCGGATCGGCGCACCGCCGTGAACTCGCCCCACAGCCAGCGGAAGGCCGCCGAGTGGCCGGCTCGACCATCGGGCCCGTGCTCGATCTCTGGGGGCAGCGCGAGCCCGAGCGGCACGAGCGTCCGCGTGAGGTCGGCCCGCCAGGCGGCCTCGGCCTCGGCCAACGATCGCGAGAGGATGCCCGCGCGGACAAGCTCGCGTTCGCCTTCGAGGGGTGTGAACACCGTGGGTGCCACCGCCTCTGCCGCCGCCAGGGCTCGCTCCAGGCGCCCGCGCGGGTCGGGTCCGCCGATCGCCAGGCGCTCGATCCACGCGATCGCGTGCATCCGGTGGTAGCGCTCCTCGCGCCGGAGCTTCGCGACCAGCTCGGCGAGCGGGGGGAAGCCGCCACCGATCGACGCGAGGCGAGCCTCGTCCGCCAGCTCGTACAGGAACCGGCGAGCGATCGTGTCGGCCCAGTCGCCGCGCGGCCGGTCCAGCAACCGGGCGTGCCGGTACTCGTTCGGTTCGCGGTCGTAGGCGATCGCGTCGGCATCGCGGCCGTCGTCGACGACCTCGGCGAGCAGCTCGTAGAGGGCACGGGCGTGGCCCAGCTCGTCCTGGGCGATCGACGACGTCGCAACGTCCTCCTCGAGGATCGGCGCGATGCCCGTCCACTCGGAGTCGACGAACCCACCGACGAACTCGTCGTCGGCCATCGTCAGCAGCAGCTCGGCGAGCGCCGCCCGCGCCGGCTGGTCGAGGGCAGCCGCTGCCACCCGCACCGCGCTCGGAGCGCGAGCGCCGGACAGGGTCATCGATCGGGCCCTCGCCGACCGGTCGTGTCGTGGCTCGACGCACGGGCGCCGGGCTTCGTCGTGCCGGCGCGGGTCCGGGCGGCCGAGAGCTTGTCACGCATGACGTAGCCACCGGGCTTCTTGAACGAGCGGTCGAGCGGCGGGTCGAGCAGGTCGGGGTCCTCGAGGACGTGGACGTCGGCCCGGCGCACGACCCACAGGCGGGTGCTCTCGCTGCGCCGCGCGAACATCTCGCGGGCGTAGTGCGTCGCCAGCTCCGCGTCGGGCGCGAGGACGTTGCCGCCGTGGACCATCGGCCCGCCTTCCTTCTCCTGGCGGAAGACTTCGTACGGCTCGAGGCCAGCTGTCTCCGATCGAGCGCTCATCGCCCGCCTCCCGCCCGCGGGCCACGAATGACAGAGCCTCGGCTGTGCCCGTCGCAGGAATAGCGCGACTGGGGGCGCCGCAGTGTCCCTTCTCCGCCATTCCCACGACGGGCATACGGGGAGGTGGGTGTCGCCCCGTCCGTGGAGCGACCGTCCATGGTGAGCGTCACGCCGCCGCCGCCGGAGCCAGGATCGTGTCGCGGACCCAGCGCGTGGCCTCGCGGTTGAGCCGTCGGAACTGCAGGCGCTCCTCCGACTTCGGGCCGTGGTTCGTGACGACGGTCCGGAGCTCCTGCCAGTCGGGCTCCGAGTAGCGCCACTCGCCGGCAGCCTCGTCGTGGCGCAGCTCCGGGTCGGGGATCACGAGGCCGAGCTCGCGGATCCGGGGGACGTAGATCGTGAGGAACTCCTGGCGTAGCTCCTCGGAGGTCTTGGCCTTGATCCGCCAGTGGAGGTCGCGGTCCTTCGCCCGGTCGCTGCGCGGACCGTGCATCTGCATCAGCGGGCCCCACCAGCGGTCGAGCGCCTCCTGCACCAGGTCGCGCTGCGCGGGGTTCCCGTTCACGAGCGTCACCACGACGTCGCGGCCGTGCATGATGTGGACCGACTCCTCCCAGCAGATCTTCTGCATCGTCCGGGCGTACGGGGCGTAGCTGCTGTCCCGGAGGGCCTGCTGGGCCACGATCGCCGCCGCATCGACCAGCCAGGCGATGATCCCGATGTCACCCCATGAACGGGTCGGATAGTGGAAGACGTTGTGGAACTTCGTCTTCCCAGCCAGGAGGTCCTCCAGCATCGCCTCGCGCGGCTTGCCGAGATCCTCGGCGACGCGGTACAGCAGCTGCGCGTGGCCCACCTCGTCCTGGACCTTGGCGGTCAGCGCCAGCTTCCGACGCAGGGTCGGAGCCCGCATGATCCATTCGCGCTCCGGCAGGACCCCCATGAGCTCCGAGTTGGCATGCATCTCGACGAACCGCAGGACCGCGGTCCGGTACTCATCGGGCATCCAGTCGGTCGCCTCGATCTTGCCGCCAGCCGTGACGTGAGCCTCGAAGTGGGCGAATCGCTCGTCGTGCGGAAGGTCGTCGTTCCACGGCCGCTCGCTCCGCTGCCTGACGGGGAGGACGGGATCGAGCGCGAGGGGGTCGGTCATGGGACGCTCCTTCGAGGCTACGGCGCGGTGCCGAGCATGCGCAGGGACAGGTCGACGAGATGATCGGCCACGCGGCCAGCGGGCAGGCGGCCGTTCGGGTCGTACCAGGTCGCGACGCCGTTGAGGGCGGTCAGCAGGACGGTCGAGGCCAGGGCTGGATCGGTCATCTCGAACGCTCCGATCGCGATCCCGTCGGCGACGCGGCGCCGGAAGCGGGCCTCATACGCGTCCCGCCGCTCGAGGATCTCGGCCCGTCGCGCCGGGCCAAGGGCCCGCCACTCGTGGACGAAGACGCTGGCCTCGTCGACGTCGGCGACCAGGACCTCGACGTGGGCGCGGGTCAGCGCCGCGAGGGCCTCGACGGGATCACCGGGCCGTCGTGCGTCCGCGTCGGCCTCGGCGGCGTCGGCCGCGACCTCGAAGCGTGACGCGGCGCGGTCGACAATCGCCCACAGGACGTCCTCCTTGGACGCGACGTGGGCGTACAGGCTCGCGCCCTGCACCGACAGGGCCCGGGCAATGTCGCGGATGCTCGTCCCGGCGTAGCCGTGCTCGCGGAAGAGGTCGCTGGCCACGTCTTCGATGGCTCGGCGGCGGGAAACGGGGATCGCCTCGATGGGATGCGCTCCTAACTAACGATCGTTAGGTGCGACCATAGCCGGCCCCCGGGTGTCGGTCAAGGTCCGTCCGTGCCACATCGTCAAATCGACCTCCCGGGCCGGGCCGATCTGGTCAGTCGCTGGCGCGCCGGGCCAGGCCCTCCGCGGATCGGCGGTACGTAGGACGACTTTCTGTCCCGGGGCCTGTAATCCCGGGCTGCCCTCGCCGTTTTGACGCCACGGCCTCGCACCGAGGCCAACGGTCTCATCCGGCCGTCGTCGACGGCCAGCAAGGGGGAGTGCCCAGATGACACGACAGGTGCGCCACCGGGGCGCCACCGCGCGACCCGCCGAAGCCCCTCCGGCCACGCCGGTCGCGGAGCCGGCGGTCGAGCTCCTCGACGACCGGACCGTCTCGATCGACGGCGGCGCTGCTGCGCGGAGTCCACGCGACCCGCGCGGCCTGACTCGCTCGCTCCCCGGTGCGATCGTCGGGACGTTCCTCATCGCCGGCCTTGCGTTCGGCGCGGCGCTGGGCCCAGCCGGCCTCCTGAGCTCGAGTGACTCGGCGGGCGACGAGGCGATGCTGACCGGCGACGTCGGCAGAGACGAGGCGACGGCCAAGCCGACCGAGAGCCCGTACGTCAAGCCGAGCGAGAAGCCGGCCGACCCGGCGACCACGGCCAAGCCCGTCCTCGACCCGACGGCCAAGCCGAAGCCCGCTTCGACCCCCAAGCCGGAGCCAAAGCCAGAACCGAAGCCCGAGCCGAAGCCCGAGCCCGACGTCCTCGGGATCTGGGTCGGGTTGTACGACACCTACCCCGTCGTGGAGTGGGACTCGTGCGCCGGCGTCGACTTCGACTACTACAAGGTCGTCCGCTCGAAGGATTCGACCGTGGCCTGGCCGACCGGCGACAACGACGAGCTCATCGCGGTCGTCGAACCGGGCGGCAAGCGGCGCGCCGTCGACAAGCACTCGCCCGACGGTCGCAAGCTCTGGTATCGCGTCTTCTGCGTCCGCAAGACGGACGCCGGCTACAAGGTCGTCCGGGCCTCCAACGCCAAGGGCATCGAGGTCCCAGATCGTCCCGATCCGACCCCGCCGCCGGATCCGATCACCCTGGCGCTGCAGGCGAGCCTGAACGCCGAGGGCAAGGTCGAGCTCTCGTGGAGCGCCTGCAACGTCGAGGGCTTCGTCTACTACAAGCTCGTCCGCGCGGAGCATGACAACCCGTCGTACTTCCCGTGGACCGACGGGACCACGCTCCTCGCCGCGATCGGCGACGTGAACGCGACTTGGTGGCTCGACAAGCCGGCGGCCGGCCAGACCGTCTACTACCGGGTCCAGTGCCTGGGCTACTACGGGGACGGCAAGGTCCTCCTCGGACAGAGTGCCGCCGTCGCGGTCACCGTGCCGTAGCCGCGAGGGTTCGGATGATGGGCGGGCGGCTCCACTCGGCGCCCCCGGCGGGAGTACCGCTGGGCCATGGCCGGGTGGACCGCCCGTCCGCAGCATCGAGCCGCCGATGGCGATCGACAATGCATCGACCCGCATGGAACCGGCCCGGGAGCAGGCCCTCGTGGCTCGCGCCCGGGCCGACGCCGCTGCCTTCGGCGAGCTGTACGACTTCTACCTGCCACGGATCTACGGCTACGTGGCCCGACGCGTCGAGGATCGAGCGGTGGCCGAGGACCTGACCGCGACGACCTTCGAACGGGCGCTCGGTGCGGTCCACCGGGAGGACTTCCGCAACGCGTCCTTCGGCGGTTTCCTGTACCGGGTCGCCGCGAACGCGCTCATCGACCACGCCCGCCGGGCCCGGCACGACGTGCCGCTGTGGGGGCGGGCCTCGGATCACGACGATGGCGACGGCGATCTGGCCGCGACCCTCGGCGACGAGGCTGCGGCGCGGGCCTTCACCTCCGCCCTCGACCGCGACGTCCTGCGTCGCGCCCTCGCCCGGCTGCCGGAGGTCCATCGCCGGGTCATCGTGCTCCGCTACTTCGACGGGCTCGGGCCCGATGAGCTAGGGGCCGCGCTCGGCTGCTCCCGCGCGACGGTCGCGGTGAAGGTCCACCGGGCGCTTCGAACGCTGCGCGGTGCCCTCGAGCGGGAGGCCATCGATGCGGCCTGACGACCGCTTCCCGCCGCGCGACACGGGTCTGCCGGAGGCCGGCTTCGACGTGCTCGACGCCGACCTGGCGGACCTCGACGCGGCCCTCGCGGATGCCGGTCGGTCGGCCCGCCGCCGAGCCGCAAATCGCTCGCGACCGGACCCGGCATTCGCCTCGAACCTGCGGGCCAGGCTGCTCGCCTCGGCAACGGCCGAGGCCGCGACCGCGCCGCTGGGCCGCACTGCCGAGGAGGGCTCTGCCTGGGCTCCGGTCCGGCTCGCACCGCGAATCTCTGGCCGCATCTCGACCGCGCCGCCGCGACCTCGCTGGGCAATGCTGGCCGCCGCGGCGATGCTCGTCGCTGCCGTGGCCGTCGGCGCGGGCAACATCCGCTTGGACTGGCTCCTCCCGCCGCCCTCGGTGCCGCCGTCGGCGATCGCGCTCGCGACGCCGGCCCCGGCGACGGCCGCGCCGACCGCCGGTCCCGTGGAGACGCCCGCGCCCGTGCCGGCGACGAGCGCCGGACCGTCGACCCAGCCGACGCTCGCGCCCACGCCGACGCCGAAGGCGACGTCCAGGCCCACCCCGAAGCCGACGCCGAAGCCGACCCCGAAGCCAACCGAGCCGGTGGTGGGCTCGATCTCGCTCGCCGCCAAGGACTGCCCCGGCGCCAACCTGCTGCTGTGGTCGTCGGCGCCGGGCACCTACAAGTACCGGATCTTCCGAAGCCTCTCGAGCGAGGTCGAGGCGGCCTACCCGCCGGCCGGTGCAATGCTGGTCACGAAGACACCGGGCCAGGACGCGTTCGACACCGGCGTGGCCGCCGGGACGACCGCCTGGTACCGCATCTTCGCGGTCGACGTGTCCGACCAGGTCCTCGCCGTCAGCCCGTCCAAGCCGGTCACCGCCGTGGCGACCGTGGCCCTCGAGGGCTTCGCGGCGACCGGCGGCCCCGGGACCATCGACGCGTCGTGGACGAGTGGCTCGGTGCCCGCGGCGTGCTTCAGCTACGGCAAGTTCGTCGCGTCCGAGTCGAACGACGACCCGAGCTACGTCAACGGCGACCCGTACCTCGCCGTGCTCTCGAGCCCGGCCGACGCCGAGGTCCACCTGGCCGACCTTGCGCCAGCCTCGCTGTGGGTCCGCTACGAGTGGATCCGGTCGACGAGCGTCGGCAGCTTCGTCGTTGGGCGAACGGTCGTGCAGTCGGTCGTCGTCGAGTAGCGGCCCCCCGGGTCTGGCGCGTGCCCTCCGGCCCGTCGGCGTCGCCGAGGGGGATGGCGTCGCCCGCTCGGCCGTCAGCTCGTGGCCTGGCTGACTTCCGGGGTGATCGCCGGAGCCTCCGTCAGGGTGGGGGTGGCGGGTGGGTCCGTCGGTGGCGGGGACGGAGGGTCGGTTGGCGTCGGTGGCGGAGCTGTCGGAGCAAGATCGAAGTTCGCCGTCAGCTGCGCCATCTCCCTCCTGGTCGTGAACGTGATCGGTGAGCAATCCTCGTGG